>JANQGK010000151.1 GCA_028277365.1 Halieaceae bacterium | reverse complement strand
TCCGCTTGCAAGGTCCCAATCCCACAGGCCGCAGCGGCCGCGATTGAGTGCGGGTGGTGGCCAGTTACCGGCGCCGGCGGAAGGCCAGAAGACCTTCGAGTACGTACAGAGCCCTGAAGGCGATATCGAACTCTTCGAGCTGGTGAAGGTCATTCCCGGCAGTGCCGAGATGATCAACGAAGGCCAGCGGCGTCTGATCGAGCGCCAGCTTATCGGTGAATACGGCCGCCAGGCCGACGAATACTTCCAACAACAGTTGCGCAGCGAAGCGGACATCACGCGAAGCTGACGCCCGGATACCAAGCGTTCAAACACGAGAGGCTCAACACGGTGTACAAGGTCCTGACACTCAACCAGATTTCCGTAAAGGGACTGGATCGGTTTCCACGCGAGCAATACGAGCTCGCCAGCGAGTTCTCTCATCCGGACGCCATCCTGCTGCGCAGCCACAAGCTGCAGTTGGGGGAGATCGCCGACACCGTTGCCTGTATCGGGCGCGCGGGCGCAGGAACGAACAATATTCCCGTGGATGAGTGCACGCGCCGCGGCATTCCGGTATTCAACGCGCCGGGCGCCAACGCCAACGCGGTTAAAGAGCTGGTAGCCGCTGCGCTGTTGCTGGGCTCCCGCGGTATCGTCGAGGGCATTAACTACGTCAGCACCCTCGCCGAGATGGCCGATGAAGCCGAGCTCAACCGTGTGCTGGAAGCTCAGAAAAAGCAGTTCAAAGGCAGTGAGATCACGGGCAAGACCTTGGGCGTTGTCGGTCTGGGTGCCATCGGTTCGCTGGTGGCGGAAATGGGCCTGACCCTGGGTATGGAAGTGTGCGGTTACGATCCGGCACTGTCGGTGGAGGCGGCCTGGCGCTTGTCCAGCCAGGTGCAGAAGATGGATGCACTGCAGTCGCTGTTTGCTCACTGCGACTACATTTCCTTGCACTTGCCAGTGCTCGACAGCACTCGCGGCCTGATCAACAGCGAGCTGCTTTCACAGGTCAAGCCGGACACCTGCCTGCTGAACTTTGCACGCCAGGAGATTGTCGACGGTGAGGCCGTGCTGGAGGCACTGGAGAACGGCAAGCTACGCCGCTACATCACCGATTTTCCGTCCCCGAAGCTTATCGGCCGCGACGATGTCATCCTCATGCCGCACATCGGTGCCTCAACCGACGAGGCAGAGGAAAACTGCGCCATGATGGCCGCGGATCAGGTGCGCGACTTCCTTGAGCACGGCAATATCCGTAACTCCGTCAACTTTCCGACTCTGCAACTGGAGCCCGCCGAAGGCGTACGCCTGGCCATCAGCAACGACAACGTGCCGACGATGCTGGGGAAACTGCTGTCACTGCTGGCTGACGAGAACATCAACATCATTGATATGCTCAACAAGAGCCGCGGTGATGTGGCCTACAACCTGATTGACGTCGCCTGTATGCCCAGCGACGACGCACTGGCAAAGATGCGCGCGGTCGAGGGTGTCATCAACGTGCGCGTCATCGGCGAAGGCCAGCCCTGCATTTCCTGAGGGTCTGCCGCAGGCATGTCAGAGGAGCGGCTCGAGCGTATCAGCGAGCAGTTGGGGGGCGAGGGCGCCGAAAGCAGGGCGCCGGGCCGGCCGCCGCTGCATCTTTGGCACCCGGAGTTGTCCGGCGAAATCGATATCCGGATTCAGCGCGATGGCAGCTGGTGGCATGAGGGCGAGCCCATCCGCCGCGCCAGCCTGGTGCAGCTTTTCGCCAGCATTCTGCGGCGCGAGGCCGACGGTGAGTACTACCTGGTCACGCCGGTGGAGAAGTGGCGTATTCAGGTCGAAGGTTTCCCGCTGCAAATCGTGGATTTCGACGCAGGCGAATCGGCGGAAAACGGGTCTTTCATTACCGTGATCACCAACACCGGCCAGCGCTACTTGCTGGGCCGTGATTACCCGCTGTTTCTCCCGGACAGCCCCGGTGCCGATAATGCTGTTCCGGCAGTGGGGCTCGACCACGGGCTGGCGGCCGTATTAAACCGCGCGGCCTGGTATCGGCTGGTGGAAGTGGCCGAGGATCGCGAAGGCCAGACCGGCGTGGAAAGCGACGGCCTGTTCTTCCCTATCTCTTAAATTCAGAAACCTCTGCATTACCCGCTTATGCAGCAGAGGCCCCTTCACATATTCGGGTAGTTTGGCCCGCCCAGGCCTTCCGGCGTGACCCAATTGATGTTCTGCGACGGGTCTTTGATGTCACAGGTCTTGCAGTGCACGCAGTTCTGGGCGTTGATCTGGAAGCGCGGGCTGTCACCGTCCTCCACCACCTCATATACGCCCGCCGGGCAGTAGCGCTGAGCCGGCTCGTTGTACTTCGGCAGGTTGACCTGGATCGGTACGCTGGCGTCAGCCAGCGTCAGGTGACAGGGCTGATCTTCCTCATGGTTGGTATTCGACAGGAACACCGAAGACAGCTTGTCGAAGCTGAGCTTATTGTCCGGCTTGGGGTAGTCCGGCGCCTTGCAATCCGCCGCCGGTTTCAGGGTGGCGTAATCCGGAGTGCTGTCCCGCAAGGTGAAGGGCATCTTGCCGCCGAAGATATTCTGGTCCAGCCATACGAGACCGGCCCCAAGGAAGGTGCCGAACTTGTGCATAAAGCCCGAAAAGTTGCGTGTGGTGTACAGCTCCTGCCAGGCCCAGGAGGCCTTGAAGTTATCGGCAAAGGCGGCCAGGTCCGCAGGCGCGGCGTCGCCCTGGGCAAGGGCTTCTACCACGGTTTCGGCAGCGACCATACCGCTCTTCATGGCGGTGTGGTTCCCCTTGATCTTGACCGAATTCAGGGTGCCGGCGTCGCAGCCGATCAGCAGACCGCCGGGGAAATGCATTTTCGGCAGTGAGTTCAGGCCGCCCTTGGCGATAGCGCGGGCGCCATAGGCCAGACGGTTGCCGCCTTCCAGGTACTTGCTGGTTTCCGGGTGGTGTTTCCAGCGTTGGAATTCGTCGTAGGGGCTGACGTGGGGGTTGGAGTAGTTGAGGTCGGTGATCAGGCCCACGTACACCTGATTGTTCTCGGCGTGGTACAGGAAGGCGCCGCCGCTGGAACCGCTCTCTTTCAGCGGCCAGCCCAGGCCGTGGACCACCAGGCCCTCCTGGTGCTGTTCGGCGGGAATTTCCCAGATTTCCTTGATGCCGATGCCGTAGTGCTGGGGATCGGAGTCCTTATCCAGCTCGAAGTGCTTGATGAGCTGCTTGCCGAGGTGGCCGCGACAGCCCTCTGCGAACAGGGTGTACTTTGCGTGCAACTCCATGCCAGGCATGTAGCTGTCTTTCTGCTGGCCATCCGCGCTGATACCCATGTCGCCGGTGGCGATTCCCTTGACGCGGCCGTCCTCGTGGAACAGCACTTCCGCGGCCGCAAAGCCCGGATAGACCTCCACGCCCAGGCCCTCGGCCTGCTCCGCCAGCCAGCGGCAGACGTTGCCCATGGAAGTGATGTAGTTGCCGTCGTTGTGGGTGGGCTTGGGGATCAGGAAATTGGGCAGCTTGATGGCACCGCTCTGGCTGGTATAGAAAAAGAACTGGTCGCCGGTCACCTCGGTCGCCAGCGGGGCGCCCTGGTTTTTCCAGTCGGGGAATAACTCGTCCATGGCGCGCGGCTCGAACACCGCGCCGGACAGTATATGAGCGCCGACCTCGGAGCCTTTCTCCACCACGCAAACCGTGATTTCCTGTGATTTCTCAGCCGCAAGCTGCATGATGCGGCAGGCAGCGGACAGGCCGGCAGGACCTGCACCAACGATCACCACGTCAAATTCCATCGATTCGCGTTCCACGAAAGCTACCTCGTCATGTGTCGGTCAAATGAAGGACAGGAAGTATAGTGTTTTCCCGTTCAAATCTCTATAAAGCCGCAAGATACCGCATATAAATCAAACAGATACGCGAGAAATCTCAGTGCGCTCTGCGGTCAATTCCCGGGTCATTTTCGGCCCTTGACCTGCCATTGTGATGTGGGCATGATACCCGCCCGAAACACCGACCCACCCATTCATTTACCCCTGATCTGTGGAGAATCCATGAAGGTTCTTGTAGCTGTAAAGCGCGTGGTTGACTACAACGTCAAGGTTCGCGCGAAGGCTGACGGGTCCGACGTCGACCTGAACAACGTCAAAATGGCCATTAACCCGTTCTGCGAAATCGCTGTTGAAGAAGCTGTTCGCCTGAAGGAAGCGGGCACCGCTACCGAGGTGGTTGCCGTATCCGTCGGCGACAAGACCTGCCAGGAGCAGATCCGCACCGCCCTGGCTCTCGGCGCCGATCGCGGCATCCAGGTAGAAACCGAAGGCGCGGTCGAGCCGCTGGTGGTGGCCAAGCTGCTCAAGGGCGTTATCGAGAAAGAGGAGCCCCAGCTGGTCATCCTTGGCAAGCAGTCCATCGACGGCGACAACAACCAGACCGGCCAGATGCTGGGTGCACTCACCAACATGGCACAGGGCACTTTCGCCTCCGAGGTCGCCATTGACGGCGACAAAGTCAATGTAACCCGCGAGGTAGACGGCGGCCTGCAGACGGTGTCGCTGAATCTGCCTGCCATCGTCACGACCGACCTGCGTCTCAATGAGCCGCGCTACGCGTCGCTGCCCAACATCATGAAGGCCAAGAAGAAGCCGCTGGACGTGCTGGCGCCGGCTGACCTGGGCGTTGAGCCCAAGGCCCACTTGACCACCTTGAAAGTCGAGCCGCCGGCAGAGCGCCAGGCCGGGATCATGGTAGAGAGCGTCGAGCAGCTGGTCGACAAACTGAAGAATGAAGCAAAGGTGATCTCATGAGCACGCTGGTACTTGCAGAACACGACAACGCCACCCTCAAGCCGGCAACCCTTAACGCAGTTGCTGCGGCTCAGGCCCTGGGGGCGGACATCGACATCCTGGTCGCCGGAGAGGGCTGTGGTGCAGTCGCTGAAGCGGCAGCCAAGGTCGCTGGCGTCGGCAAGGTATTGTGTGCCGACAACGCCGCCTACGGCCACCAGCTCGCTGAGAACGTGAGCCTGCTGGTTGCCGAACTGGGTGCGAACTACGACAACGTGGTGGCCGCAGCCACCACCAGCGGCAAGAACATCATGCCACGGGTCGCAGCACTGCTGGACGTGGGCCAGATTTCCGACATCATTTCGGTCGAGTCCGCCGACACCTTCAAGCGCCCGATTTATGCAGGTAACGTGATTGCCACCGTGCAATCCATGGATGCCAAGAAGGTCATCACCGTACGCACCACGGCCTTTGACGCAGTGGCAGCCGAGGGCGGCAGTGCCAGCGTGGAAGCGGTCGATGCGGTACACGATGCCGGTATCTCTGCGTTCGTCGGCGAAGAAATGGCGGTGTCCAACCGTCCGGAGCTGACCTCCGCCAGCATCGTGATCTCCGGCGGTCGCGGTATGCAGAACGGTGAGAACTTCGCCATGCTGGAGTCAGTGGCCGACAAGCTGGGCGCAGCCGTGGGCGCCTCCCGGGCTGCCGTTGATGCCGGTTTTGTACCCAACGATATGCAGGTCGGCCAGACCGGCAAGATCGTGGCGCCTGACCTGTACATCGCCGTGGGCATCTCCGGCGCCATCCAGCACCTGGCGGGCATGAAGGACTCCAAGGTCATCGTGGCCATCAACAAGGACGAGGACGCGCCGATTTTTCAGGTAGCGGACTACGGCCTGGTGGCCGACCTGTTCAATGCCGTACCGGAACTCGACGCATCGCTGTAGTTTGTCGTTGCTTCGGAATGCGAAAGGGTCGGCCAGCGCCGGCCCTTTTTTTTGGCCGGGCCGTAGCGGTTAAACTATAGCCCTACAGCATTATTCGGGAGAGGACGTGATGGCAGGCACCGTCGTGCGCCAGATTCCCAACACGCTGACCACGCTCAGATTACTGCTGGCCATTCCCCTGTGCTGGATGATCCTGCAGGGAGATTTCAAAGGCGTGCTGTGGGTAGCATTGGCAGCCGGCGTGAGCGACGGCGTCGACGGCTGGCTGGCGCGCAGCCTGGATGCCACCTCACGCTACGGCGCGGTCGTCGACCCACTGGCGGACAAAGTCATGTTGAGTGGCGCCTACCCGTGCATGGCGGTGGCGGGGCTGATTCCCTGGTGGCTGGCGCTGCTGGTGATTGGCCGCGACCTGGTGATTGTGGTCGGCGCACTGGCCTTCCACACACTGTATGTCCGACGCCGGTCACGGGGTCCAGGATGACATACCCCGCCCCCGTC
>JANQGK010000136.1 GCA_028277365.1 Halieaceae bacterium | reverse complement strand
GCAGACAGCGCAGCCGGTCACCTTCGGCCATCACTTGCTGGCCTGGAACGAAATGCTCGAGCGCGACCACGCACGCTTTCAGGACTGCCACGCCCGCATGAATCTGAGCCCGCTGGGCGCCGCGGCCCTGGCCGGCACCTCTTACCCGATTGATCGCGCGCAGACGGCGGCGGCGCTGGGCTTCGACGGCCCCACCGAAAACTCCCTGGATTCGGTCAGCGATCGCGACTTTGCGATCGAGTTTGTCAGCGCCGGTGCGCTGCTGATGACCCACCTGTCACGTATGTCAGAGGAGCTGGTGCTGTGGACCTCAGCGCAGTTCGATTTCGTGGAACTGCCGGACCGCTTCTGCACCGGCTCGTCGATCATGCCGCAGAAGAAAAATCCCGACGTACCGGAACTGGTGCGCGGCAAGACCGGCCGCGTGAACGGCCACCTGGTCGCGCTGCTGAGCCTGATGAAGAGCCAGCCGCTGGCCTACAACAAGGACAACCAGGAAGACAAGGAGCCGCTGTTCGATACCATCGACACCTTGCTCGACTGCCTGCGCGCTTTCGCCGACATGGCGCCGGCCATCGTGCCGCGGCGCGACAATATGCGCGAGGCCGCCAGACGCGGCTTCTCCACAGCCACCGACCTGGCCGACTATCTGGTGCGCAAGGGCATTCCGTTTCGCGATGCCCACGAAGTTGTCGGCTCGGCCGTCGCCCACGGCGTCGCCGAGGGAGCTGATCTTGCCGAACTGAGCCTCGAGACGCTTAAGGGTTTCAGCGAGCAGATCGACGAAGACGTGTTCGAGGTGCTGACGCTGGAAGGCTCGGTGGCGGCCCGCAACCACGTGGGCGGCACCGCCCCCGACCAGGTACGCGCCGCGGCCGCCCGCGCTGCGGCAAAGCTGGAGGCGCGCTAATGGGGGCGCCCGGCTAGGGGCGCCCGGCCGAGGGCGCGTCAGCCCCCAGATACCTGGTAGCGCAGGCCGAACTGCAGTACGAAGTCCGGTGAGGTATCCACGGCGATATCTTCACTGAAGCTGAACTCCGCTTCCCAGCCGCGGGCAAACAGCCAGCTGGCACCGGCGGTGATCTGCACGCTGGCATCGCCCAGCTGGGTGAGTGAGGAATCCGCCACCTCCGCGTGGCTGTCTATCTGCAGCTTGAGATGGAAGCTCTGCCAGGTGCGCCACTCCATGCCGCCGCTGGCAAACCACAGGTCCTGCTCTTGAATAGCGCCCAGCACGTCAGCGTCGCCGGCGTGCAGGTAGCCCAGCTGGCCGTGCCAGGTGATGGGCCAATCGCCGCGGTGCTCACCGCTGGCATTGAATGACAGATAGTAATCCTCGCTTCCGCTGCCCAGCAGTTCATCCTCGTCACCGGTACCGAGCTTGGCACCGGCACGCAGGCTCAGCGCCGCGGTCTCCGAACTCCACACCTGCTTGGTCAGAGCCAGGTTCAGGTCGCCCCAGCCTTCCACCTCTTCCTGCAGGGCGAAGGCAGCGCCGGGCGTACTGAAGCGAATGTCGATGAGGTCGCGCGGCACCTCGTCGCGGTCGCCGTCGGGCAGGCTCCAGAACTCGTGCCAGTTCTCGATCAGCTTGTCGAGGTCGCCACCCTCGTGGCGCAGCCAGGGCAGTTCGGCTTCGAAATCGACACCCCAGCCGAGGCCAACAGCACCGCGCAGGGCGAAGCGACGGGTTTCCACATCGAAATTGACCGATTCGCTGGCGTCGTTATCAACACTGTAGTTGTTGGCGATGTTGCCGTGGATAGCGGTGGTGAACTCGCCGGCCTCCAGGGTCCGGGCATTACGCAGGTTGGGAAAGCCGAACAGGCCGGCCAGCGGCGCCAGGTTCTTGGCGTAGAGTGGGTCGGCAAGCGCGGGGC
>JANQGK010000112.1 GCA_028277365.1 Halieaceae bacterium | reverse complement strand
TTGCCGCCATGGGCTTTGCCTTCAGCCAGTACGGCCTGCTGCTGGCGGGTATGGTGGCCGGCGTCATGTTCGGCTCCTGGCTGGGGACCCGCCTGCGGCAGTACATCCCCGAGGTTAACTTCCTGCTCTGGTTTCGCCTGCTGGTCTCGCTGCTGGCGTTGCGCATGATTGCCCTGGTCCTGTGGCCGTGAACCCGGGCCTGGCGGCGGCCGTTGCGGCGCACCTGATCTGGGGCTTTGCGCCACTGTACTGGGTGCAGGCGCAGCCGGTGCCGGCACTGGATATCGTCGCCCACCGGGTGCTGTGGTCGTTGCTATTGCTGGTGCTGCTGCTCGCCGTGCTGGGCCGTCTGCGAGAGACGGCAGCCCAGTGGTTGACGCCGCGCACCTTCATGGTGATTGCTGTTTCCGCCACGGCGCAGGCCTGTAACTGGGGAGTCTTCGTCTGGGCCGTGACCCACGATCACGCCGCCGAGGCCAGCCTTGGCTATTTCCTGCTGCCGCTGGTCAACGTGGCAATCGGTGTCATCGTGTTGCGAGAAGTGATCGACCGGGCGCAGGCAATCGCTATTGCCCTGGCGGCCCTGGGCCTGTCCATACTGATCTGGGATATGGGCGGCCTGCCCCTAGTGGCATTGAGTGTTTCGGTGTCCTTCGGGCTCTACACCCTGGTGCGCAAACTGGTGCATATTGGTGCCATCGAAGGCCTGGCCATGGAAGTAGCTTTCCTGGCGCCAGTGGCGATAGGCTGGCTGTGGTGGTCCGGCGGCGCCAGCTTCGGCGAATTCGGCACCCGGGTAGACCTGTTTCTGGCTGGGGCCGGGGTAATCACCACGGTGCCGCTCGTATTATACGTGGCCGCGTCCCACCGACTGGCGCTTACCGCTATGGGGCTGACTTTCTACATCGGCCCGACCTGTCAGCTGCTGGTGGCGATCTTCATCTTCGGCGAGCCGTTGAACCTGGTGCAGCTGGGCAGCTTTATGCTGGTGTGGTTGGGTCTGGGGGTGATCATTGCCGATACTTTGCGACGCTATCGAAACGTGAGAGGCTTGCAGCGTGACTGACTATCGCTTCCAGCACCCGGGCGGTTGCGCCTGTGGCGCGGTCACCTATCTCCTCCATTGCAATCAGGACCTCGACGAGCTCACGCCGCGGGCCTGCCAGTGTGAGTTCTGCCTACCGCGGGAAGCCCGCTACGTCAGCGTTGCCGACGGCCGCCTCGAAGTCCGGGTGCGCGACAGACGCTACCTGTATGCCCATGCCTTCGGCACTTTCACCGCGGACTTCATGCACTGTGGGCGCTGCAATCACCTGGTGTATGTCACCAGCGAGATCGACGGGCACCTGCGGGGGCTGGTGCTTGAGCAGTCGCTGCGCGATGACATTACCGCTCCGCCCGCCGAGGCAGACTATGATGAGGAGTCACTGGAGCAGCGCCTGGCGCGGCGCGCCGCCAACTGGATTCCGGAACTGGTGGTGTTGGAGCAGAAATAGGTGAGAAGCATGCGAATCATCATTGCAAGCTGGACGGCGATCGGACTGGCGCTGCTGGCGGGCTGTGCCGGCTACCGGCCGGAATCTGCGGGGAACAAGCCCGGGCCCGTTGGCCAGACCCTGGTCTATGAATGCGGCGATTTCGAGTTCGTGGCCCGCGCCGGGCAAGGTGAAATAGCCCTGCACCTGCCTGACGACTACCGCGTACTGGGGCAGGTGCGCTCTGCCTCGGGCACTCGATACGAGGATGGTGGCGCGATGTTCTGGAGCAAGGGCGAAGAGGCCATGCTGGATATTGGTTCCCGGCGCTACCGCGGCTGCAGACTCAACCGCTCCCGCGGACCCTGGGAAGACGCCCGCCGGCGCGGTGTGAACTTCCGCGCCGTGGGCCAGGAGCCCGGCTGGGTGCTGGAAATCCAGGCCGAGCGCAACATGCTGATGGTGGCGGATTACGGCAGCCGCAGGGTGTTGCTGCCCACCCCGGAAGTGGAACTGCTGGACGGCCGCGAGCGCTACGAGACCAGCAATGAGCGCCATCACATGGTGGTGGAAATCGAGCTGCACCACTGTTTTGACACTATGTCCGGCCAGTCTTACTCCAACCGCGTGCGGGTGGACCTGGACGGCCGCAAATACCGCGGCTGTGGCGACGCCCTGGAGCCGTTGTAGCGCACTGCCGGCGGGACCAGAGCGCGGTTCAAAACGTCGAGGAGCCTTGGTAGAATTCCGCGCCTGCAATCGTAGTCATTGTTCATTCACCTGCTCTCGGTACCGCTCTTCATGGAAACAAACAAACCGGATTCTATTGGCTCTCAATTGGACAGCTGGGTCGCAGACATGGCCAGGCTGTGTCAACCCAGGGATATCTACTGGTGTGACGGTTCCGAAGAGGAATACCAGCGCCTGTGTAATGAGCTGGTCGATGCCGGGGCGTTTATTCGCCTGAACGAGGAGAAGCGCCCGGGCAGCTACCTGTGCCGCTCCGACAGCCGCGATGTGGCGCGGGTGGAAGACCGCACCTTCATCTGCAGCCGCGAACAGGCCGACGCCGGCCCCACCAACAACTGGCGCGACCCGGAAGAGATGCTTCAAACCCTGGCGCCGCTGTTCGATGGCTGCATGGAAGGCCGCACCTTGTACGTGATCCCGTTCATGATGGGCCCCGGTGGGGATATCTCCCAGATTGGTGTGCAGGTCACTGACTCGCCCTACGTGGTGGTGAGCATGTATATCATGGCGCGCATCGGCCGTCCGGTGCTGGACGCCCTCGGCGACGGTTTCTTCATCAAGTGTTTGCACTCGGTGGGCATGCCGTTGGCAGCGGGCGCTCAGGATGTGCCCTGGCCCTGCGACCCGGACAACCGCTATATCGTGCACTTCCCTGAGGAGCGCCAGGTGTGGTCCTACGGCAGCGGCTATGGCGGCAACGCGCTGCTCGGCAAGAAGTGCGTGGCGCTTCGCATCGCCTCGGCGATGGCCCGCGACGAGGGCTGGATGGCCGAGCACATGATGATTCTCGGCCTGGAATCTCCCGGCGGCGAGAAAACCTATATCGCCGGGGCCTTCCCCAGCGCCTGCGGCAAGACCAACCTGGCCATGCTGATTCCGCCGCAAGGTTATGAGGGCTGGAAGGTCTCCACTGTGGGTGACGATATCGCCTGGTTGAAGCCAGGCGAAGACGGCCGTCTATATGCTATTAACCCGGAGGCGGGGTTCTTCGGCGTGGCGCCGGGTACCTCGGAGGACTCCAACCCGGCGGCCATGCGCACCATCGCAAAGAACACGATCTTTACCAACGTCGCCCTGACCGATGACGGCGACGTCTGGTGGGAAGGCATGACCGAGGAACCGCCGGCTCACCTGATCGACTGGAAGGGCGAGGACTGGACCCCAGACTGCGGTCGCAAGGCGGCGCACCCCAACGCCCGCTTCACCACCCCGGCGTCACAGTGCCCGAGCATGGACCCGGCCTGGGAAGACCCCGCCGGCGTACCCATCAGCGCCTTCCTGTTCGGCGGTCGCATGAGCACCACCTTCCCGCTGGCTTATGAGAGCCACGATTGGGACCACGGTGTGTATCTGGCGGCCACCATGGGTTCCGAGGCGACGGCGGCAGCCGAAAACCAGGCCGCTATTCGCCGCGATCCGATGGCGATGCTGCCGTTCTGCGGCTACAACGTTGCCGACTACTGGAGCCACTGGCTGAGTATGAAGGGCGAGCTCACCCAGCCGCCGCGCATTTACCGCGTCAACTGGTTCCGCAAGAACGCCGAGGGCAAGTTCATGTGGCCGGGCTTTGGTCAGAACATGCGAGTGCTGCAGTGGATTGCCCGCCGCGCCGCCGGCGAGGCCGAAGCCCACGAAAACCTGTTGGGCGTCTCTCCCACCTACGACGATCTCGATTGGACCGGGCTCGACTACACCCGCGAGCAGTTCGACGCGCTCATGGCGATCGATCCGGAGCAGGTGTTGAGGGAATGCGAAGAGCAGCGCGACTACTTCGAGGGGATCGGCGACCGGGTGCCGGAGGCCATGGAGCAGCAGCGCCAGTACACCGCCAACCGGGTTCGCAAAGCTGCCTGAAACGGCCGCCGAAAACGGTAAAAATTCCCAATTAGCACCAAAGTTTCAGGGGGTTGACCTTCGTCAAGCCCCTGCAACACACCCTGTTGTAAGGTTCCCGCAGGAATCAACAACCACAACAGGAGTGAACTGATGATTTCCCGTAACCTGATCCTTGCCGCCCTGGCGGCGGCAACATTTACGGCTGTGCCGGTGCAGGCAGAACAGGGCGACTGGATTCTGCGCGTCGGCGCCGCCAACGTCGACCCGGACGCCGACAGCGACCAGATTGACGTCGCTGGCCTGGCCACCCTGGACGGCGTCGACGTCGACGACAACACCCAGCTCGGCATCACCATTACTTATATGCTGACCGACATCTGGGCGGTCGAGTTGCTGGCCGCAACGCCCTTCGAGCACGATATCACCGTCAACGGCGTGGGCATTGATGCAGGCTCTACCAAGCACCTGCCGCCGACCCTGACCTTCATGTGGTACCCGATGGGCGGCCAGGAATCCAAATTCCAACCCTTTGTGGGCGCCGGCATCAACTACACCTACTTCTGGGACGAAGAAGTCGATGGCGAACTGGAAGCCGCGCTGGGTGCGATCACCGAGCCGGTAACCGGCAGCACCGATCCGGTACCCGCGGACCTGGACCTGGACGACTCCTGGGGCCTCTCGGCGCGGGCCGGCTTCGACTACATGTTCAACGACAAGTGGGGCGTGAATGCCAGCGTCTGGTGGATCGATATCGACACCGAGGCGACGATCCAAACTGAACTGGCCGACGTGCAGTTCGACGTCGAGATTGATCCCTGGGTCTACATGCTAGGCGTTTCCTACCGTTTCTAGTGCATATGATGTGAATGCGGGGCGGCGTCTTCCGGGAATTCTTCCGAGACGTCAGCCCCGCCGTGATTTCCGTGCCCCGCGTGTTGCAGGCCGATCCAGGCCGTCCACAGACCCGCAATCACCAGCAACGCTCCCGCTACCCGACGCAAGCCGCGCCTGCCGAGCAGGCCCATGATGCGCTGTGCCGCCAGGCCGGTGGCCAGCATCGCCGGCAGGGTGCCGAGACCGAAGGCGCCCATCAGCAGGGCAGACCGCTGCCAGTCGCCGGCGGTGGCCGTCCAGGCCAGGGCGGTGTAAATCAGGCCGCAGGGCAGGAAACCCCAGTAGAGGCCAACGGCCAGGGCATCTCGTGACCGCGACACCGGCAGGCGTCTGCGCGCCAGCGGCTCGACATACCGCCACAGGAACTGGCCGCCACGCTCCAGCCAGGTCAGGCCCGCCCAGGCGTTGGCGACATACAGGCCCATGGCGACCAGCAATGCCCCGGAGAGGATGCGCAGCAGCGGCAGCAGTGAGTCGCTGAGCCCGGCGACGCTGCCCACGGCCGCGCCGAGGCCTGCACCCAGCGCCATGTAAGTGGCAATGCGGCCCAACTGAAACAGCAGCAGCAACCAGTAGCGATTGTGGGAAGCCGTGCCCATGCCCAGGGCGGCGCTGATGCCGCCGCACATGACCAGGCAGTGGCTGCTGCCGAGAAGTCCGAGGGTGACTGCGGCGACGAGGCTGGTTTCCGTCCCGCTCAATCCTGCGGCTTCCGCTCGTGGGGCTGGGTGTCTTCTTCATCCATCAGGATGCGCCAGGCCTCCTTGTCGAGATCGTCGTACTGACCGCTGTCGATCGCCCACAGCAGCAGCTTGATGGCGACGGCACAGAACACCAGGGCAATGGGAATAAGGATGTAGAGACTGTCCATGACGCTATTTTAGCCGGAGGCTGTTGAGAACAACCAGCAGCGAGCTGGCGCTCATGCCCACGGCAGCGGCCCAGGGAGGCACCCAGCCGGCCGCCGCCAGGGGCACGGCGAGGGCGTTGTAGCTCAGCGCCCAGCCCATGTTCTGGCGGATGGTCTTGCGGCAGCGCACGGCCATGCCAAAGGCATCATCGAGGGGCCCGAGCGACTGGCCCAGCAGGATCGCATCCGCTTGGGATTTGGCCAGGTCGGTGGCCTGGTTGACCGCGAAGGCACAGTCCGCAGCGGCCAGTACCGGTGCGTCGTTGAGGCCGTCACCGACCATGGCTACCGGAGTGCCGGCGGCCTGCAGTCTGTGGATATGGTCGAGCTTGTCCTGGGGACTGGCGCCGATGCGGGCGGCGTCCAGGTCGAGCTGCTGCGCCAGTTCCGGGCCGGCATCGGACGGGTCGCCGGTGAGCAGTTCCACAGTCAGCCCGCGCCGTTGCAAGGCCCTGACTGTCTGTGCGGCATCGTTGCGGGGTGTATCTTCCAGCGCGATCCAGGCCAGCGGGCCCAGTTGGTCCGCCAGCGCTATCCAGTGTCCGGGGCTGGTTGGCGGGGCTGGGAGCTTCGGGCAGGTGCCGGTTACGAAGCTCGGGCTGCCGATGGCCAGCCGGCGGCCGTTAAGCCAGCCGCGAATACCGCGGCCGGCCACAACTTCCACCTGTTCGAGGCCGCGGGCCGGAGTGATGTCGGCAAAGGCCTGGGCGATGGGGTGCCGGCCCTGCTGTTCGAGGGCAGCAGCCAGCGCCAACGCATCAGCTTCGGAGATCTCACCTGCAATGCGGGTTTCCCGGCGCCGCAGATGGCCGCGGGTCAGGGTGCCGGTCTTGTCGAAGACGACCCGGCGGCAGCGCAGCAGGGCTTCCAGGCTGTCTTCGCCCACCAGCAGGAGGCCGCGGCGGCGCAGATGCGCGGTAGCGGCGGTGAGAGCCGCGGGGGTGGCCAGCGCCAGTGCGCAGGGGCAGCTCACCACCAGCACTGAGAGGGTAATCCACAGCGCCCGGGATGGGTCCGTGTGCAGCCAGTAGGCGGCCACCCCGGCTGCCACCAGCAGTACCACACCGACAAATCGGGCGGCTACCCGGTCCGCAAGCTTGGCCAGCGCCGGCTTGTCCCCGCCGCGGGTCAGCATGGACAGCATGGTGGCTAACCGGCTGCCGGCTGCGTCGCAGTCCACTCGCATGCTGCCACCGCCTTCGCGCAGCACGGTACCTGCGCAGACCCGCTCTCCGGGGCCAATACTGCGCGGCAGGTGTTCGCCGGTGAAGGCGGCCTCATCGACGGCGCCACCGCCGTCCAGCAACACGCCGTCGGCGGGAACGGTGTCGCCGGCTCGCAGCAGTAATTCATCACCCGCGCGGATCGAGCGGGTGGCGACGGTCTGCCAGCGGTCTCCCTCACGCCGCAGCGCGGCCACCGGCAGCAAGCTCTGTAAGTCAGTCTGGCGCAGGTACTCCCTGCGTCGCACCTGCCGTTCCAGGTAACGGCCCAGCAACAGGAAGAAGGTGAACATCGCAATGGAGTCGAAATAGACTTCGCCATCGTTTCTGACCGTGGCCCAGGCGCTGGCAATGTAGGCGAGGCCAATCGCCAGTGCTACCGGTACGTCCATGACCAGCCGCCCGAAGCGCAGATTGTTCCAGGCATTGCGGAAGAAGCTGCGGGCGCTGTAGAGCACCACCACGCTGGCGATCAGCAGGCTGACCCAGCGCATCAGGCCGCGGTATTCCAGCGCGATGCCCTGGATGTCGCCGGCGTGCAGGGCAATGCCGAACATGCCCACCTGCATCATGGCCAGCCCGGCCACTGCCAGTTCCCTGAGGGCCGCGCGCTGCTCGGTCTCTATCAGGCGTGCACCTTCGCTCAGCTGCCAGGGATGGGGGTCGTAGCCCAGCGCCAGCAGCTGTTGGAACAGCTCGCTGACGGGCAAGCGGTCGCGGTTGAACTCGACCACCAGCGACTGCTGGGACAGATTGACGTTGGCGGCTCGTACCGCCGGGTTTGCCAGCAGCGCCTTCTCGATCAGCCAGGTGCAGGCAGCGCAGCTGATGCCGCCCAGTAGCAGCTGGGCGCGCTGCAGGCCGTCGTCCAGGCCGCTGACAAAATCGGCGCTGTTGGCCGGGTCGTCATAAGCGAGATACAGGTTCTCCTCGGGTAGCGGCGCTGCGGTTTCGTTGAGTTCGGTACGCAAGCGGTAGAAGGAGTCGAGGCCGCTGCCGGCGATCAGCTTCGCCACCGCCTGGCAACCGGGGCAACACATGGGCCGCGCCTCGCCGTCGATCTCTGCACTGAAAAAGGTGCCGGCTGGCACCGGCTCGCCGCAGTGGTAGCAGCGCTCGCTGTCAGCGCGGGTCAGCATCGCGGAGCTTAAGCTCCCCGAGCAACTGCCAGCGGCGCCCGGCGTTGCTTTCAATCGGCTCCAGCTCCCAGAACCAGCGCTGGCTGATGCCCAGGTCCGCCGGCGCGCTGTACAGGCCCGGCGTAATCTGGGCCAGCCGCAGCTCCATGTCGTGGGCCGCATCCAGCGGGTGGGAGAGTTCCAGTATCAGGGCATCGGGACGGTTGTCGCCGGTCAGCCGGATGTCGATGTTGCCGTCGCGGAAGTTGAGCTCCGCGGCCATGCCCAGCCGCTCCGCCAGCCGCTGCTTGCCGAGTTCGCGGTTGATGGCCAGGCCTTCCTTGTAATAATCCTCGGCCACCAGGCTGTCGGCATTGTGGGCGGCGATCCACCAGGTCGTGAGACCGGCTACCACGACAATGCCGGGCAGGCCGAACAGAAACCAGGGCCAGAACTGGCGATACCAGGGTGGGGGCGAAGCGTCGATCATGGATTCCCCAGCGGTACCAGGAAGCGGCTCTCGGCGCGGTGGCTGAGCCCGGAGCCGTCATCGGACTCGATCACAAACTCAAAAGCGCTGCTGGGCCTGTCGAAGTTGTCCCGCGGTGCCCTGACTCGCAGCGGCAGGCTGCGCACCTCACCGGCATTCAGCAGCAGCTCGGTTTCGCCGATGATGCTGGCGTCATCCAGGCCATCGAGGCGCAGGACGTAGCTATGCATTTCTTCATCCATGTTCAGGATTTGCAGCGTGTACACGTTCTCGATGTTGCCGCCGGCCACCTCGGTATAGAGCTGGCTGCGGTCGCGAATAACCGTCAGTTCCAGCGGTATGCGGGTGGCAATTCGCCAGGAGAACAGGGACACCATAACCAGCAGGGCCACGATATAGCCGATCAGGCGAGGACGCAGCCAGTGGGTTTTTTCGCCCTCCAGTTCGCGCTCGCTGGCGTAGCGAATCAGGCCCGGTTCGTAACCCATCTTGTCCATCACCGAGTCGCAGGCGTCCACACAGAGGGCGCAGCCGATACACTGATACTGCAGACCGTCGCGTATGTCGATGCCGGTGGGACAGACCTGTACGCAGAGCTGGCAGCTGATGCAGTCGCCGAGACCCGAGGCCTCCCTGTCGGCGTCGCGACGGCGGGCGCCGCGGGGCTCACCCCGGGCCGCGTCGTAGGCCACCGTGAGGGTGTCGCGGTCGAACATCACCGACTGGAAGCGCGCATAGGGACACATAAACACGCAGACCTGCTCGCGCAGCCAGCCGGCATTGATATAGGTCGCCAGGGTAAAAAACAGCGTCCAGGCCGCGCCCCAGGCGTTGACCTGCAAGGTCAGGATATCGAGGCTCAGCTCGCGAATGGGGTAGAAGTAACCGACGAAGGTCATGCCGGTGTAGAAGGCCACCGCCAGCCACAGGAAGTGTTTGCTGAATTTCTTGCCGAACTTGGCAGCGGACCAGGGCTCCTTGTCCAGTCGTATGCGCTGGTTGCGACTGCCTTCGACGCGCTGCTCGACCCACATGAAGATGCTGGTCCAGACGGTCTGGGGGCAGGTATAGCCGCACCACACCCGGCCCAGAAACACGGTGACCGTGAACAGGGCAAAAGCGGCGATGATCAGCAGCCAGGCCAGGAGCGGAAAGTCCTGTGGCCAGAAGGTCATGAACAGGATGTGGAACTTGCGCTCGGGCAGGTCGAATAGCACCGCCGGCCGGTCACCCCACTGCAGCCAGGGCAACAGGAAATAGCCGGCCAACAGCGGCCAGCCGGTAAACAGCCGGACGCGCTGGAAGAAGCCTTCGATCTTGCGGGTGTAGATCTTTTCCCGCTTTTGGTAGAGATCCAGCTCTCCGACTTCTGCCGGTGCCAGATCCTCGACCTCGATGAGGTCAGGTTTGTTCATGGTTTACCGCCTGCCTGCTACCGCGTGTTCATCATTCCTGACTGAGGTTGTAGATGTAGGCAGTGATCAGGTGAATCTTGTCTTCGCTGAGCTGTTCGCCGAAGGCGGGCATGACGCCGTTGCGGCCCACCCGCAGGGTGTGCTGGATTTCGCTCTCAGACCCACCGTACAGCCAGATGCCGTTGGTCAGGTTGGGGGCGCCCAGCACCGGATTTCCCTTGCCCTCGGGACCATGACAGGCCACGCACAGCATGTCGTACTGAGTTTTACCGGCCGCCGCCATTTCGTCATTGACCTCGCGACCACTCAACTGCACTACGTAGGCGGCGACGTTGCGGATGCCCTCGTCACCGAGTGCGGCTTCCCAGGGTGGCATGGCGGCCTGGCGGGCGTATATCAGGGTGTGCTTGATGGCATCCGGCGTACCGCCCCAGAGCCAGTCTCCGTCGGCCAGGTTGGGGAAGCCGTAGGCGCCCTTGGCGTCAGCGCCGTGACAGACAGAGCAGTTCACGCCGTACAGGCGTTGGCCCATACGCAGGGCCTCCGGGTGTTCGGTGACTTCTTCGATCGGCATTGCCAGGTAGCGATAGCGCACCGCGCTGAAACGTTCCTCGGCGCGGGCTACCTCGTTTTCCCACTGCTGTGTAGAGTTCCAGCCGAGCAGGCCCTGGAAGTTACCGAGGCCCGGGTAGACGACCAGGTAGGCGACGCCGAATACCAGGGTGATCATGAACATGAGGAACCACCAGTAGGGCAGCGGATTGTCGTACTCCTCGATGCCGTCGGCGGCGTGACCGGTCGTCTGCTCCGGGTCCGCCGGTGCCCGCGTACGGTTCGCAAACAGCACCCAGAACGTCCCGATGAAAGTGACGACGGTCAGTATGATGACCCAGGCACTCCAGAAACTGCTCATGCTTGCTTCTCCTTGTTGGCGCTGTCGGCGCCGGTCTCTCGCCCCGCCTGTTCCATGGACTGGCGATGGGCTTCCTCGTCGGCAAAGGGCAGCTGGGCCGCTTCGTCAAAGCGCGACTTGTTACGGCGGCTGTACACCACGACAACCAGGCCGATAAACGCCACCAGCAGCAACAGGGTGGTCAGGCCGCGCACGGTGTTGATATCCAAACTCAGCGTCTCCTCTGGATCAGGGTGCCGAGCTGTTGCAGATAGGCGACTACCGCATCGATTTCTTTCTTGCCGGCCACCGCCGCGGCGGCGCCCTCGATGTCCGCATCGGTGTATGGCACACCGACGACGCGCAGGGCGGCCATCTTGTTGCCGGTCTTGTCGCCGTTGATGTCACGGTCGAACAGCCAGGGGAAGGCCGGCATATTGGACTGCGGCACCAGGTCGCGCGGGTTGTACAGATGGGCGCGGTGCCAGTCATCACTGTAGCGGCCGCCGACGCGGGCCAGGTCCGGGCCGGTGCGCTTGGAACCCCACAGGAAGGGGTGGTCATAGACGAACTCACCGGCGACCGAGAAGTGGCCGTAGCGCTCGGTCTCCGCGCGCAGCGGCCGGATCATCTGTGAGTGGCAGACATTGCAGCCCTCGCGCACATAGATATCGCGGCCCTCCAGTTCCAGGGCGCTGAGCGGCTTGAGGCCCTCGATGGGCTCGCGGACTTCCTTGCCGAAGATCAGTGGCACCAGTTCCACCAGGGCGCCAAAGCTGATGGCTACCACGATGAGTACCATCATCAGGCCGATGTTCTTTTCAACTACCTCGTGTTTCATTGACTGCTCCTCACGCGGCACCGGCGACGGGTTGACTGCCGGAGGGAGCCTGCTCCTCGGCGGTCTCATCCGTGGTCACCGTCATGTACAGGTTGTAGGCCATCACCAACATGCCCAGGAAAAAGATGCCGCCGCCGATCAGGCGCACGTAGTAGCCCGGGTAGCTGGCCTGCAGCGCCTCCACGAAGGTGTAGGTGAGGGTGCCGTCCTGGTTGTAGGCGCGCCACATCAGGCCCTGCAGGATGCCGTTCACCCACATGGAAGCGATGTAAAGCACCGTGCCGATGGTCGACATCCAGAAGTGAACGTTGATCAGGTCGATGCTGTACATGCGCTCGCGGCCGAACAGAATCGGTAACAGGTGGTACATGGCGCCGATCGACACCATGGCTACCCAGCCGAGCGCGCCGGAGTGCACATGGCCGATGGTCCAGTCGGTGTAGTGGGACAGCGCGTTCACCGTCTTGATGGACATCATCGGGCCTTCGAAGGTCGACATGCCGTAGAAGGACAGGGACACCACCAGGAAGCGCAGGATGGGGTCGGTGCGCAGCTTATGCCAGGCGCCCGACAGGGTCATCATGCCGTTGATCATGCCGCCCCAGGAAGGCGCCAGCAGGATCAGCGACATCACCATGCCCAGGCTCTGGGCCCAGTCGGGCAGAGCGGTGTAGTGCAGGTGGTGGGGGCCGGCCCAGATGTAGACGGCGATCAGCGCCCAGAAATGTACGATGGACAGCCGGTAGGAATACACCGGGCGCTCGGCCTGCTTGGGTACAAAGTAATACATGATGCCCAGGAAGCCGGCGGTCAGGAAAAAGCCTACCGCGTTATGGCCGTACCACCACTGCACCATGGCGTCCACAGTGCCGGCGTAGATGGAGTAGGACTTGGTCATGCTCACCGGGATGGCCAGGCTATTGACGATGTGGAGAATGGCAACGGTAATGATGAAGGCGCCGAAGAACCAGTTGGCCACGTAAATGTGCTGAACCTTGCGCTTCATGATGGTGCCGAAGTAAAGGATCGCATACAGCACCCAAACCACGGCGATCAGCAGGTCAATGGGCCACTCTAGTTCAGCGTATTCCTTTGAGCTGGTGAGACCCAATGGCAGCGTGATGGCGGCGCACAGAATCACTAGCTGCCAGCCCCAGAACACTGCTGCAGCCAGTGTGTCGGAGATCAACCTGACCTGGCAGGTGCGTTGCACCACAAACAGTGAGCTGGCAAACAGGGCACAGCCGCCAAAGGCGAATATCACCGCGTTGGTGTGCAGCGGACGCAGACGTCCAAAGTGAAAGTAAGGTAACTCTGTGTTCAGTATGGGCCAGGCCAGCTGGGCGGCGATCAGCACGCCCACCAGCATGCCGACAATGCCCCAGACCACCGTCATCACAGCGAACTGGCGCACCACCTTGTAGTTGTAGACCGGGTGGTTCAGGGTGGCTTTGTCTACGCCCATCTGTGCCGTGGTACCGGTGGCTGATCCAGCAGAGCTAATGGCTGTCTCACTCATCTACGAATCCTTGAAAACTTTATGTCGGTTGCTTTGGCTCAGGCGTCGGTAAACGCCGGCCCGGCTCCGAAATCCCAAAGGATCACCGAGCCCACCAGAATGCAGACCAGGATCACCAGGCAAATTGCAATCACGGCGCTCGAGAACAGGAAGCCGCGTTCCTCGGGAATGCGCATCACAATCGGGATTCCCAGGTACAGGAGGTAGACCGACCAACAGACGGCTACCACCCCTATAAGCATATCGAGCCAGAGTACCGGATAGAAACCAACGGCCCCGGCGACGAACAAAGGCGTCGCGGTGAAGCCCGCAATGACGATGCCCTTGGCCAGGCTGGAGTCGGCTCCGTAGGTCTTCGACATCCAGTGGATGAAGTAACCGATCACCGCGACGGAACCGACCATCGCGCAGTAGAACAGGATGATCAGTGTCAGGGCACTGTCGGTGGTCAGGCGTATGGCGGCGCCCTCGCCGACGGTCCAGCCCACATTGGTGGTACCGTAGTACCAGGCCGCCGCAGGCAGTAAGGCCATGATGGCGGGAAACAGCACCATGGTCTTCATCGTCGGCGGCGGTAAATCCGCCACGCGCTGCCACTGCACACTCGGCTGCACCATCAGGCCCAATGCGTGATTGAACATTGTTCACCCCTCGTTGTTTGTCCGGGCGGTGTTCAGCACCGCCTCCATTTATGGGGCCGGGTTCGCCGGCCCCAGCCTGCTGTTCTCGCAATAAGGCTCGCAATCGGCGAGGATCGCGGTCATCAGAATCCCGGAAGGTAGGCTTCTAGTCTTCGTCGTCTCCCACGTGGACGTTGGCAATCTCATTGAGCCCGTCCAGGTCGAGAATCTTGATTTCTTTGTTGCTGACCTCAAGGATATCGAGTTTCTGCAGGCGGCTGAAAACCCGACTAACCGTCTCGACGGTGAGGCCCAGGTAGTTGCCGATATCGATCCGCGACATCGGCAGGCGGAACTGGGTGGCGCTCAGCTTGCGGCGCGCATTGCGCGAGGAGATGCTGAGCATCAGCGCGGCAATGCGTTCTTCCGCGGTGTTCTTGCTAAGCAGGGTAATAAGCTGCTGGTCTTCGGTAATCTCGCGGCTCATCAGCTGGAAAAAGTGGCGCTGCAGGTCGGGCATCTGCACGCTGAGTTCCTGCAGGGCGCTGAAGGGAATTTCGCAGACGGCGGAGGTTTCCAGGGCGCGGGCGGAGCAGGCGTGGGCGTTCTTGCTGATCCCGTCCATGCCTAGAATCTCGCCTGGGAAGTAGAACCCCGTCACCTGCTCGCGACCGTCGTCGGTGACCCTGTAGGCCTTGATCGCGCCGGAACGCACGGCGTACACGGCAGAGAAGGACACGCCCTCCTGGTAGAGATGCTCGCCTTTCTGCAAGGGTCGACCTCGCTGGATGATGTTGTCCAGCCGTTCGACCTCAGTGGAATCCAGGGCGATGGGCAAACAAAGCGTATTGAGGCGGCAGCTGCCGCAGCTCACGCGGTAGTCGTGAGTGCGTTTACCCGAAGTATCGCCGTCACCCACCGATTTCGCTGGAATGTTCATAAGCTCTCCCCCCGGAATGTCTCTCATTAGTATAGTCCGTCAGATGACTGCAGAATAGCGCGGCGTGTTGGCGGCAGCTTCCGGTGGGTTCAGATATTGGTCAAACACCATACAAACATTGCGCAGGAACGGCCGCCCTTGTTCGGTGATGCTGATGCGGTTTTCATCGAGGGCCACCAGGCCGTCTGCCTGCATTTCTTCCAGAGCAAGAGATTCCTGCCCGAAGTGCTGCCAGAAGCTGGTGCCATTGGGCAGCTGGCAGCTGGCAAGGTCCAGTGACAGGTTACAGATTAGTGACATGATCACGTGGCGGCGCAGGCGGTCTTCAGAGCTGGTCAGGTAGCCCCGGTGAATCGGCAGCTCGCCCCTGGCGAGGTCTGCGTAGTAGTCCTCCAGGTTGCGGGCGTTCTGCACGTAACAGTCCCCGACCTGGCTGATGGAAGACACGCCCATGCCGACCAGGTCGTCGGCCAGTAGCAGCGAGTAGCCCTGGAAGTTGCGCTGCAGGTTACCTGCGCGCTGGGCGACCGCCAGGTCATCGCCGGGCAGCACATAGTGGTCGAGACCGATGTGTAGGTAGCCGGCGGCCTGCAGGGTCTCGGCAATTTGCCACTGCAGCTGCAGCTTGTCGGAGGCCAGCGGCAGGGTCAGGCGGTCGATCGCGCGCTGAGACTTGAAGCGTTCCGGCAAGTGGGCGTAGTTGAAGCAGGCGATCCGGTCGGGCTTGAGCTCAATCACTTTCTGGAGTGTGTCCGCCATCGTGATGCTGTCCTGGTGGGGCAGGCCGTAGATGAGGTCGAAGCTCAGCGAGCGGTAGTCGTAATGGCGAATCTCATCGACCAGCTTGCGTACCATCTTGTAGGGTTGCACGCGGTTGATGGATTTCTGTACCAGCGGATCAAAATCCTGGATGCCGAGGCTGACGCGGTTGAAGCCCAGTGCCTTCATCAGGGGAATGGCCCCCGGTGCGGTGGTGCGCGGGTCCAGCTCCACGGAATACTCACGGGTGCCGCTGTCCATCAGCCTGAAGTGGCTGGCGAGATCGTGCATCAACTCGGTGACCTGGGCGTTGTCCAGGTATGTTGGTGAGCCGCCGCCCCAATGCATTTGTCGCACTGGTCGGCGTTTGCCGTGCAGCTCCGCCTGCATGGCAATCTCCTTGCGCAGGGAGGTCAGGTAGCGCTGGGCGGCGCCGGGCTCCCGGGTGACGATCTTGTTGCAGGCGCAATAATAGCAAATGTCCCGGCAGAACGGGATATGTACGTAGAGGGACAGGGGACCCAGGTGATGGCCGCGGGCTTCGGTCAGGTAGCTGTCGACGGGGAACTGCTCACCGAACTGCGGCGCTGTCGGATAGGAGGTGTAGCGGGGTCCACTGCGCGCGTATTTTTCAACCAGCGCCATGTCCTGCTGACAGGAATGCGTCACCAATTTGTCCATTCAGTCCAAGCCTCCTGCCGAGAGCATAGCAACGGCCGATCCCTGGGGGCTTGATGCATGTCAATGGCGCTGATTTTGGGGCAGCGCTGAGTGGTATATAGGCCTGAACCGGTCCCCGACGGCTGCTCCTGGCAGTTGACCGTTCACTGGCGCTATCGCCAGAATGCCGGAAAACGAAGGAGAGCCTATGAACGTTCGCAGCCTGGGCTATGTGCGCATCGAATCCACGGACCCGGCCCAGTGGGCCGGTTTTGGCACCGAGGTCCTGGGCATGATGTGCGCCGAGGGCGCCGACGGCGCCGTCTATCTGAAGATGGACGCTCGGCCGTTCCGCTTCGCCGTCGTTCCCGGGCAGACCGACCGACTCGAGCTCTGCGGTTGGGAGCTGGCCTCAGCCGCGGATTTCACTGCTGCCTGCGCACAGCTGGATGCCGCCGGTATTGACTACCAGCACGGCAGCGAGGCGGACTGTGCCGAGCGCCAGGTGCAGGCGCTGGTGCGGCTGGCGGACCCGGCGGGTAACCGGCTGGAGCTCTATCACGGCGCCGCCCTGGGGTACGACAAGTTCGTCTCGCCGGCGGGGGTGGCGGGCTTCGAAACCGGCTTCAATGGCGACATGGGTTTCGGGCACGCCGTGCTGCCCGCGCCAAATCTCACCGAAACCCACGCTTTCTATCGCGATGTGCTGGGCTTCGGGGATACCGACTACATGCATTTCCGTTTCAGCGAGGACCCGGCCGACCCTGGCCAGGGCCTGAACTTCATGCATGTGCAGAATCCGCGACACCACAGCCTGGCCCTTTACCAGGCGGAAATGCCCTCCGGGTGTGTGCACCTCATGGTTGAGGTGATGAACGTCGACGAGGTGGGTTACTGCCTCGACCGGGTGCTGGCGAGGAATATCCCGGTGACGTCCACCCTCGGTCGCCACACCAACGACCGCATGCTGTCTTTTTACATGGCGACCCCGGGTGGCTTCGCCCTGGAGTACGGCTGCGACGGGCTGAAGATGGACTGGGAGGGCTACACGCCGACGGTATCAAGCCGCCCCAGCCTGTGGGGCCACGAGTTCCAGGCGCCTGAATAGGTCCAAGTGGACCCGGGGCCTGCTCAGGCCAGGCTGGCGACGCTTTTCAGAACCAGTCGGACCAGCTCGGCCTGGCGCGCAACGCCGGTCTTGGAAAAGATCGATTTGAGCTGGGCGCGGGCAGTGTGCTGGGAGATATTCTGTTGTGCCGAGACTTCCGCCAGGCTCAATCCCTGGGCCAGCCGCAGCGCCAGTGAGGCCTCCGCCGGGGTCAGCTGGAACAACTCCTGCAGCAGTTGGCGCGACACGTCACTGGGTTCAAAGCCTGAACCCTCACCCTGGGCCGGGTCGCTGATGAATACTGCCACGCTGGGGCTGGACTGGCCCTCGGCCCATTCCGCCAGGGGTACCGGCCGCAATACCAGCCCGTAATCCTTCAGGCCACTGGGCCGCGGCACCCGCAGAGCGCGCACCATGCCAGTAGTGCCGGCGCGCTGGGCGGCCACCGCGGCTTCGATCATCACTTGTAGCTGGCTGTCCGTGGCCCTGTCCTGCAGGTGAAGCCGCTGGTCGATGAGGCTCATGCCGTCCTCTTCCCCTAGCAAAGCGCTGGCCACTGCATTGGTGTTGAGGACCCGGCCGCGCTCGTCCAGCACCAGCG
>JANQGK010000110.1 GCA_028277365.1 Halieaceae bacterium | reverse complement strand
TGGATGTCGGAGGTGCCCGGCGACATGGCGGACGGCTTTGCCGCAGAGACCGTCACCCGCCCGGCCACCTGCTTTACCCGTATACCCACCGGCTACAGTTTTGAGCAGGCGGCCACCTTGCCCTGTGCCGCGCTTACTGCCTGGCGCGCGCTGATGGTGGAAGCCCGGATCAAGCCCGGCGACACGGTGTTGATACAGGGCAGCGGCGGCGTCTCGGTGTTTGCGTTGCAGTTCGCCAAGGCGAACGGCTGCCGGGTCATCGCCACGTCTTCCACTGACGAAAAGCTGGCGCGCCTGGAGTCCCTCGGTGCCGACATCCTGATCAATTACAACACCCATGAAGCCTGGGGAGACCGCGTACAGGAGTTAACAGGTGGACAAGGCGCTGACGTGATCGTCGAGGTCGGTGGGTCCGGCACCCTCGCGCAGTCGGTGCGCGCGGCGGCCTTTGGCGGCCACATCTCCATGATCGGCGTGCTCACCGGCATCAGCGGCGAGGTGCCTACCGCCGAGCTGTTCCAGAAAAACGCGGTGATTAACGGCATCACGGTTGGCTCGCGAAGCGAGCAACTCGACATGGTCAGGGCGATCGAGGCCAATGGTATCGAGCCTGTCGTCAGTCACACTTTCGCGCTGGAAGATATCGCCGACGCTTTCCGCTTGCAGGAATCCCACGGGCACTTTGGCAAAATCTGCCTGAAGTTTTAAACCGCCGTTGCTCGCACGCGCTTATCCCGGCGCCTGCGAGTGTCTACACTGACGCTTCGTTTCCTGGAGCGTCGCCATGAAAATCGGACTCTGCCTGCCCTATATGAAGCGGGGCATGACTCGCGAGGACTACCACCGCTGGTTTCGTCATATCGATGAAGGCCCGTTTCACAGCTTATCCTGCGGCGAGCGCATTCTCGGCTCCACCTTCGATATGCGCATCCTGCTGGCCAGCGCCGC
Organism: Halieaceae bacterium; assembly: GCA_028277365.1. Lineage (GTDB taxonomy): Bacteria > Pseudomonadota > Gammaproteobacteria > Pseudomonadales > Halieaceae > JANQIO01. The sequence goes on along the minus strand of JANQGK010000110.1, from coordinate 27,868 downwards.
GGCAATTACCGAGCGTGTGGAGATCAACACCACCCTCTATGTGCTACCCATGCACAACGCCGTGCGGGCTGCCAAGGAGATCGCCAGTCTCGACGTGCTGAGCGGCGGCCGCCTGACGGTTACGGTGGGCTACGGCGGGCGCGAGCAGGATTACGAGGCTGTGGGCGCCACCTATGCCGGACGGCATGCGCGCATGGACGAGCAAGTGGCAACCCTGCGCAGCGTCTGGGCACAGGAACCCCCGGTGGAAGGCTGCGACCCGGTCGGCCCGGAACCTTTGCAACCGGGTGGGCCGCGCATCTACACCGGCGCTATGGGTCCCAAGGGCATCGCTCGCGGCGCGCGCTGGGCCGATGGCATCTACGCCTGGTCCGGCAATGGCGAGCGTGAGGAGATTGCCAACACCCTGGTCATGGCAGACGCTGCCTGGGAACAGGCGGGCAGAGAGACTGCGCCCTATAAAATGGGCGGTTTCTGGTACTGTCTCGACGACGACGGCCAGCAAAAACTTTACGACTACTGCTACAACTACCTGTTGATTGCCGGTGAGGATGTCGCCACCTGGATGGCGAACAGCGTGCATCGCAGCAACCCCGATGCGGTAAAAGAAGCGCTCGACAATCTGGAGGCGGCGGGCTGCGATGAAGCTATGTTGTCACCGGTCACCGCAGAACTGCACGAAATTGATCGTCTGGTGGATGTTATCGAGTCGCGATAGGCCGAAAAAAATAGGCTCAGATTAAGGTTTGCATTTTCCTCAATAGGTTTAAACTGTTTATGCGGTACCTCTTCCACCACGGAGTGCAAACACATGTTGGAGAAAGAACTGGCCGAAGCTATCAAGATGGCGGAGCGCGCAAACAAGGAAGTGGAAAAAATGCGCAACCGCTTGCTGGCCGAAGCAGAGAAGCAAGTTCGCCAGGGCAAGCGTGAGCTGCAATCAGCTCGCAAGAAGCAGACCATGGCGAACAAGCGTCTCAAGAAAGCTCGCGAATCACTGCGCAAGCGCCCCAGCTCTGAAAATCGCAAGCAGGTCGACCAACTTCTGGACCAGGCCAAGCAGATGGCGGAGATGACTTCCGATATTGCCAAGGCTGTTGCCGATGCCGTTGAGCGTCTTGTTCCGCTGAAAGCGGATGCAATCCTCGAGGAGCGCAAGGCCAAGGCGGCCGATCGCGCGGCGGCCATGGTAGAAAAGGCGGCCGAGCAGCAGGCCAAGCGTCGCGAGAAGGCGGCGGCCAAGAAAGCGGCGAAGAAAAAGAAAGCGCCTGCTAAGAAGAAAGCTGCTGCCAAAAAGGCACCTGTGAAGAAGAAGGCAGCCGCCAAGAAGAAGGCACCCGCCAAACGGAAGGCTGCTGCGAAAAAGGCGCCCGCCAAGCGGAAGGCCGCTTCGAAAAAAGCTGCTCCCAGGAAAGCCCGGCCCAAGGCCGCGCCCAAGAAGTCCAGCTAAGGCTGCCAGTTCACGGCGCCCCACCCGGGGCGCCGCTCACTATTCTCTCGAGTTCACTCTTGGTCTCGAGCAGGCCGTCTAAGCGCGCCACGCATGGCACAATATTGCCCTGACGCCGGGCAAGCAATGTCACTGGCCCATACAGAGTTCATTCATAGTCAAAGGAGACACGCATGGCCGATGCGCCCGCCTATGTCGTTGCCAATTTCCAGGTGCACGACGCCGACACCTACCGCCAGTACGAGAAAGGTTTCTTTCCCATCCTCAAGCGCTACGGCGGCGAGTTTTTTACCTATGACGACAACACCGTGACGTTTGAAGGCAGTGCTCCGCGTACCGGGCGCATGGTGATGTTCAAGTTCCCCTCGGCGGAGCAGGCGGAAGCCTGGTACAACGATCCTGACTACCAGGCCCTGTCAGAGCACCGCCGGGCGGGCACCCATCTCGAATTCCTGACCATGCTGCACGGCCTGCCGCCTCGCGATTGATCAGTCGAGGCTGATCACTGACTCGAACAGGCATCGCGCTTCTTCGAGCTTCTCGGTAATCGGGTAGTTGGGATTGACGGCCCAGTTGACGATCAGCGTATTGGTGGTGCCCATTACCATCTCGGCTAGCAGCTCGGCGCTGAAGCGGGTACTTGCGTCCCCCGCCTCCTGACCTTCACGAAACAACCTGGCAAGGTAATCTCGCAGGGAATCGCTGACTTCCCGCAGGTGGTTTTCCTCGTCCAGTGAGCCCGGCGAGATAAGGATCAGTGCGCGGTCTACCTCACTGTAGCCCGCCAGGTTTTTTTCCATGTAGCCGATCATGGCGTGCACCCGCGATACGGTATCGCTGTGCTGGTCCATCAGTGTCGCCATCATGTCGTCGGCCGTAAACCACACCCGGCTGCGGCTCAGCGATTGCAGTAGGGCCTGCTTGTTGGGGTAGTGGCCGTAAAACGTCCGGCGCGCCACGTCGGCCACTGAGCAGATCTGTTCGATGCTGATCGCCTCGATGCCATGCCGCTTGAACAGGCTATAGGCGGCCTGCTCGATGCGCTCACGAATTTCCAGCTTGCGCTTTTCGCGCCGTCCAAGCGGGGCCTCGATGTTGTGGGTGTCGGTGGCGTCCATGTTGCGCGCTGTTGCATCCTCATTCGCTATCGACTATAAAAGTATACAAATGTGCAAGATTGCTCAAGTGTGAATATTGAGCGATACGGGGTCAGCGTTCTTTTCTAAGGGAAAAGCCAGTTGGCACCCGACCAGTCCACTCATGAAGACGGGCCGCGATCCCGCACGAGGTACTTATGTCTGAACGCCTGATTGTCGTCTCCTCCGATTGCCACGCCGGCCTGCCCATCTGGGACTACAAGCCCTACATCGAAGAGCAGTACCACGAGATGATGGATATGGCGGTGCCTATCCAGGTTGAGATGACGAAGAAGGCGGAGGACAGCTTTCTTATCAAGGACATCAACGACGAATGGCGCCGGGGCATCGAGCAGGAGCTGACCGGGGCCTGGGACTACAGCCAACGGGTGCAGATGTTGGACCGCGACGGCATCGCAGCTGAGGTGATCTTCGTCGATGGTATTACCGAGACCAACACGCCGCCCTTCGGTGCCGGGCTGTCGCTGCCTACCAAGGACATCGTGCCCGAGCTGCAATGGGCCGGCGCCATGGCCCACAACCGCTGGCTGGCGGAGCTGTGTGCCAACGACCCGGCACGCCACATTGGCGTGGCTATCATCCCGCTGCTGTGGGACGTGGACGAGGCAGTGGAGAAAGTGCGCTGGTGCGCTGAACAGGGCTTCCGCGCCGTGATGATTCCGTCTATGACCAACGAGTTCCCCGGCTACCACCACACCAGATACCACCCGTTCTGGGAGGCCTGTGAAGACCTGGGCGTTATCGTGCACTTCCACTCGGGGCCCGGGCCGATGGCCGATTTCTTTGGCGCTGGCTGGCCGGACGAGTCCGCCGACGACTACCCCGGTGCCATGGGCATCTACGTCTCCGAGGTGATGTGGTGGCTGTACCGCCCGCTCACCTTCATGATCTGGGGTGGCGTGTTTGAGAAATTCCCCAAGTTGAAAACCGTGATTACCGAGGGCGGCACTACCTGGATGCTGCCGAGCTGGCTGCGCATGCTGGACCACAATTACACCGACGTGCACCACTCCGCCAAGCTGGGTGATTTCCGCAGCCACCTGTCCATGAAGCCCAGTGACTATTTTCGCCGCAACATCGGCGTGGGTGCCTCCTGTATCCCGCGCTCCGACGTGGAGGCTCGCGACCTGGTGGGTGTCGACAAAATGATGTGGGGCAGCGATTACCCCCACCCGGAGGGAACCTGGCCCAAGACTGCGGAGATTCTCGACGAGGTGTTCTCAGGCTTCCCCGCCGATGACGTGGCCGCCATTCTCGGCCGCAATGCCATTCACTTCTACGGCCTCGATGAAAGCGCGCTACAGCAGGTCGCGGATCGCATCGGCCCCGAGGCCAGCCGTTTCCAGTAGCGGTTTCGGGCCGCACCCAGAGGAGAGCAAGGCATGAACAGCGTGCACGAACCCATCAATACCGAGGCGCTTGGTGACTGCGAATCCAAATCGGCACCGCAGCTACCGTTCCCTATCGGCTGGTACTCCGTTGAGCGGGGCCGCAATCTGGGCCCGGGGGAGGTTAAACCTATCTATGCCTTCGACCGGGAGCTGGTGCTGTACCGCACCCGCAGTGGCGACCTGGCGGTGCTGGATGCCTTTTGCCCGCACCTGGGTGCACACCTGGGTCACGGCGGCCGTGTGGTGGGCGACAATCTGCGCTGTCCTTTCCACGGTTGGGTGTTCGGCCGCGACGGCAACTGCACCGAGATTCCCTACTGCGACGACATCCCCAGCCGCGCCCAGCTGCGCAGCTGGCCGGTGAGCGAGACCAATGGCGACATCATGGTCTGGTACCACCCGCAGGGTGAATCGCCCGCCTGGGAGGTGCCCGAGGTACCGGAGCTGGCTGACGACGACTGGAGCGAGCCCCAGTACTGGGAGTTCACCATTCCCAACCACGTGCAGAACATTGCCGAGAACGTCTGCGACCCGGAACACTTCCAATACGTACACCGGCAGCAGAACACCCCACCCAACGAGGTCACCCTGGCGGACGACGGCCGGGTGCTGACTCTCGTGGCGGAGGCCGAGGCCACGGATCGAAACCCGGCCAATACACTCACCGCGATTGTACACAACCCGGGGCTGGCTATCGTGCGCACCCATTACGGGCCCGGCGCGGAAATGCTGGTTTACTCTACCGCCCAGCCCACCAAACCCAATGAGACCCACATGCGCTGGTCGCTGACCGTGCGCAAGGAGATCGTTGACCTGGCGGGGGACGACGTCATGGAAGGCATCAAGAGCGGCATCATGGATGACTATCCCATTTGGGAGCACAAGATATACCGGGAGAAGCCGGTGTTCTGCAAGGGCGACAAGACTCTGGTGCTGTTCCGCAAGTGGGTGCGCCAGTTCTATCTATGACACTCGCCGTTGCCTCGTATCGCACATCCAGCCAGCGCCTTACGGCGCCACAATAACAGGAGACGCCCATGAGCTATTCACCCCAGGGACCTACCGGCGACATTATTAACTGGCCGATGCTGAAGATCGTCTATCGCACCGATCCGGACAAGATCGCAGCGCTGCTGCCGCCGGGCATCGAACCGGGTACCAACCCCCATGTAAACCTGACGATCTACAACTTCCCGGTACCGGATGTGCCCGAGTACGGCATCGTCACCACCGTGGATGCCGACTACAACGGCACCGCCGGTGAATACACCCTGGGCTACGGTATCGACCAGGAGTCGGCCATCTTTATCTCCCAGGAGATGAACGGCCAGCCCAAGTACCCCTGCGAGACACACTACTACCGGATGATGAACAAGGTCTCCGCGCGCTGTATTCACCAGGGCTACACCTTTGTGGAGTTCGAGGGGGAGTCTACCGGCGAGGCCGACCCCCAGGACGAGTGGGTGCAAAACGAGTGGTGGATCAAGGTGTCTCGCGCGGTCAGTGTCGGCGGCCCCGCCACCGGCTATGACTTCCCGCCCCATGTGGTACACGTGATGAGCAAGTACGGCACCGCACACCGGGAAAAGGTGAACGGCACCCTGCTGCTGCGCGACAGCCCCTGGGACCCGCTGGCCAGCAAGCTGCCCATGCGAGAGCAGGTTTCCGCCCACCTGTGGTGGCCGATTTTCCTCGACCGCCAGATCACTCTGGCGGGCCCGTTGGACCCCGACGGTTTTTTGCCCTTCGCGGATACGATCTCAGGCTCACGCTGGCCGGGTGTGAACGGCGCACCGGCCCCGGAGCAGGCCACCGATCCGGCAGCCGCCGCCTAGGCGACTCGCCGCGCTCGCGCAACCGGGGCAGGGACCTTAATCGGGTCTCTGCCCCTTTTTTGTTTTCTGTCACAGGGAGCGGTTATGCTGCTGCCTTCCGCTGCTGAGTTGTTTCCATGGACCATCTCCCTACCAAGCTCGATTTTGAAGGCGCCCATAACTTCCGCGACATGGGGGGTTATCCCCTGGAGGGTGGGCGGCGGGTGCGTACCGGCAGGCTGTTCCGTTCCGATCACCTCGGGCGGCTGACTGATGCCGACCAGCAACTGCTGGACGACATCAGCCTGCGCACGGTGATCGATCTGCGCCGGCAGGAAGAGCGCGACGAAGTCCTCGACCGGGTGGACAACCCGGAGGTTGAGCAACTGTGGCTGCCGGTCAGCGCCGAGGCCGCTGACGTGGTCACCCTGCGCCGCAGCCTGGAGCGCGGCGAGATGGGGCCAGAGGAAGCTGTGGAGTTCCTGCGTATCGCCAACCGCCAGTTCGTGGAGGTGTTCAGCACCGTATTCGGGGATTTCCTGCACCTGCTGTTGGAGGAGCACCGCTACCCGCTGGTGTTCCACTGCTCTGCGGGCAAGGACCGGGTCGGGTTCGCTGCCGCCATGACCCTGTTTGCACTGGGCGCCGATGAGGAGACGGTGATGCACGATTACCTCGCGACCAATCACATCACCGCCAATTACGTGGATGGCCTGGTGGACGGCGTGACCGAGGCACCGGTACCCGGGATGGACATCAACGGTGAAGCGTTGCGCAAGCTGATGCAGGTGGAGCGGGATTACCTGGGTGGCGCGCTGGCGCTGATGCACGAGCGCCACGGTAGCGTGGTCGGTTTCATCGAGGAAGCGCTGGATTTCGGCGCTGACAAGCGGGCCAGCCTGGCCGGGCTGCTCAGCGAGTAAGGCTAGGCCTGGTAGCTGCGGCAGCCCTCGATCAGCGTATCGACGCCTGAATCCGGGACGTCCTGGTGGAACACCCAGCGGTGGCCATTCACCTTCACCTCGTAACGGGCCAGATGCTCGATCAGCGGTGCCACGTTAGTGCTGCTATCCAGGAACAGCATATTGGTCTGCGGCTCGTGGTCCAGTTGCCACCAGTCCAGGTCGGCCAGCGCCTCCGCCACCCGGCGGGCCCGGGCGTGATCTTCGGCCATCCTGCCGATATTGTTCTCCAAGGCATAGAGGCCGGCCGCGGCAATGACGCCGGCCTGGCGCATGCCGCCGCCCACCATCTTGCGCCAGCGCCGCGCCCTGGCGATGGTCTCCGCATCTCCCACCAATACCGAACCCGCCGGTGCCGCCAGGCCCTTGGACAGGCACATGGACACGGTATCGAAATGCTGCGCGATCTGTTTGAGTGAGCAACCCAGCGCCACCGCCGCGTTGCACACCCGCGCACCGTCCAGGTGCCGCCCCAGGCCGTGGCGCCGGGCCAGCTCACTGGCCGCGGCCATGTAGTCCAGCGACAGTACCTTGCCGCCGGTGGTGTTCTCCAGGCACAGCAGGCGGGTGATGGCGAAGTGGGAATCGTCGGGCTTGATGGCCGCCTCCACCGCGTCCAGCGGCAGCTCGCCCCGCTCGTTGAAGGGAATCGGGCAGGGCTGAATGCCACCCAGCACCGCCGCGCCGCCGCCCTCGTACTGGTAGGTATGGGCAGTGAAGCCAACGATGTACTCATGGCCTCGCTGGCAATGACTGAGCAGGGCGATCAGGTTGGTCTGGGTGCCGGAGGGCGCGAACACGGCCGCCTCCTTGCCGGTGAGCTGCGCGGCGTATTCCTCCAGGGCATTGACTGTGGGGTCTTCCCCGTAAACGTCATCGCCGAGTTCCGCGGTGTGCATGGCCTCACGCATGGCGGGGGTGGGGCGGGTGACAGTGTCGCTGCGCAGGTCAATCATCTCGGCTTCGTCCGGATATACTGGGGCCATGGATGATACCTCGTTATCCCTGTTTGCGGACGAGCCCGTGCGGCGCATTGCCATGCCTGATGCGAAGGTCTACTACCGGGCCGGTCTGGCGCTCGAGCCTTCGGCAGACGCATGCCTTGAGACACTGATTGAACAGACTCCCTGGCGGCAGGACCCCATTACCCTGTTCGGCAAGACCTACCTGCAACCTCGGCTGCATGCCTGGTACGGTGACCGCGAAGCGCGCTACCGCTATTCCGGCCTGGCGCTGGAGCCGCTGGCGTGGACGCCGTTGCTGCAGTCGATCAAGTCTCAGGTGGAAGCGGTCTGCGGCGAAGTGTTCAACAGCGTGCTTCTCAACTACTACCGGGACCACCGCGACAGCATGGGCATGCACGCCGACGATGAACCGGAGCTGGGGCCAGAGCCGGTGATCGCCTCGCTCAGCCTCGGAGCGCAGCGCCCGTTGCGCTTCAAGCACCGCCACGATCGCAGTGTGGAGCCTGTGAAGCTGCCGCTGGCCCACGGCAGCCTGCTGGTGATGGCAGGGAAAACCCAGCGCCATTGGCACCACGGAATGGCGAAACAGGCCAGGCCCTGCGGACCGCGGGTCAATCTGACCTTTCGGAAGATATTGTTTCCCTAGTTGCCGATGTGGCGATTCAGAAACGAGATGATCGCCTGCAATTTTTGAAGTTCATGGGCCTCATTGGTCCGCCAGTGGTCACCGCCCTCCAGTACCAGCAAGTCTGATTCGATGTCGTGCTCCAGTAGCCGCTTGTGGAAGCGCTTGGAATGCTCAACCCAGGGAATGAGAGTGTTTTTGTCGCTGGCGATGACTAGTATCGGAACTTCGATCTGGTTGTATAAATGGTACGGCGAAGCCATTTCTATGTCCTCTCGATCATTCCACATCGCTCTATTCGCTTCCGAAAATACATAGTACTTGGCAGAATTGATAAAGCGCTTTAGATCAAGGACGCCATTTTCAGTGATTGCGCACCGGTATAGTTTTGGAGTCTTCACGGCGCCCATCGCTGCGGCGTAGCCTCCAAAGTTCGCTCCGTAAATGCAGATCCTTTCAGGATCCACTTTTCCCTCGGCAATAAGCCATCTTACGCCGTCTGTGATGTCGTCCTGTATAGCCATCCCCCACTCGCCGTAGCCAGCTTCAAGATGTTCAACACCAAGGCCTGTGGAGCCACGAAACTGAGGTTGAAACACAGCATAGCCGCGGCTGGCGAAGAACTGCACGTAGTTGTCAAATCCCCAGTGGTCTCTTCCCATATCGTCGTCTCTAGTCCATGGTCCTCCGTGCGGAAAAACCACCAGAGGTGGTTTACCTTCTACATCCAAGGGAAGGGTCAGAAAGCCCGGTATTGGGCGTCCGTCTCTTGCCCTGTACTCAACGCTTAGCATGGGAGCAAGCGATGTATGCTTGAGACCCGGATAAGTACTACCTAATGGCGAGATTCGGTTTTCATCGCGTTGGTAAAGGTAGTACTCATGCGGATCTACATCGCTGTAAGTCGTGACAATCATCCGCTTGTCATCATCAGAGCGTGATGTGACGGATGCCCGTGCAATACCGAGCGACTCCTTCACCATTGCTTCAACAGCTAGCGCACGCTCATCTTTGTATTCCCCAATCAGCTCACCCTTCTGCAGGTCCAGTCGGTGTATTACAGGGATGTCCTCCGTCAGGCTTGTCCCGTCCAGTTCGCTGCTAGTCACCAGGAGTACCGCGTCATTGCTAGGGTCGAAGCCGATGGGATGCATCATTTGCGCGGAAAGAAAGTCTGCTTGATGCACTATTTCCCATTCTTCATCCTCAGTAGCGCGGTGGTAGATTGTGGCTTTTGAAGCGCGGTATTGCCCCCCTTTGTCTGCAACAGATACTCCAATTCGCAATCGGCCCTTGGAATCTGCAACCCATTCATAAATATCACGAACATTTCGCTGCACTAACTTCCCATATCCTGTACGGACATTGACGCGCACAACCTCGGGAAAGAGAAAGCGGCCATACGCGTCGTTCAACACTGCAAGTACGTGATCAGGGTCATCTGGCAGGCGCGAAACGATATGCGGTTGGGACATATAATCGCCGTTCTGGTTGGGACGCATTTTGAACTGCACTACGTTGCCGCCATCTTTATCAACGCTAAGCAAGCGCGTGTACTCAAAATGCCGGCCGTTCCATGGCCGCCAGCCAATAGCTCGCACATGGAGTACCAGGCGGTCGTTCGATACCCATTCGAAGTCGTGCAGCTCCACTTCACCTGGCTGCACGATTGCCCGTGGCTCGCTGCTGAAAATATCGCGCACGACTAGAACGCGAGAGCCCTGGTAGCTCATTTCAACCGCAACATGTTCGCCGTCGGGGGAGAGTTTGGGTTCTGAAAGCTCCGGTAATCGGGCATACAACTCAATCGGAGGCTGCGCGGTCAGCGGTATAGGTAGTAGTAGAGCGAGTACCAGCAGAGCGATTTGAACGAATTGTGAGTATCGTTCATCGCACTTAGCGATCTGACAATCCATTGTCTTTGGTTCTCCATTCGGGTTCTCCACAAGCAGAACCTGCCCTGTGAGTTCGTCAGCCCTGCGTGTGGAGTGAGCGCACGGTACTGGCAGTGTACAACCAGGCTTCGAAGATTTCTGGGTCAGAAGAGCAACAAACTGGCATTTATGTGTCATACGTTCATAGACCCCTGAAACTACAGGTCTATACTGACTCCGCGCCAGGGAAACGGATATCAGGCGCTATAAAAATCCGGCTACGTCGAATTGTAAGATTGAGCGAACATGGACGGTGTTAATGGACTTTGACGAACAGGAACTGGCGCTGATTGAACGCGCCGAGTGGCGGGTAACCCAGGCAATTAGCCTGAGAGCCTTCTGCCTTGCGGTACTCTTTGGTGCCATCGGCTTCTATACCGCAGATGTAATTACGGCAGAGATGCTGGCCGGTGCCTCGGTGGGTCTGGTGTTTTTTGCGAGCGTGTGCCCGCATTGGGGTCCCAATACCCCGCGTTACGCGGAACTGGTAGAACTGCTGGTGCGCAAGCGCGGCGAACGATCTCGCGACACGCTGATGGCCTCATCGCCATTGGCATCCGATTGATCCGCAGAACGCGCGGTACGATTTTCTACCGCCCTTGATCTGGGCCATGGCCGGGTAATGGGTGATCGGTACACTGGTCAGCATCTTCTGTTGACAGCGGGAGTTGTTATGGCGGATTCAGGGCGTGACCGGAGTACCTGGGCAATCGGTGGCGGCGTACTGACGGGGCTGGGTGTCGGATTTTTCTTCCTGGAAACCTCGCCGATGGCGTTCGTGGGTTGCATCATTGCCGGGCTGGGGCTTGGACTGGTAGTAACCGCGGTCCTCTCCAGCCTGCGGGCTTCCTAGCTGGGGGCACCTGGCCGGCCGCACCTAGCCGGCCGCACCTAGCCGGCCATTTTCAACATCGCGTGCAGCAGCACGTTGCAGCCCGCTTCCAGGTCCTCGGGCTTGGCGTCCTCTGCCTCGTTGTGGGAGATGCCGTCCTTGCAGGGCACGAAAATCATGCTGGTGGGCGCCACCTTGGCCACGTACAGGGAATCGTGGCCGGCCCCCGACACCATCTCCAGGTTGCTGTAACCCAGCTCTGCGGTGGCGCTGCGTACGGCTTCCACGCAGTCCGGGTCGAACTGGGTAACGGGCATGTGCCACAGTTCCTCGACGCGCCCCGCGAGTTTCTTCTCCGCACAGGCGCCGGCGACGAACTCCCGGAACTCCCGGTCCATGCTGTCGAGCACTCCCGGGTCCGGGTGCCGCAGGTCCACGTTGACCACCAGCCGTTCGGGCACGGTGTTGCGTGAGCCTGGCTCCGCCTTGATGTCACCAAAGGTGGCGCGGCCCCAGGGCGCGTGCTTTGTGGCCAGGTCGTAGCAGAACTGCATGATCGGCAGTGCTGCCATGAACGGATCGCGGCGCACCTCCATCGGCGTAGGCCCGGCGTGCACCGGCTGGCCCTCGATAATCAGGTCGTACCAACGGCTACCCTGTACCCCGGTGAGCACGCCGATCTGCAGGTCTTCGGCCTCGAGAATAGGGCCTTGCTCGATGTGGGCTTCGAAAGCGGCGCGGATCGGCTTGGGTTGCGCGGGCAGTTCCCCCTTGTAACCGATGCGCTTCAGTTCGTCGCCGAAGCGCTTGCCGGCCTTGTCCTCAATAGCGTAAATATCGTCCCGCGCCATCTCGCCGGCCCAGACCCCGGAGCCCACCATGGCCGGGGCGAAGCGGGCGCCTTCTTCGTTGGTCCACACCACCACTTCCAGCGGGGCTGAGGTGGTAATGCCCTGCTCGCTCAAGGTGCGCAACACTTCCAGGCCCGCCAGCACGCCGTACACGCCGTCGAACTTGCCGCCGGTGGGCTGGGTATCCAGGTGGCTGCCGGTAATGACCGGCGGGGCGCCGGCATCCGAGCCCTCCCGGCGCGCAAAGATATTGCCCATCTCATCGATGCTGATGCTGCAGCCAATGGCCTGACACCAGCCCACAAACAAGTCGCGACCGCGCTTGTCCTCATCGGTCAGGGCCTGGCGGTTGCAGCCGCCGCGGGGGGTGGCACCGATCTCGGCCATCTCCATCAGGCTGTCCCACAGGCGTTCACCGTTGATACGCAGTTCAGACGTCATTGCTTTTCCTCTTTTTGCTCCGCCGCAGCGCTTTGCCCCGCCGTGCTACTCCGCGGAGTCCCGTTTCAAGGCCTGGCACATGCAGTGTACCGAGCCGCCACCGGCGGCGATCATAGCCACATCCGGGTCAAACACTTCCAGGCCCTCAGCCCGGCATTTCTCGATAAGGGAAGTGCCGGCGGCAGGAATTAACACCCGCTCTTCTCCCAGGGCGACGATATTGGTGCCCATGTTCATGGCCTCGCCATAGCTGATGTCAAGAATGCGAATGCCTTTCGCCGTCAGCCAGTCCACCAACTCGGGCTCCACCGCCTCCACGCAGACCACGGCCAGGTCCTCGGCGATCATGCCCATCTGGACGTCCAGGTGCAGGAAGTGGGGGTCGAAAGCGTAGGTCTTGAATTCCCAGCCCTCCGCTTCGAACCAGCCTTTGATCTGGGTAACGGCGGGTTCGATGCTGCGCTCACCGGAGTAACCACAGATTGCCACCCCGGGCTTCAACACCATGAAATCACCACCCTCCACGTTGCCGGCGCTGACCATGTCGTAGATCGGAATGCCCCGTTCCAGGTAGAAGCGCAGCACAGCCGCATACTCACCGCGGCGGTAGGCTTTTTCCAGTTGCATGATGATGGCGCCCCAGGGGGTCATCACGCTCGAGTCGCGGGCGTAGACCTGGTAGGGCAAGCCGGCTTCCGCTGGCAGGATGTGCACGTTCACACCCGCCTGCTCGTAGGCGGCGATCATCTCGCCGTACTGCCGCTTGACCACGTCGACGTCGAATTTCAGGCCTACCCGCTCACTGCGCTGGGCCACGGCGTTGCCCGGGGTCCAGTGGTAGTTGTCGATGGGGCCCACCAGCAGGTCTTGCAAGCGACCGTATTCACTGTCGATTCCCCAGCGTTCCGGGCGGGGGGTGCCACCGCCCTCCATGCGCGTACGCAATTGCATAAACTGTCCTCGGTGATTAAGTATGACCGCCGCCACGCGTATTATGGCGGCTGGGCGGAAACTGGCAACGGAGCGGAAAGGGAACAGCCAATGAGCAGGAAACTGAAAACCCTGGCAGGCGTTACTGGCACCCTGCTGGTGCTCGGCATAGCGTACTTTTTCACCCTGGCGCCCTACCACTTTGACCGCCTGGTCAATGTCGTGGACCGCAGTATCCCGCTGCCGCCGGTGTCTGCTGAGGCCCAGGCCCTGCACGCGCGGCTATTTGTCGCCGACCTACATGCCGACCCGCTGCTGTGGCGTCGCGACCTGACCGAGAAGTCGACTCACGGCGCGGTCGACCTGCCACGACTGTTAGCCGGCAACGTCGCGCTGCAGGTGTTCGGCTCCGTGACCAAGACACCGCGCGGCCAGAACTACGAGTCCAACCCGTCAGACACCGATGTGTTGACCTATCTGGTGATCGGCAACCTGCAGCCGCTGGCCACCTGGACCAGTCTGTACGAACGCGCGGTATTCCATGCTCATAAGCTCGAGGATCTGCAGCAACGCTCCGGCGGGCAGTTGCAGGTCGTCTACAGCCAGGGCGACCTGGCCAGGCTGGCGGTGGCCCGCGAGCAGGGCCAGCAGCTCGTGGGCGGCCTGCTGGGCCTGGAGGGCGCGCAGCCCCTGGAGGGCAGTCTCGACAAGCTGCAAGGTCTGTTTGAGGTTGGCTACCGCATGATTGGTCTGGCGCACTTCTTCGACAATGAGGTGGCTGGGTCCATGCACGGTGAACAGAAGTACGGACTTACTGCACTGGGCCGGCAGGTGGTGCAGCGGGCCGAGGCCATAGGTATGGTGATCGACCTGGCCCACGCCAGCCCGGCGGCAGTTACCGACGTATTCGACATGGCGACCAAACCGGTGGTGGTATCCCACGGCGGGGTGCGGGCCGTGTGCGAGGCTAACCGCAATCTCACCGATGAACAGCTGCGGCGCCTGGCGGCCAACGGCGGGGTGATTGGCATCGGCTACTGGAAAGCGGCGGTTTGCGACAGCACCCCGACCGGCATCGTCGCCGCCATGAACCATGTGCGTGACACCATTGGCGTTGAGCACCTGGCGCTGGGTTCAGATTTTGATGGTTCCGTGGTCACCCGCTTTGATACCAGCGAGCTGGCAGTGCTCACCCAGGTGCTCATGGACGAGGGCTACAGCGAGGCAGACATCCGCGCCATCATGGGTGGCAACGTGCTGCGCTTGCTGCGGCAAACCCTGCCCTGATCTGAGTCTCAATTCCCTCAGGACGTGGCCTGTCGGCAGGTTTCCCGCGTATAGTCGTTGACGTTATTTTCAGTTTTCCGGGGAAGTTGATGATCATGAAGCGTTTGCGTATCCCGCCGCTTTTGCTGGCCGTTGCGATGATGTCTGGTTGCGTCCAATTCAGTAACCAGCGGGGTATCGAGGTCGCCTGGCAGGATGAAGTGGTTGCGCAGCTCGAAAAGGGCCGCAGCACCCGCGCCGATGTACTGGCCCTGCTGGGGCCGCCCTCCCAGGTGATCGCCCTGGAGGATGAGACAGTGCTCTACTACCTGTTCGAAGACGCGGAAGGTGATGGCCTGTTGCTGATTGTCTACAACAACATCGATATCCAGACCCACTACGATCGCGCCATCTTCTTCTTTGACGAGAACGACCTGCTTAGCGACTATGCCACCCAGGTGCGGCCCCGCGACAGTGACGACTAGCCTGCGCCTTACCGCTATGCTGGCGCTGGTCCTGCTGGCCGGCTGTGTGCAGTGGCGGGCATACGAGTTGGGCACACCCATTGCCATCGCGGACGTGCCCGACCCGGACGAGGGCTGGACCGTGACGGAAGTCATGGCGCGCTTCGGTCCGCCCCTGCGCATGTCCCGCGACGGCAGCGGCTATGTGATGGCCTGGGAGTTCTGGGATATCGATGAGTTCAGAGTGGGCGTCGGCCTGGGCTTTACCGGCGCTGATTTCCTCAACGTGGATTGGGGCAAGGCCAACGCCAAGGGCGATTTCATGCTGCTCAACTTCGATCACGAGCACCGGCTGGTATCGGCGAGCTTTGAGGAATGGAAGCGCGACGCCGGCGGCGGCCGCGGCGTGCAGGCCTTTGTCAGCGCAGTGGATGTGGTCGACGTTGAGGATCTTCTCGAAGAGCTCGCCCAGCACCGCTGGGGCGGCCAGTCACTGCGCCCCCTGCCGGTCACCCTGAATCAACAGAACCGGCTCGACAGCGGCGAAGCCGGCCTGGAGCAGCGCGGGGGCACCCGTGTTGTAGGTCAACACTCGCTGGAAATGCGCTGATAGAACCGCCGGCAGTGCTCTCAGCGGTTTCGCTGAGACTATTCAGGCGGCGGCCTGAAGGACTTTTATCTGCTGGTCGAGAATAGCGGGGGAGTACTTTGCTTCCAGCAGGGTGCGGTCGATCATCCCACCAAAGCGCTCGGCAATAACCCGTGCCGCCGCCACCGGCTCGCCCACCGCTGCGAAGGTATGCAGCATCTCGTCGCTGATCTGATCCGGTAGCGCATCCCATTGGCCCTCCTTGGTCATGCGGTTGAGGATGGGTTGCAGGTCGCCCCAGTCGTGCGTGTCCAGCACCGTCTTGTAGGCCGGCGTTGAGCCGTAGAAACCGATGCGGTATTTGATGGCGCGTTTAGCCTGCTCCAGTTCTTCCTCGGTAGTGCCCGTGGCAGTGAACACCGGAAACTGGATGATAAAGTCATCGAGACTGCGGCCATTGGCGGCCAGTTCCGACTCCAGCAGTGGCAGCATCACGTTTTTGAAATGGCGCTCGGTGCAGAAGCTGTGCACGATCAAGCCATCGGCCACAGCACAGGCAGTCTTCAGCATCAGCGGCCCCACCGCGGCCATCAGAATAGGCGGCCTGCCGTGCGCGGTATTGCTGGGAGTGAATTCCGGGGTCATCAGCGTGTGCTGGTAATGCTCGCCGCGGTAGTCCAGCGGTTTCCCGTCATACCAGCAATCCCAGATGGCGCGCAGCGCCTCAATGTACTCGCGCATCTGCTGCGCCGGCCCGTGCCAGGGCATGGAAAAGCGACGGGTGATATGCGGTTTGATCTGGGAGCCGATGCCAAGGCGGAAGCGGCCGCCGGACCAGGCGTTCACGTCGTGGGCGCTGTTGGCCATGGTCATGGGGCTGCGTGCCAGCGCCACCGTAATCCCGGTGCACAGTTCGATGGTGGAGGTATGGTGCGCAGCGATAATCAGTGGTTGGAATGGGTCGTGAGCGATTTCTGCCACCATCAGGCCGTCGAAACCCAGCTCCTCCAGCTCCCGGGCGCGCCTGCCCAGGGTTTCGGTGGATTGCAAATCCTCGCCGTGTGCGAAGATAGTGTCGATTTTCATATTGCCCATGGCGGCCTTCCTCCGGTGCGGTCTAGCGTAGAATAGTCGGCGGGGTCCGAATGGGAAAACGGGTATGGCAGGCATTGGCTGGGCACATCACCACCTCACCCTCAATGACATCGCTGCCCACTACGTCGAGCAGGGCCCTGCTGACGGCCCGGCGGTGGTACTGTGCCACGGCTTCCCGATGCTGTGGTTCAGCTGGCACCGGCAGATTCCGGTGCTGGCGGAGGCAGGCTACCGGGTAATCGCACCGTCCATGCGCGGCATGGGGCGCGCCGGGGCACCGGCGGATCCCGAGGCCTACGGCGTTGATGCCATCACCGCCGACCTGCTGGCGCTGCTGGACCATTGTGAGATCGAGCGTGCCGTCTTCGTCGGCATCGATTTCGGCGCCTTTGCGATCCAGGACCTGGCCCTGCGTCACCCGGAGCGGGTGCGCGCCATCATCTGCCTGGAAAACCCCGCCGCTCCCCACGACCCCGACAAGCCGCCGCTGGTGGGCTACCGGGAGATGGGTGAGCAGCACTTCCTGCATATTGAGTACTTCCGGGTACCGGACCGGGCCGATCGCGAGCTGGACGCCGCGCCGCGGGAATTCCTGCGCAAGGTGATGTGGTTGCTGAGCGGGGAGGCCAACTACTTCGAGGTATTCAAGCACCCGCCGGAGACCAGCTATATCGACGCCATGCCGGATACCCCGCCGCTGCCCTGGTCCTGGCTCAGCGACGTGGACCTGGAGGTGTTCGTGGCCGAATACAGCCGTTCCGGGTTTACTGGCGGGCTCAATTGGTACCGCTCTATGGACATCAAGTGGCAGCAGCGCAAACCCTTTGAGGGCGTCAGCAGTGAGGTATCGGCCTGGTTCATTGGCAGCGAGCGGGACGTGGACCTGGAAGGCTTCCACGGTGAGGACCCGATCGCTCTGATGCGGGCCATCTTTCCTCGCCTGGAAGACGTGCGGATGATACCCCGCGCCGGCCACATGATGCCGTTGGAAGCCGCAGATGCGTTGAATGTCATCCTGCTTGACTATCTAACGCGTATAATAAGGGATTTACCGACTTAGACAGCTTGCATGGAACCGGTCAACACACCGATATTCAATCACCAGCAACCCGGCCGTATCGGCGTGCTGGTGACCAACCTGGGTACCCCGGCAGCCCCGACAGCGGCGGCGCTGAAGCCCTATCTCAAGCAGTTCCTGTCCGACCGGCGGGTGGTGGACCTGCCGCGCCTGCTGTGGTGGCCGATCCTCAACCTGATCATTCTGAACATACGGCCCAAAAAGTCTGCAGAGGCTTATGCCGAGGTGTGGTCCGATGAGGGCTCGCCGCTGTTTGTCCACACCCGGCGTCAGACCGACCTGATTCGCGAGCAGCTCAAGGCCCGCCTGGGTGACCAGGTGGTGGTCGACTTCGGCTTCCGCTACGGCAATCCGTCCATCTCCGATGGGATAGCCTCGCTCAAGCAGCAGGGCGCCCGTAAGATTGTGGTGCTGCCCCTCTACCCGCAGTACTCCGCCACCACTGTGGCCTCTACCTTTGACGCCGTCGCCGAAGACTTCCAGCAGCGCCGCTGGCTGCCGGATTTCCGCTTCATCTCGCACTACCACGACCACCCCGGCTATATCGAGGCACTGGCGGCCTCAGTGCGCCGACACTGGGCGGAGCACGGCCGTGCCGATAAGCTGCTGATGTCTTTTCACGGCATTCCCAAACGCTACTTCGACAATGGCGATCCCTACTTCTGCGAGTGTCACAAGACCACGCGCCTGCTGGCCGAGACCCTGGGGCTCGCCGAGGGTGAATACCAGATGGTGTTCCAGTCCCGCTTCGGCCGCGAGGAGTGGCTGCAGCCCTACACCGACGAGACGCTTGAGGCATTGGCCGACGAGGGCGTTAAGTCGGTGCAGGTGATCTGTCCGGGCTTCTCCGCCGACTGCCTGGAGACCCTCGAGGAAATTGCCCTGCAGTACAAGGAAGTGTTTCTGGAGTCCGGCGGCGAGCGCTTCGAGTACGTTCCTGCCCTCAATGAAGACGAGGCCCATATCGCCATGCTGGCCTCGCTGGTGGAAGAGAACCTGGCCGGCTGGCTGCGCTCGGATTCGCCCCTGCAGGAAGTGCCGGACACCGCCGGCAACGAGGAGCGGTCAAACATCCATCCCATCGCCCGCTGAGCGGGCGCGCTACCTGCTGGCCCCGGAACGCAGCGCGTTTCCGGGTACGGACATAAATGTTATGCTCTGGGGACATACTGCAGGTTCAAAACCATGCGGCAATTGACTGGACTAGATGCTTCCTTTCTCTACCTGGAGACGCCGAATGCGCCTATGCATATCTCCGGGCTGGCGATCTACGATCCGTCCACCGCCCCCGGTGGCGAGGTCCGCTTCAAGCAGATCATCGAAAACACCACCCGCCGCATCAAGCGACTGCCGACCATGTCTCAGCGACTGGTCACGGTGCCGCTGGGACTCGACCACCCCTACTGGATGGCCGACGGAACTTTTGACCCGGAATTTCACATCCGCCACCTCGCCCTGCCCAAGCCCGGTGACTGGCGTCAGCTCTGCATCCTGATCTCCCGGATTCACGCCCGCCCGCTGGACCGCAAGCGGCCCCTATGGGAGCTGTACGTGATAGAAGGGCTCGACAACATGGAGCATCTGCCCAAGGGCAGCTTTGCGATTTTTTCCAAGATGCACCACGCGGCGGTAGATGGCGCCTCCGGTACCGAGATCACCGCCGCCCTTCACGATCTGTCGCCGGACGCGCACCTCGACGCGGAGCCCTACGCGGTGCCTGTGGAGAATGAGCCCACTGCCGCTGAGCTGTTGATTCGCGCGCAGATGAACGCCATCAAGCAGCCGTTCCGCTTCGTCTCAGTGGCCCGCAACACGGTGCCGGGCTTTGCCCAGGCCTACAACCGGCTGCGCAAGGGCGAGTTGCAGCGGGTGGGGCCTATTCCGCGCACCCGTTTTAACGGCAAAGTATCGCCGCACCGTGTGTTCAACGCTGTGCACTTCCCGCTGGGTGAGATCAAGGGGATCAAAAACGCAGTGGTGGGCGCCACCGTCAACGATGTAGCCATCACCATCGTCGGCGGTGCCCTGCGCAAGTACCTGCTCGCCAAGGATGAGCTGCCGCCTGAAAGTCTTGCAGCCATGGCGCCCATCAATACCCGCGACAGACGTGAAAAGGGCAGCGGTGGCAATATCGTCTCGGCAATGACGGTGCAGGTGCGCAGCGATATCGAGGACCCGGTGGAGCGCCTTAAGGCCGTGCACGCCGGGACTGCCGAGGCCAAAGAGCTCTCGAACGCGGTGGGTGCCAAGTCCATGACCGACTACACCCAGTTCATACCCAGCACCCTGACCGCCCAGGCGGCGCGCCTGGCCAGCCGCTGGGGGCTGATGAACCGCATATCGCCGATTTACAACTGCGTGATCACCAATGTGCCCGGCCCGCAAATCCCGCTCTACAACACGGGGGCGCGGTTGGTGGCCAACTACGGCACCGGGCCGATCCTCGACGGCATGGCCCTGTTCCACGCCATCACCAGTTACTGTGGCGATTTCGCTATTTCCGCCACCAGTTGCCGGCAAATCATGCCCGACCCGGATTTCTACCGACAGTGTCTGCTCGATAGCTTCAATGAGCTGAAGCGCGACACCGACAAGATCATCGCCCGCGCCGAGAAAAACGCGCGCGTCGCCAAACAGTCCAGAAAGAAGGCCAGCACTAAAGCCCCCGCCAGGGCAGCGGCAAAAGCCAAGACAAAAGCCAAATCCAGCGCCGGAAAAACCAGGGCCGCCAGTGCCGCCCGGCGAACATCCACCGCCCGCACAGCGATAAGGCGTCGGCGAGACGCCTAGAGGGAACAGCGCGGGCCTTACAGACCAAAACAATAACAAGAGCATGAGACTTAGGAGCAACGTATGGACGCGCACGCAAACACGCATATGATTCCGCCCCCGCATATCGGTCTGGCGGTTACCGAGGCCCACCGCGCTTTCGCAGAGTTTGCCAGCCTGGTTTACACCCGGCGCTTTCTCAACCGCATGCCCCGCGGCGACGGTCACGGCGTGGTATTACTGCCGGGCTTCCTGGGTGACGATGGCTACAACGCGCCGCTACGCAAATACCTAAACCGTCTCGGCTACCACAGTGTCGGCTGGGCCCAGGGCCGCAACCTGGGGCCGAGGGGCGACCTGCTGGAGCGGGCGCTGGAGTACATCGACAAGCTGGCCGCGGAGAGCAGCGGCAAGGTGACACTGATCGGTCACAGCCTGGGCGGCATCTACGCCCGCGAACTGGCCAAGGAATTGCCGGATAAGATTCGACAGGTGGTCTCACTGGGCAGCCCCTTTGGCGAGGGGCGGGATTCCGGCAGCTATCCGCGGCGCCTGTTCTCCGCGCTGAACCCGGATGAAGATATCACCATCGCCCAGCACACCCTGACTGAGCCGCCGCCGGTGCCGACCACAGCGGTGTATTCCAAGGGTGATGGTGTCACCAACTGGCAGACATGTATTCAGGAAGGCCGCTACCCGCTGGTGCAGAACATCCAGGTCTGGGGCAGCCATTGCGGGCTGACTATCAACCCGATGGTGTGGTTCCTACTGGCGGAACGTCTGGCCCAGCCCGATGAAGGCTGGCGCCCGTTTCGCAGCAGTACGTGGCGGCGCCTGTTCTACCCTAAGATCGGCTAGGCGCCGGGGGGTGGCGGCGCCTCAGGCGCCGTAGGCGTAGTCCTCTACCAGCCACTTCGTGGCCGTCTCACCGTCGGAGTACTGGGTGTAGCGGCGGATTTCCTGGAACAGTGCCCGGTTCGGCGTGGTAAGCCTCGCGAGGAAGCTTTCGAAGTCGGGCGCCTGCTCGGAGAAGCTGAAACTGGAGTGCTCGAACATGAACACCTTGCCGGCCTCGTCACCCTCGGTGGGCATCAGCAGGTAGTTGCTGGTTTCGGGGATTTCACCGAACACCAGGGTGGAGCCCAGCCAGTCCGGCAGGGCACCGTGGGTATCTTCATCGTGCAGCATGCGAATCCAGCCCATGAACTCCTGCTTCAGCTGGCCCCATTTGCGGGGCCGGGCCAGGTAAAAGGCTGACGAGCTGGAGTTGGTGTCGCAGTACAGGCGCAGGCTCGGAAACTCGGTGTAGAACGCCACCAGCTGGGCGATGTGGCCACCCTGTTCCTCGAGTACCGCCTGGTCGTCTCCAGTTAGTGACAGGCCAACCTGGTGTTCGATTTGTGCGCTGAACTTCTCGGCGTCCACATCGGTAGTGGCCGCAGCGTAGCAGGTAAAGCGCTGGTTCTCGCGAGCGAGAAAATCTTCCAGTTTCTTCAGGTCCATGTGGCGTTCGCTCCAGTTAGGGGTGTCCTATTATGCCCCCCGCAGGCCCAAAAATGGTGCGGCAAAATCCCATCCTGTGACCTATGCCACACTCGTGAAATCTGATCCAGGTGACGACTTTTTCTATTAGAGACAGTAACTTGCGTTGAAAGCGCAAAATCTGGCCATTCTGCACGGCCAGGCGCCCCCGGGGCGCCGCAAGCCGGATGTCTATGTCCGGCCGAAGGTGAGGAGCTTGCCGGCCTTGCTGATGCGGCCTTACATCCTGTTGAAGTTTCCCAGCGCCTGGCTGTGGAAGGCGATATGGGAACCGATGAAGCTGGCGATAAAGAAATAGCTGTGGTCGTAGCCGGGCTGGTGGCGAATGGTGGCCGGGAACTCCGCGGCCTCGCAGGCCTGCTCCAGCAGGTGGGTCTGTAGCTGTTCCTCCAGGAAGCTGTCGTCGGTGCCCTGGTCCACGAGGATGGGCAGATGCTCTGCACCGGCGCGGACCAGCGCGCAGGTGTCAAAAGCTTCCCAGCTGCTGCGGTCATCCCCAAGGTAGTGGGAAAAGGCCTTTTCACCCCAGGGCACGGTACTCGGTGACACGATAGGTGAGAAGGCCGATACCGAGCGGTATCTGCCGGGGTTCTTGAGCGCAATGGTCAGCGCCCCGTGGCCGCCCATGGAGTGACCAAAGATCGATACATTGTCGTGATCGAAGTCGAAGCCGCCGCGAACCAGTGCCGGGAGCTCGGACACAATGTAGTCGTACATGTGGTAATTGGCGGACCAGGGCGACCGGGTGGCGTTCAGGTAGAAGCCCGCCCCCTTGCCGAAATCGTAGGCTTCTTCCGGATCATCCGGTACGTGGTCACCACGCGGGCTGGTGTCCGGGGCGACGAGGGCAATACCGTGCTCCGAGGCGTAGCGCTGGGCGCCCGCCTTGATGACGAAGTTCTCGTCGGTGCAGGTCAGTCCGGACAGCCAGTACAGCACCGGCACCTTGCGGTCTTCTACCTGCGGCGGTACGAACACCGAGAAGTGCATGTCACAATCAAGCACCTCCGAGCGGTGGCTGTAGCGCTGCTGGGATCCCCAGCAGCATTTCACATCCGATACCTTATGCATGGTTACGCAAGGTTCCCCCAGCAACAGAGGACGTCTGAGACTTTTTCCATCTAGTGAATCGCCCTCTCAGTACACAACAACGCTGCGAATGCTTTCGCCGGCATGCATGAGGTCGAAGGCGGTGTTGATGTCGTCTAGCGGCATGGTGTGGGTGATGAGGTCGTCGATGTTAATCTTGCCTTCCATGTACCAGTCGACGATGGTGGGAACGTCGGTACGGCCGCGAGCGCCACCGAAGGCAATACCGTGCCAGCTGCGGCCGGTCACCAGCTGGAAGGGGCGGGTGGCAATTTCCTGGCCGGCGCCGGCCACGCCAATGATGTAGCTCTCGCCCCAGCCCTTGTGGCAGCACTCCAGGGCCTGGCGCATCACGTTTACATTGCCGATACATTCAAAGCTGTAGTCGGCACCGCCGTCGGTCAGGTCGAGAATGGCGCCGACCACGTCGTCTACTTCCTTGGGGTTAATGAAGTCGGTCATGCCAAACTTTGTCGCCAGTTCCACCTTGGCGGGGTTCAGGTCGACACCGATAATCTTGCCGGCGCCCACCATGCGCGCGCCCTGGATCACGTTGAGGCCGATGCCGCCCAGGCCAAATACCACCACGTTGCTGCCCGGGGTGACCTGGGCCTTGTAGACCACGGCGCCTACACCGGTGGTCACACCGCAGCCGATGTAGCAGATTTTGTCGAAGGGGGCGTCTTCACGCACCTTGGCCACAGCAATCTCCGGCAGCACCGTGAAGTTCGAGAAAGTGGAGCAGCCCATGTAGTGCAGCAGCGACTCGCCGTCCAGAGAGAAGCGGCTGGAGCCGTCGGGCATGACACCCTGGCCCTGGGTTTCGCGGATGGCCTGGCACAGGTTGGTCTTGGGATGCAGGCAGAAGTTACATTCGCGGCATTCTGGAGTGTACAGCGGGATCACGTGGTCGCCGGGCTTGACCGAGGTAACGCCGGCACCGATTTCCCGCACGATGCCTGCACCTTCATGGCCGAGGATGGCCGGGAACGCGCCTTCCGGGTCCTCGCCGGACAGGGTGAAGGCATCGGTGTGGCAGATGCCTGTGGCCATGACCTCCACCAGCACCTCGCCCGCCTTCGGGCCCTCCAGGTCTACCTCGGCAATCTCCAAGGGCTTGCCGGCGCCGAAGGCTACAGCGGCACGTGTCTTCATGGTGTTCTCCCAATTCTTGTTGTTCGATAAGCGGAAAAGCGAGTAAAGATAACATAGACGAGTAGCGTGGGTTCGCCATGCTCAGCCGCCTGGAAGCACCTCCCAATCCGGATCTTCGAACTCGCCGATCACCTCAACTTGCACGAACTCTGCTTGCTGTTCGATGATGCGCCGCGCCGCCTCGGACGCGCTTGATTCCATGGCATCGCGGCTGGCCTTGCTGTCCCAGCTGGCAATGGCCAACAGCACGTCGTCATCGCCGATCCTGCGATGCAGCCGCGTACCTCGTGCCCCGGGCGCCGCCTGCAAATGCTCACTGGCCCGCACCCAGGCCTCGGCATATTGCTCCGCCGTGTAGCCCGGCTGTATGTGCACAAGAAACAGGAAAATCATGGTCTTGCCCCTCGCAACCGATCTAGAAGCTACAAGCATACCGGGTAGTGACAGCTTCGGTTTTATAGAAGGCAAAGCTGGTCGCCCGCGGCAGGGGGCACCCGGAATTGCGAGCAATCCAGCGCCTCGCGCTCGTCGCGGTGGTTGAGACCGTGGCGGCGGCAGGCGACCTCAAAGCGCTTCGACAGCAGCTCGGCGAACTCACCGGTGCCCCGCATGCGGTGGCCGAAGCGCGGGTCGTTGTCGCGGCCGCCGCGGCACTGGCGCACCAGGCTCATCACGTGCTCGGCCCGTAACGGGTAATGGGTGTGCAGCCACTCCTCGAACAACTCGCGAATCTCCAGCGGCAGGCGCAACAGGATGTAGGCGGCGCTGGTGGCGCCGGCATCAGCCGAGCGCGCGACGATGGTTTCCAGTTCCCGGTCGTTCAGTGCGGGAATGATAGGCGCCACCAGCACGCTCACGGGGATGCCGGCTCGGGCCAGCGTTTCCACCACTTTAAGGCGCGTGTTACCGTCGGCGGTGCGCGGTTCAAGGGCACGCTTGAGGTCGCGGTCCAGCGTAGTGACGCTGATGCCGACGTTGGCAAGGCCGTCCGCTGCGAGGTCCGCCAGCAGGTCGATGTCTCTGAGGATGCCCTGGCCTTTGGTGATCAGGCTCATCGGCTGGTGGAAGCGGCGGGCTACTTTCAACAATTTCCGGGTGAGTTGATAGCGCTGCTCAACCGGCTGGTAGGGGTCGGTGTTGGCGCCGATGGTAATGGGCTTGCACCGGTAGCCGGGCGCGCGCAGTTCTTCCTCCAGCTTTTCCGCGGCGTTGGTTTTCCAGGTCAGCCGGGTTTCGAAGTCCAGACCCGGCGACAGGTCCAGCCAGGCGTGGCTGGGGCGTGCATAGCAGTAGATGCAGCCGTGCTCACAACCGCGGTAGGGGTTGATGGACTGTTCGAAAGGCACGTCGGGAGAACGATTGCGGGCGATGATGGATTTGGCGGTTTCCGGCCGGCACTCGGTGGCCAGGGCCGGGCTGCTGTTTTCCTGCGAGTCGCCTGTCGTTGGGTCCAGCACTTCCTGCGGCGCGTCAATTTCCACCCGGGTGGGCAGGTAGCGGCTGTCGCGGTTGCTGACGGCGCCCCGGCCCCTGCGCGCGGCGCTCAGCGGCGGCAGGTGAGCCTGTCTTGAGAGGCCGTTGCCTGCGCGCCTGGCCGGCGGGGGTATGCGGACTTTACTGGACATTTATACAGTATAAGCATCATGCCGAGCCGAGGCCAGTAATTCTTGGCATAATCAAAGGATGAGACACGGCGGCGCGCGCCGCTTCACGCCCGGACATTCCGGGTGCCACAACAAGGGGAGACCATGGGCGAGGCGATCTACAAGGACGAATTCTCGCCGGCCGAGTATCGCGAATTCAGCATCCGGCTGGAAAACCAGTTGGGCATCCTGCGTGAAGTGATCAAGGAGCCGCAGTTCAACCGCTGGGAGCCCACCTTCGGCGCCGAGCTGGAGGTCTACCTGGCCGACACCATGTTCCGTCCGGCGGCGGTCAACGAGCAGCTGCTGCAGCTGGCCAATCACGAGCAGCTCACCCAGGAGCTCAACAAGTACAACCTCGAGTTCAACATGAGCCCGGTGCCCGCTCAGGGCAAACCCTTCACGGCGATGGAAGAGGAGCTGCGGGGCTGCCTCGACATGCTGCAGACGCACGCTAACAGTATCGACTCCCAGGTGATTCCCATCGGCATCCTGCCCACTCTCCAGGACGAGCACCTCAGTCTCGACTATATGACCGACCGGCCGCGCTACCACGCCCTCAACAATGGCCTCACCAAGGTGCGCAACGGTGGTTTCCATATCGATATTGCCGGCGAAGACCACCTGTCCCTGCACGGCGAAGGGGTGACGGTGGAGGGCGCCAACACCTCTTTCCAGGTGCACCTGCAGATTCCGGCGGATCGCTTTGCCACCTATTACAACTCCGCCCAGCTCACCACGCCGCTGGCCCTCGCCCTGGCGGCCAACTCGCCGCTGATTGCCGGTTGCCGCCTGTGGCAGGAGTCGCGCATTGCCCTGTTTAAACAAAGCATCGACCTGCGCGAGCGCACGCCACAACACTGGCGCCAGCCCGCCCGGGTGAGCTTTGGCCACGGCTGGTTGCGCAGCACCGCCTGGGAGCTGTTCGCCGAGAACGTGGCTCTGTACCAGCCACTGATACCGGTGCTAGCCGAAGAAGAGGGGGCCACCTCACCGCCGCGGCTGCCGGAGCTGTGCCTGCACCACGGCACCATCTGGCCCTGGAACCGGGCGGTGTACAGCCACGTGGGTGGCGGTCACCTGCGCATCGAGTTTCGCTTCCTGCCGGCGGGGCCCACGGTGCTGGACATGATTGCCAATGCGGCCCTGTGTATCGGCTGGTCCCTGGGCATTGGGGACTCCATGGACCACTACGCCGCTCGCCTGCCGTTCCGTTTCGCCGAGTACAACTTCTACCGGGCGGCCCAGGACGGCATGGAGGCGCAGCTTATCTGGCCTCGCAAGCACCGCGGTGGGCTGGAGGAGCGGCCGATCCGCGAACTGATCGAGGAGTTTCTGCCCCGCGCCCGCCAGGGGCTGGACCAGTTGGAACTCGACAGCGCCGACGTCGACCGGCTCTGGAACATCATCGAAGAGCGCTTTGACACCGGCCAGACCGGCGCGACCTGGCAGCTCAACACCTTCGAGAAATACCGCAAAACCATGGATGTAGGCGACGCCTGTCGCAGCATGCTGGCCGACTATGTCGCCAATATGACTGAAAGCAAACCGGTGGCGCGCTGGTGCTGAACCCGATCCGCGACCCCCGCCCTGAACAGATCCCCGGGCGGGTCAATGAATTCCTGCAGGCCCTGCCCGGGCCTTCGGCCATTCACCTGACCGGTGAGGACAGCAGCCGCACCCGGGTGCTGGTGACGCTGTCCCATGGCAACGAACCCTCAGGCCTTGAGGCGGTGCACAAGTGGCTGCTGGAGGGCCGCAGGCCACGGGTCAACGTGGTGATCATTCTCGGCGCGGTCGAGGCAGCCCTCGCCGAACCCCTGTTC
>JANQGK010000089.1 GCA_028277365.1 Halieaceae bacterium | reverse complement strand
CGGGCATACCGGCCTATAACCTGCGGCGTTACCGGGTCGACATGGGTGGTGGTCACGGTCACCTGCCAGCCCAGCTCCCGTGCCAGACTTTCATTGAGTGCCTCGGCCACCACGGTGGCACCGCCAAAACTCTGCGGTGCGTAGTACACGTTGAGCACCAACAGGCGCTTGCTCATGCCACGCTCTCCACGCCCATGGCTGCCAGCGCCGGCAGCACCTCAGGGACGACGGCCTGCACCGTATGCCGCGCGGTCACCGCCGCCTGTGCCGCCTCACCCACCCGGTGGCGCAGGGCAGCGTCCGCCAGCAGCGTGGTGAGAGCTTCATCCCACTCATCACTATTGGATGCCAGGTAACCGGTCACTCCGGGCTCGATGACTTCACTGAACTGTCCCACCCGGGATGCCACCACCGGTATGCCCAGCAGCGCCGCTTCGTAGAAACGAATTGCGCTCTTGCAGGCGTTGAAGGCATCGATCAGCAGCGGCACCACCACCAGCTCGGCCCGCGCCAGGGCAGCGAAATACTCGTGATAGTTGCCAAAGGGAATGCGGCGCAGCCTCTCGGAATAAGGCGCCAGGGCGGCCGGGACCTCTACGTAGCCCACCAGCATCAGCACCACGGCCGGATGCCGTGCCAGCATGTTTGCCAGCACCGGCGCCACCGATTCGAAGTCGCGGTCGTGGGCGCGGGAACCTGACATATAGGCCACCACGGTTTCCTCGCGGGCGGAGCGGGCGCGGTCTTCCAACTGCGCGGCGAGCTGGGTGGTCTCGGCGTCTACCACGTTGGGCCAGATGGCCGCCTCGAGGCCCAGCACCGCCTGCACCCGCTCGGCCATGCCTCGGGTACTGACAAACTGGTACTGGCACTGGCGCATAACCTCAAGATGCAAGTCGGCAGAGTCCAGCAACTGCTCGCGTTCCGCTGAGGACAGCGTTTCCAGGTTGCGATTGACCCGGTAGGTATCGGCATCGAAGATGGGGTCGTCGATATCGTAGGCCAGCAGCAGCCCCAGCCGGCGCGCTTCGGCGATATAGCCCTCGACCACCGGCGAGGCGGCCACCCGGTAGAACAGCAGGTGAGTGGCGGTTTGCATCAGGTTGTAGACCCGCACCTGGTCTTCGACGTGACTCATATGGCAATCGATGCCCTGGCCGTGCAACAGCTCCAGCTTCTGCACCACCCGGTACTTGCGGCACTGCGGCAGGTCCAGGGGACCGACAATCAGGATCGAGGCGTTCGCGAACACCTCCGTCGCCGGTGCCGGTTGGGCATCCATACCGGTGCGCTTAAACCAGCGCCGGAATCTACCCCCATAGCCATGGCCGAAGCCCCAGCTGACGTACTGGTAGGCTTTCACCACGGCCGCCGCTGCACCGTTGTTGCGCGCATGGCTGACGAAGCTGCGCAGGTAGACCGGCAGTCTCGACAGGCGGACGAGCCAGGCCTTCACGTGGACCCCACCGGGCTGTCGACAAAGCCCCAGCGCCGGCAGAAATCCGGGTCGGTGACAATGCTGGCGTAGACTTGCTCAGCCAGCTTGCTGTTGCGACGTCGCATGTAATTGTGCAAGCGGCGGGTCAGCCAGGCATTGAGGGCGGGCCAGCGGCGCTGCAGGCGCAGGCGGCGCTGCAGGCCGATGAGCGTGCGGGAGAGGCGGTCCACACCGTTGAGGGCATCGAGCATGCAAAGCTTGTCGCGAAAGCCGGCCCCGTGGTGGTAGACCAGCCCCCCGTACACTCCAAACCACAACGGGTGCAGGTCGCGGGCATTGCTGCGGTCCAGCGGCAGCCACTCGACGCCAGCCTTCTCCAGGGCATTCAGCAGGCGCCCGCCCACGTCCGTGACCGGCTGCCCCTGCAGATTTTTCCAGTAGCCACCGCCGCGCCAGTCGCCGGCGATCTGCTTCCAGAAGCCCACAGTGGTCACGCAGAAACAGGGGTGCGGCTGCAGGTCGCCGTTGTTCTCAAAACGACGGGCGGCGACCAGCGGGTAGCGTTCCAGAGCCTCGAAGGCCCGACCGAGGTCGGCAACCGGGAAGGCGTCGCCATCGATGAAGACCAGCATGTCGCTGTCCGCCGCCTGCTCGCAGATCTCATCGGCCAACAGGTTGAGCTTGTCCGGGTGAGGCATGCCCTCCCCGGTGTGCACCCGGTCAAACTGGTCGTGGAAGCGTTCGCTGATATGGTTGAGAAAGGCGTGCAGGCGGAAGGGCGGCCGGCAATGGCGGCGAATGGCAGCGAGCTGCAGGTCAATCCAATCCTCGGAGCGCCAATGCACCGTGGCGAAGTAAGCGGTTCTCTCCATCGAGGCGGTTGAATTCCCAGTGTTGCGGCGCCTGACTGCCGGGGTGTTACGAAGCGCCACATTGTACATTAGCCCCCAGCCGCCACCTAGCGGGTGCCAGCAGAGGCTGGTCTCCCGCGCGACTTTGTTTATAATCGCCCCCTTCCTGTCAGCCCGATCCACCCATGCGCCTTCGCAAACGCCACGCCGAACTGGTCTACCACTGCGCTCTGTCTGATCTCAAACGAGATTCGGACCGCGCCTACCTGGGCATGCTGTGGTGGGTGCTGGACCCGCTGATCTACCTGTGCACCTTCTATCTGATTTTCGAAGTAATCATGCAACGGGGCGGCCCCGGCTTTATCCATTTCCTGTTGACCGGCCTGGTGTTCTGGCGCTGGTTCGACAGTTCGGTGCGACTGTCGGCGATGAGCATCCGCAAGTACAAAGGCATTATCAGCCAGGTCTATCTGCCGAAAATCCTGTTGCCGCTTATTACCGTCACCAGCAACCTGATGAAGTTCTCCCTGGTGCTGGTACTGTTCGCCCTTTTCCTCACGCTGTCAGGCTACCCACCAGGCTCAAGCTGGCTGGCGGCTCCGCTGCTGTTGCTGACCCAGTTCGTGCTGGTGGTCGGCGCCAGCCTGCTGGTGGCGGCCATCATTCCACTGGTGCCAGACCTGATGCAGCTGGTGAACTACGGCATGACCCTGATGTTCTTCATGTCCGGCATCTTCTTCGACCTGGATGCCGTCACAGGCCCCCTGCGTTCAGTGCTATACCTGAACCCGATGGCCATCATGCTCAACGCCTGGCGCGACCTGCTGCTGGGCGCGTCGCTGCCCGCCCTGGCCGACCTGGGCTACGTGCTGGGCCTGGGCCTGGTACTGACAGCCCTCGGCGCCTGGCTGCTGAACCGCTTTGACCTGCGCTACCCGCGGCTGGTGAATTGATGAGCGCCCTGCTGACCTTCGAAGATGTCGGCCTGCGCTACAGCAATGACCGGCGCGGCAATCCCTGGACCCTCAAGGGCATCAACTTCGAGTTGAAGAGCGGCGAAACTCTCGGCGTGATCGGCCGCAACGGAGCCGGCAAGAGCTCGCTGCTGCGGCTGATGAGCGGCCTGATCGCGCCGGATGCCGGCCTTATCAGGCGCCAGACCGACTCCATCCTGCTGCTGTCCATTCAGCTCGGTTTCCAGGGACACCTCACCGGTCGCGAGAACGCCATGATCAGCGGCATCCTGCTGGGCATGCACCGCGCCGAGGTCAAGGCTGCCATGGATGAGATCATCGCGTTTGCTGAACTGGGCGAGCAGATCGATGACCCGGTACGCACCTACTCCGCGGGCATGCGCGGCCGCCTCGGCTTCGCCGTGGCCTGCCAGGCGCGGCCGGAAATCCTGTTAATTGACGAGGCCCTCAGCGTCGGCGACCGGGCTTTTCGCGAGAAGTCGCGCCAGCACCTGCTGGAGCGCCTCAAGTCCGAGCAGACCGCGGTGGTGGTTTCCCACGACGAGAAGCTCATCGCCAATGAATGTAACCGGGTCATCTGGCTCGCCGACGGGGGCATCAAGGCCTGCGGTGATCCGGAAGACATACTCGAGCAATACCGGCGCTAAACACGATCCAGGAGACCTATGCACGCCAGCTCTTTTGAAAAGATGAAGGATTTCCGCGACCGGCACCTGGCCGGCCGCGAGTCCGAGCCCCTGGAGATTTACGACCTGGGTGCCCAGGACATTCTCGGCTCCTACCGCCCGCTATTCGCCGACACCGCCTGGAACTACCGCGGTGTCGACCTGGAAGCCGGTCCCAATGTGGACATCGTGCTCAGCGAGCCCTACCACTGGAAAGAGATCCCTTCGGAATCCTGCGACGTGCTGATCTCCGGGCAGACCTTTGAACATATCGAGTACTTCTGGATCACCATCCTGGAAATCTGGCGGGTGCTGAAGCCCGGCGGCATCGTCTGCATCATCGCACCTTCGGCCGGCAACCAGCACCGCTTCCCGGTAGACTGCTGGCGCTTCTACCCGGATGGCTTTACCGCGCTCTGCAAGTACGTGGGCCTGCAGCCCAAGCAGATATACACTCAGTGGCAACCCAAGGGCACCTACCCGGACTCCAGCGACAGCTGGAAAGACTCGGTGCTGATTGCCGAGAAACCCGCCATGCCGCCGCTGCTGAAGTTAAAGCACAACCTGAAAATGGCGCTGCGCCGGCGACTGTCCGCCCCACCCGCCAGCTGATACCGGGGATGCCGTGATGCGCAAGCCAATGGAGGACAGCCTGGACCTGCCGCTGCGAGACGTGCTGGAGCACATGCAGAAGCACATGATGCACCACTCAAGCTACTTCGGAATCCAGGCCTGGAAGTGCCCGACGGATTTTTGGATGTACCAGGAAATCCTGTTTGAGACCCGCCCGGACGTGATCATCGAGATCGGCTGCAACCGCGGTGGCGGCACGCTGGCCCTGCATCACATGTGCCAGAACCTCGGGCACGGGCGGGTAATCGGCATCGATATCAGCCTCGACAAGATTGCGCCAGCGGTAGCCGCCGTGGATGGCATCCACTTTATCGAGTCGGATGCCAGCAAGTGCTTCGACGAAGTGCGCTCCCTGATTGGCGAAGACGAACGGGTCATGGTGATCGAGGACAGCGAGCATACCTACGCCACCACCCTGTCTCTGCTGCGCCAGTACTCGGCGCTGGTGAAGCCCGGCGATTACTTCATCGTCGAGGACAGCATCTGTGACCACGGCCTGGTGATCCCCAATGGCCCCCGGCCGGGTCCTTACGAGGCGATCGAGACCTTCGTAGAAGAAAACCCTGACTTCGTGATCGATCGCGACCGGGAACGCTTCCTGATCACCTGGAACCCCAAGGGCTACCTGCAGCGGGTCAGCTGACAGCGCTAGTCGATCACCAGGGGGCTGTTGGTCAGCTCTTCCCCGTCTCGCACTTCAACACGCACGACGTCTCCCCGCACCAGCGCCCGGGGCAGTGAAAACTCGAAGGCGCTGTGGCCGCTCTCGCTGATGCGCATGCGCACCAGGTCTTCCCGGTAGTGATCAGCTGCGGCTTCGGCCATCACTTCGTCGTTAACGCTCAGCACCACAGTCACCGGCTCCGCAGAGCTCAGGCTCTGGGCCCAGCCCCGCACCCGTTCACCGGCGGCCTCGTCCAGTCGTCCGCGGGTGTCCGGCGTCGGCTCAAACACGCCGAGGTAGGGCTCGTCGTGTCCCAGCGCTGTACGGTGGTCCCGGTAGAGCTGTTCCACGTCGATTCGCAGCGCACCGCTGGATTCCGTGTCGGCAAAGATGTCCAACACAAGATTGCCGCCGCCCTGAGAAAGGTCGAGCTCCAACAGCACATCGTAGCCGGAGTACTCGGTCACCTCGATATTGCGCCGCTGGTAGTGCTGGACCACATCGGGCCGGGAACGCACCGGGCGCAGCCACTTGCGCACACCGCTGTTATCGGACAGACGCAGTCGCAGGGCTTCACCGCGATGGGACAGCGCCCAACCGATACAGCGCAGCGTGAGGTGCCCCTCGGCGTCGCTGTGCCAGATGCGCGGCGGCTGTACGCAGAATTCCAGCCCGGCCTGCTCGCCACCGCCCAGTGGCTGGCCCTGTGCATCCAGCGTTGCGCCGCGGATGGCCGCGTCCCAATCGTTCACTGCTTGACCCCGGGGTTCAAAGGACGACAAGTCTAAACGCATTGTCACAGGCAAACCAACGACCGTCGGCGTCTGTGAACCTCAGGTCCAGTCGGTAATTGCCGCGTCGCAAGCTGCTGATATCCAGGTTGCCGCGGAAGCCCACCCGGGCGAACTCATCACCAAAGCGCCGCTCCACGTCGGGCCGGCTCAGGCCTGCCGCGATGGGGTACACGCGGTCCTCACCGAAGGGACCCCGCTCGATGAAGGTGAGGAAACCGGTGGCGCTCATACCCGCCAGCTGGGCCCAGCCGCCAAATTCCAGCATGCCCAGCTCTTCCTCGGGGATGCGGATCGGTGCGCCGCTGAAACGTCCGCGGTTGACGCTGTCGAGGCGGCAGCTCACTGGTGCGGTCTCGGCACCCAGCACCTCGTCCGCTGGCCCGCCCACCACGGGCGTGCGCTGGAAACCGGCTGCGGCAAGCCAGTCGCTGTACTCGCGATCCTGCAGGTACTTGTGGGGCGGCACCAGCTTGCCCAACAGCTGTTCTCGTACGGCGGTGTTGTGGGCATCCAGGGTTTCGGGGCCGACCCGGTGCCCAAAGCCGCCGGGCGCGACGCTGTCGCCGCCGGCGAGAATATCCATCATGCGCTGGCCGACCGACGGCCGAAAGTGGATTACGTCGTAAAAATTGCCAGTGTCAGCCAGCGCGGCATCAACCACCAGGAAATCGTGGAACGGCGCCAGCTCGGCGAGCATAGCCTTCAGCGCCTCCAGCAAGCCGAGGTTGTGCCAGCGCAGGTTGTTGGCAAAGGTGGGCTGCAGGAACAGCACCGCCTCGATATTGCGCACTTCCAGAAGCTTAAGGGTTGCCGCAAGGTCGGCGCGCAGTCGATCCAGCCCGTACCGGTCCGGCGGGTTATAGGGAAAGCGGAAAAACGCCTGCTGGCCGTGGACCTGCGGGTCGGCATCGATATCGGCGTCGCAGCTCGGGCACAGGCTGCGCCCGGTACTGTCGAACTCGTAGGTGATCGCCGGGCGTTGCAGGCGGTCCGGTGTGAAGTACAGAGCGTCGGTATTCGACAGCGGCCGGAACAGGTAACTGAGCACAAAGCGCCAGCGGGCAATACCTGCCACCTCGGGGTGCTGCCGGCGCAGGTAGTCGGTGGCGTGGCGCGACGGATTCAGCAGGAAGGCCATCTCGTCGACGGCGATGTAGACGCGCTCCAGGGCCGGCAGTTCATCGACCAGGCGCTCCAGCACTTGCAGGTGATCTCGGGGCAGGCCTTCGGAGTAGGCGAAGTTGTAGGCGCCGTCGCCAAGGCTGCGGGCGAAGGGAATATTGGCCGCCTTGGAAGACCCGAACAGCAGCGTCGTGATTTCATCGCGACGCGCCAGGACCGACTCGTACTTGCGGTAGCGCTCGTTGGGAATCACGCCGCGCCAGTCGCTGCGCTGGCCGAAGATACCGTAGTAGTCCTGCACCCAGTTGTAGGTAGGCAGCAGCAGGGCGCACAGCAGCGGCACCAGCCACCAGGCGCTGCGGGCGCGATCAAAAATTGAAGTAGATGAATTCACTGCTGCTGGTATTGATCGACAGGGCGATGATAAACAGGGTCATGGTGAGCGGCAGCATGCGCGACTGCAAGCGGTCATCGGCGCTAAGCTCGTTAGAATTGCGTGCACAGAAACACAGCAGCGCGCAGCCGACGATCACGACAATATCCAGGGCGCTGATCACCAGGGTGCTGGCCCTGGAAGGGCCAGCATAGTAGCTGAAGTCAAACAGCGCCCGGTACATGGCAAAGGCGGCGTCCGCGTCCGCCGAGCGGAACAGCACCAGACTGAGCACGAAAAACACGAAGGTACAGGCAATGGCCAACCGCTCCGGCAGGCAGTCGAAGCGGCCCGCCAACACCGTCACGAACACCACCGCCACTGCATGCAGGATGCCGAACAGCACAAAGTTCCAGCCGGCACCGTGCCACACCCCCACCAGCACGAAGGTAATGAATATCGCCACCAGCGGCCGTTTGCCGCTGCGGGCTTTCCCGCGCAGAGGGCCGTACACGTAGCGGGTCATGAAGTCATTGAGGGTGATATGCCAGCGGCGCCAGAACTCACGGATATTGCGTGAACGGTAGGGACTGGAAAAATTCAGCGGCAGGCGGATGTTGAAGCAGCGCGCAGCACCCATGGCCATGTCGGTATAGCCGCTGAAGTCAAAGTAGAGCTGGAAGGTATAGGCCAGCACCACCAGCGCCACCTCGTGGGGCGGCAGGGAAGCGGCACCGGCAAAACCGCTGCCCACCAGCGGCACCAGGGCGTCCGCCAGCACCGTCTTCTTGAAAAAGCCAACGGCAATCAGGAACAGACCCACCCGCAGGTTCTCCCTGTCGATGCGCAGGAAATCGTCGCGGTTGAACTGTGGCACCACCTTGGAGTGATGCACGATGGGGCCTGCTATGAGCTGCGGGAAAAAACACACGAACAGGCAGTAGTTGAGGAAGCCCGGCGCTGCCACCCGGCCGCGGTAGGCGTCGACCAGGAAAGCAATTTGCTGGAAGGTGTAGAAACTAATGGCCAGCGGCAGCAGCAGGTGGGACAGGGCGAGCTCGGTCCCCGCCAGTGCATTGACATTGCTGACCAGGAAGTCAGCGTACTTGTAGTAACCGAGCAGGCCCAGGTTGAAAGCCACGCCCAGCCACAGGGCGGGTCGGCGCAGCGCGGACTCGCCCTCCCGGCGCAGCATGCTACCGATACCGTAGTTCACCGCGATGGACGCCAGCAGCAGCGGCAGATAGCCCAGCTTCCAGTAGGCGTAGAAAAACAGCGATGCCAGCACCAGCATGAGACGCGCCAGCGTCGCCAGCCCGGTAAGGCTGGCGAGAAAAAACAGGAAGAATACCGAGGGCAGAAAGACGGCAAGGTATTCGAAGGAATTAAACAGCATGCCCGGGAAGGCGCTCTTGCCGATCCATTGGAATTGTTTGTCGCGGATTTTAGAGTAGAATCCCGTAGCGCTCAATTTGGTGATTCCGGGCCGCGTTATGAGCGGCGCAATTCACCGGACGGGCACCGATTCACAACCCGGCCAGACGCATGACCCTGCAAACCGCAACGCTGCCCCGCAATGACACCGCCGGCAGCGCCAGTTCCACACTTGAATTCTGTTTCGACTCACCCAGGCAGTGGACCTTTATCCACAAGCCCCGCCGCGTGCAGTTTCGCGGCTGGGCGGCCAGTTTCGGCGATGGCCCGGCGCGTGTGCGGGTGACCACCGCTGACGGTCAGCAGTCGGAACACGGCATGACCATTGAGCGCCCTGACGTGGTGGCGCACTTCGCCAACGAGTCCCGCGAAGCGAGCCTGACCTGCGGTTTCGATTTCGAGGTGGACATTCCCCGCCAGCGGGGCGAGGACTACCTGCTGACGTTCGAGGTTATCAATGACGGCTTCAGTTCAGGTCCCATCGAGTTCCGGGCCAAGGACTTCGGCTCCATGCGTTGGCAGCCAGACCAGGCAACGCGCGAGGCCGAAACCAGCCGCGGCAACTACAAGGACACCTGGAACGCAGTGTCCGACAACGAGAACGATGCCAAGATTTCCGTCGCCGGCTACACCGATGAGGCGGAGTTCGAGCGTACCTCGCAGTTCACCTTGCAGGTGCTGCAGCACAGCGTCGGCGTGGACAGGGAGGACATAATCCTCGAGATCGGCTGCGGTGTCGGCCGGATGGCACGCACTCTGTCGCCTCTATGCCAGCGCTGGATCGGCGCCGACGTGTCGGAGAATATGCTCGAGCATGCACGTAGCCGCACCAATGATCTCAAGAATGTCGACTACCAGACGTTGAACGGCTGGGACCTGTCGGGCGTCGAGGACAACAGCATCGACATGGTGTACTGCACTGTGGTGTTTATGCACATCGACGAGTGGGATCGCTTCAACTACATCTGCGAGGCGATGCGCGTGCTGCGGCCCGGCGGTCGTCTCTACGTGGACAACTACAACCTACTGTCCGCGGAAGGCTGGGATTTCTTCATGAAGAATATGCTGGACTACCACCCCCTGCAGCGGCCCGCCAATATCAGCAAATCCTCCACCCCGCAGGAACTGTGTCACTTCCTGGCCATGGCCGGCTTCGAAGACATCAAGCACCACGCCGATGACGACATGTGGGTATACGCCTGGGGCCGGAAGCCCGGCTGACACCCGGTGACAGACACCCAGCCACAGGCGGCCCTGCGCGACCTGGTCAACAGCGGCATCGAGGTACTCAACGGTGATCATCTGTCGGCGCAGACTCCGGTATCTATTGTCGTTCTGGGTGCGGCACGCGGTGGCACCTCGGCGGTGGCCGCCACGCTGGACGCACTGGGTGTACCCATGGGCCGCGGCGCGCTACCCCCGGTCTATGAAGACCTCGAGCTGGCGCTGGCCATTGAAGAGGGCCGGGAAGCCGACGCCGAGC
>JANQGK010000317.1 GCA_028277365.1 Halieaceae bacterium | reverse complement strand
TGCCAATACCCCGGCCTGGAATGTGGCCTGGTTGCCGAGCGGCTTCATGTTGACCGACACCATCGGCGGGACGAGCTACAACAAGTCCTTCACCGACGGCCTGGCGATTTTTTCCGTCTTCGTCGAGCTGGCTCCGGAGCTCACCGAGCCCGGCGCCGGTCACGCGCGCCGTGGTGGCACCACCGCCTATACCCGCGGTATGGAAGTCGCGGGTCGCCGGGTACTGGTGACGGTGCTGGGTGAGGTGCCGGTAAACACCGCGCGCCGGGTGGCGGATTCTCTTCGCTGGGTTGATGGCGCTGTTAGCGAGGCTGACCGGGCCAGTGCTCCGGCGGAGTAGCAGGAGCCCGCACGCCGGCAGGCGCCGGCGGTGTTTTCAGATAGAATACAGCTATGTTGACTGAAACTGGTCGCGTTATTGCGGTGGAACCCGGTGCGCTCTGGGTGGAAACCATCCGTCGCTCGAGCTGCGGCAGCTGCTCCGCTGCCAAGGGCTGCGGGCACGGCATTCTCAACCGAATGACCGATGGTCACCGCAACCTGTTGAAAGTGTCCTCGTCCGCCTTCCCGGAGGGACGCTTCAAGGTGGATGACGATGTCAGCATCGCCATTCCCGAGCATGTCATCGTCGGCAGTTCTTTTGTCGTATATATAGTTCCATTGTTGTGCACTTTGCTGATGGCCGGCATATTCGCGGGCCTGCTGCCGGCAGCCTCAGATCTGGACACCTTGCTGGGGGCCGTGGTCGGCTTCGGGCTGGGAACGGGTCTGGTCAGGCTCCACGCTTGGGCCCGGCGCAACGACAGCCGCTTGCACCCACGTTTGCTAGGTCCTGCCCACAGTTAGCACTTGGATTGCGGGCACTCCGTCCCGACACAATGATCCTGAACTGCTTCCACACGTAATTGCGCATTTTGAGAGGTTTCGAGAGATATACATGCATGCCCTGATCAATCGTTGCTCCCTGCTGGTGCTCTCCTTGATGTTGCTTGGCTTCGCCGATGGGCGGGTCCAGGCGGCGGAGCTGCCCGACTTCAAGTCCATTGTCCGTCAGAACACGCCGGCGGTGGTCAAGATTCTGGTGGAATTCGAGCCCGGCAATGAGTCCTACCACTCGCAGATCCCGGAGATTCCAGAATACCTGCGACGCTTCTTCGAGGGCCAGGGGGGAGCGCCCCAGCAGCTTCCGCGTCAGGGTATGGGCTCCGGATTCATCATCAGTGAGGACGGTTACATCGTCACCAACAACCACGTGGTGGCGGGCGCCGACCAGATTATCGTGCGCCTGACGGATCGCGCAGAGTTCGAGGCGGACATTATCGGTCTGGACGAACGTTCTGACCTCGCCCTGCTGAAGGTAGATGCGGACGATCTCCCGGCAGTGAAACTGGGCCGGCCGCAGGAGTTGGACGTGGGTGAATGGGTGCTGGCCATCGGCTCACCCTTCGGGCTCGACTACTCGGTGACCGCGGGCATCGTCAGTGCCAAGGGCCGCAGCCTGCCCACCGAAAGCGGCGAGAACTATGTGCCCTTCATTCAGACTGATGTGGCCATCAACCCCGGTAACAGCGGCGGCCCGCTGTTCAACCTGGCGGGCGAGGTGGTCGGCGTGAACTCGCAGATCTTCACCCGCAGCGGCGGCTCCATCGGACTGTCCTTCGCCATTCCGGTGAGCGTGGTGACCAACGTCGTGGAACAGCTGCGCGACACCGGCCGGGTAACCCGCGGCTGGCTGGGCGTGACCATCCAGGACGTCGACAAGGTACTGGCCGAGTCCCTGGGCCTCGATCGTCCGAAGGGCGCGCTGATCGTGCAGCTCCAGCCCGGCGGCCCTGCAGATGAGGGCGGCCTTGAATCCGGCGACGTGATCACCCGTTTTGACGGTAAAGACATTCTCACTTCTTCCGAGCTGCCCCACGCCGTAGGCCTGGTGCGGCCGGACACCGAGGTCAAGGTGGAGCTGGTACGCAACGGTCGCAACAAGACCCTGCGTATGGCGGTTGGTGCGCTGGAGGCCGGCGAGCGCGCCTCCGTCGCCGCCGTTGCCCCTGAGGCTGACACCGGTGCCAGCCTCGGCCTGGTGGTAGAGGAGGTGACCGAGCAGCTGCAGACGCGCTGGGGCATTTCCGGTGGCGTACTGGTGACTGAAGTCGTCAGCGAATCGCCGGCAGATGAAGCCGGCGTGCGCAGCGGTGACGTGATCACCCTGCTGGCGGGCAGCCCGGTTACCTCGGTGGAGTCCTTCCTGCGGGCGGTAGAAGACCTGGAGCCCGGGAAGTCGGTGCCGGTGCGGCTGATCCGCCGCGGAGCCCCGCTGTTCCTTGGCCTCAAACCCGAGTAGCCGCGCGCATAGCGGTTGTACCCGTGATCGGGTACAATCGCGCGCCTTCCATTCTTAGCAGCCTCCCGGTCGATTTGTGAAGCACCTGGACAGTATTCGTAACTTTTCGATCATCGCCCATATCGATCACGGCAAGTCGACGCTGGCCGACCGGTTTATCCAGGTCTGTGGTGGCCTGTCCGACCGGGAGATGGCCGAGCAGGTGCTGGACTCGATGGATATCGAGCGCGAGCGCGGCATCACCATCAAGGCCCAGAGCGTTACACTCAACTATACGGCACGCGACGGCAAAACCTACCAGCTTAACTTCATCGATACCCCCGGCCACGTCGATTTTTCCTACGAGGTGTCGCGCTCGCTGGCAGCCTGCGAAGGCGCCTTGCTGGTCGTGGATGCCGGGCAGGGCGTAGAGGCCCAGTCGGTAGCCAACTGCTACACCGCCATCGAGCAGGGGCTTGAAGTGCTGCCCATTCTCAACAAGATGGACCTGCCCCAGGCCGAGCCCGAGCGGGTTAAGCAGGAAATCGAAGACATCATCGGCATCGATGCCGGTGAGGCCTGCCCGGTGAGCGCCAAGACCGGCCTGGGCGTTGAGGACGCGCTCGAGTATCTGATCGACAAGATTCCGTCGCCTGAGGGCGACCGCGAAGCGCCGCTGCAGGCGCTGATCATCGACAGCTGGTTCGACAATTACCTGGGCGTGGTCTCGCTGGTGCGGGTTAAGAACGGCGTGCTGCGCAAGGGTGACAAGATCATCTCCAAATCCATCGGTAAGCCCCAGGGGGTCGACAGCGTCGGTATCTTTACTCCCAAGCGCACCGAGACCGGGGTGCTGGTGGCCGGGGAAGTGGGCTACGTGGTGGCGGGCATCAAGGATATTCACGGCGCCCCGGTGGGCGACACCCTGACCCACGCCGCCACTCCGGAGGTTGCGGCGCTGCCGGGATTTCAGCGGGTCAAGCCGCAGGTATACGCCGGTATCTTTACGGTGTCGACGGATGACTACGAAGATTTCCGCGACGCCCTGGGCAAGCTGACGCTCAACGACGCCTCTCTGTTCTACGAGCCCGAGACCTCGGATGCCCTTGGCTTCGGCTTCCGCTGTGGCTTCCTGGGCATGCTGCACATGGAGATCATTCAGGAACGCCTCGAGCGCGAATACGACCTGGACCTGATCACCACCGCCCCCACCGTAGTCTACGAGGTGGTCAAAAAAGACGGCACGGTGGTGGAAGTGGACAACCCCTCGGCGCTGCCTGAGGTGGGGGATATCGAGCAGATGCGCGAGCCCATCGTGCAGGCCAATATCCTGCTGCCCCAGGAGCACCTCGGCAGCGTGATCAGCCTGTGCGAGGAAAAACGCGGGATCCAGAAAGAAATGCACTTCATGGGCCAGCAGGTATCGCTAGTCTACGAACTGCCCATGGCAGAAGTGGTAATGGACTTTTTCGACCGCTTGAAGAGCGTGAGCCGTGGCTACGCCTCTCTGGACTATCACTTTGTGCGCTTTGAGCCAGCGGACCTGGTGCGTCTGGATGTGTTGATCAATAACGAGCGGGTGGACGCGCTGGCAATTATCGTGCACCGTTCCCAGGCCCAGTCCCGCGGCCGGGTGCTGACTGAGAAGATGCGCGAGCTGATTCCGCGGCAGATGTTTGACGTTGCAATACAGGCAGCGCTGGGCGGCAAGATCGTCGCCCGGCAGACCGTGAAGGCACTACGCAAGAACGTGACCGCAAAGTGCTACGGTGGTGATGCCACCCGCAAGCGCAAGCTGCTGGAAAAGCAGAAGGCGGGCAAGAAACGTATGAAGCAGGTGGGCCGGGTGGAGATACCACAGTCCGCCTTCCTGGCAGTATTAAAGACAGAGGCCTGACGCGCCCGATGGATATCGATTTTCCCCTGATTCTGGTGGCGCTGGTGTTCGGCAGCGGCATGGTATGGCTGTTTGACTACCTGTTCCTGGCGCCCAGTCGGCGCGCCGCCGTAGCACAGCTACAGCGTGATTTTCCCGACTGGTCCAACGAGAACAGCCCTCAGTTCCACGAGTTTACGCAGCGCTCTGAACAGGTCGCCCGCGAGCCGGTGCTGGTGGAGTACTCCAAGTCTTTCTTCCCGGTGCTGTTCCTGGTCTTCGTGCTGCGTTCTTTCCTGGTTGAACCGTTCCAGATTCCTTCTTCTTCGATGGTGCCCACCCTGCAGGTGGGTGACTACATTCTGGTCAACAAGTTCACCTACGGCATTCGCCTGCCGGTAATCCGCACCAAAGTGCTGGATCTGAACGAGCCTGAGCGCGGCGATGTGATGGTGTTCTTCCCGCCACACAAGAACGACACCTATTACATCAAGCGGGTCATCGGCCTGCCGGGTGATCGCATTCGCTACATCGATAAGAAGCTCTATATCAATGGTGAGCAGGCGCCCCAGGAATTGCTGGCGCAGTTCCCGCCAGGCCGGCCGCGCTTCCGACTCAAGCGTGAGGAGCTTGGTGAGGGAAGCCACCACCTGCAGATCGACAGCCTGCGCCGGCAGGACGATTTTTCGTTAGTCGTGGAGCCCGGCCACTACTTCATGATGGGCGACAATCGCGACAACTCGCAGGATTCCAGGTCTTGGGGTCAGGTGCCGGAACGAGATATAGTAGGAAAGGCTTTTGCCATCTGGATGCACTGGGAATCGTTCTTC
Source organism: Halieaceae bacterium (assembly GCA_028277365.1). Taxonomy (GTDB): domain Bacteria; phylum Pseudomonadota; class Gammaproteobacteria; order Pseudomonadales; family Halieaceae; genus JANQIO01. Next base: position 9,750 of record JANQGK010000317.1, on the reverse strand, counting down.
AGTCTGCCGAGCTTTCACCGGGTAGGTGGCATCGAGTAAACCGGCAGACCCCGGGGGTCAAATGGGGCTGAACGGTGCCTTCTGGCGGCTCAAATAAGATAAATAGCAAGAGTGGGACATCACCGCGGCGATGGACGCCTGGTGGGAAGCAGCGGGGGGAAGCACGCTATGTACATCACGGGATTATCCGGCTCAATCAAGCGTCAACAGGGAGTGTCCGTTCTCGGGGTGCTTATCATATTGGCGCTACTGTCTTTTTTCCTGACGGTTTCCATCCGCCTGTTGCCGTCCTGGTTTGAAGGTCGTGCAGTGAAGAACGCCATAGTGAGCGTTGCCGAAGCATCAAACTCGGAGCAATCCCTGCGCGACATTACCCGGCGCCTGGAGAGCACGCTCAACACCAACCGAATCGAGGCTATCGCATCGCGGGATATCAAAGTCTACCGTGATGAGGGCAAGATTATTATCGACGCCAACTACGAAACCCGTACGCCGCTGTTCCGCAACGTCGACGCGGTGTTAATGTTCAATGACAACGTGGTTGTCATTGACTAGCGCGTGAGCGCAACGCGAGAGCGGCTGCAGCAGGCGCTGGGGTATCACTTCACCGAGCCCGCCCTGTTGGAACAGGCGCTGACCCATCGTTCGTGCGGCGCCCACAACAACGAGCGCCTTGAATTCCTGGGTGACTCTATCCTTAATCACTTTATTGCCGAACAGCTGTTCCTGCGTTTTCCGGAAGCCAGTGAGGGCGACCTCAGCCACATGCGTGCCGCGCTCGTGCGTGGCGAGGTGCTGGCGGTCATGGCCCGGGAGCTGGACTTGGGAGATGCAGTGCTGCTGGGCCAGGGCGAACGCAAGAGTGGGGGGCGCCGCCGCAACTCCATACTAGCCGATGCCCTGGAAGCGGTGATTGGCGCCATGCTGCTGGACGGCGGCTTCGAGGTGGCGCGGGAGCGAGTGCTGGCCTGGTTTGCCGGGCGCCTGGATGCAGTCAGCCCCCAGGCCGCGGAAAAGGACGCCAAGACCAGCCTGCAGGAGTACCTGCAGGGCCGGGGCCTGCCGCTGCCGGACTACGAACTGGTCGCAGTGGAAGGCGCCGACCACTGTCAGCAATTCACGGTGCAGTGCCGCGTCGCCGACCCCTCGGTCAGCGAGCGGGGCACCGGCAGCAGCCGGCGCCGGGCGGAACAGGCTGCTGCGGGCGCCGTCCTGGAGGTGCTGGATGGACGCTGAGCAGCGCCGAACCGAGCAGCAGCGCTGCGGCTACGTGGCTATCATCGGGCGCCCGAACGTGGGCAAGTCCACCTTGCTCAACCACATTCTCGGCCAGAAGATCAGCATTACCTCGCGCAAGCCGCAGACCACACGGCACCGGGTGTTGGGCATCAAGACCGAGGGCCGCGACCAGGTGGTGTTCGTAGATACCCCGGGCCTTCACAAGGGGGCACGCAAGGCCATCAATCGCTATATGAACCGGGCCGCACACTCTGCCATTGCCGACGTGGACGTGGTGGTCATGGTGGTAGACCGTACTCAGTGGACCGACGAGGACGAATGGGTTTTGGAGCAGGCGCTGGCCGGTCCCGCGCCGGTGATCCTGGCGGTCAACAAAGTCGATCTGCTGGAGAAGAAGTCGACGCTGCTGCCGCACCTGCAATTCCTGGCCGACCAGGCCGATTTCAAGGCCATACTGCCTATTTCTGCCCTCAACCGGCACAACATCGACGAGCTGGAACAGTGTATTCGCGAGGAGCTGCCAGAATCGGTGCACTTCTTCCCGGAAGACCAGGTGACCGATCGCAGCCAGCGTTTCATGGCGGCGGAAATGGTGCGCGAAAAGATCATGCGCCAGCTGGGGGAAGAGCTGCCTTATGCCATCACCGTGGAAATCGAGGAGTTCGCCGAGCGTGACGGCGTTCTGCATATCTCAGCACTGATCTACGTAGAGCGGGACGGTCAGAAGCGCATCCTGATCGGCAAAGGCGGCAGCCGCCTGCGCTCTATCGGCGCCGAGGCGCGCAAAGATATGGAAGCCCTGTTCGAGTCGAAAGTCATGCTCAAGCTGTGGGTGAAGATCAAGTCGGGCTGGTCCGACGACGAGCGGGCCCTGCGCAGCCTTGGGTATGACGAGCAGGGCTGAATTCTCCCTCGCCGGCAAACACTGACGCCTCATGAGAGCGAGTCTCGAACCCGGTTATGTCATCCATACCCGCCCCTGGCGGGATAGTTCGTTGCTGGTAGAGTTTTTCAGCCGCGAATACGGCCGGGTATCCATGGTCGCACGCGGTGCCAAGGGCCGACGCACCCGGGGCGGTAGCGTCGCCGCGCTGCTGCAGCCATTCACGCCGCTGCAATGTTCCTGGGGCGGTCGCGCCCAGCTTAAAAACCTGTCCGGCTGCGAGGCTATGGCCCCGGCACTGCCCCTTACCGGGGAGCGGGTTTACAGCGGACTGTACATGAACGAGCTGCTGATGCGCCTGCTACACCACGAAGATCCCCATCAGGCGCTGTTCGACCATTATGCCGCGGTGCTGTCCTTGCTGGCGGAGAGCGGAGGCGAGTCTACCGAGATCCCTCTGCGACGCTTTGAGCTGGTGCTGCTTGAGGAGCTGGGTTACGGCTTCGACCTGGCCTGTGACGGTCTCAGTGGCGACCAGCTGGTCGCGGAAGGCTGGTATCACTACCAGGAGGAACACGGCCTGGTGGCGGCGCCCGCCGGCAGCGCCGATCGCCTGCCGCGCTACCGCGGCGCCGACCTGCTGAGCATCAGCCGCGGTGAGTTCGAAGGCGCAGCGCGCCAGTGCGCCAAGCGCCTGATGCGTCAGGTGCTGGCGGCCCACCTGGGAGACCGGCCGCTGAAAAGCCGCGAGCTGTTCCGGCGCCCTGACTGAGTTGCGGTGGCTGGGCCCGGCACCGGGCGCGTTTAGCGACCAGGGGAGCGACAGGGTATAATCCCAGCCCCATGCCAGACTATCCCACGATTGAAGATTGCGTCGGCAATACGCCACTGGTGCGCCTGCAGCGCATGGGGGCAGGCACCGGCAACACCATCCTTTTGAAACTTGAGGGGAACAATCCCGCGGGTTCTGTGAAGGACCGCCCGGCCATGAGCATGATCCAGCGTGCCGAGGCCCGCGGTGACATCAGCCCCGGCGATGTTTTGATCGAAGCCACCAGCGGCAATACCGGTATCGCCCTGGCCATGGCTGCCGCCATCAAGGGCTACTCGCTGAAGCTGATAATGCCCTCGCATATGAGCGACGAGCGCAAGCAGGCCATGGCTGCCTACGGCGCAGAGTTGATCGAAGTCACCCAGGAAGAGGGCATGGAAGGCGCCCGTGACCTGGCCATGGCCATGCAGGCCGAGGGCAAGGGCCGGGTCCTGGACCAGTTCGCCAATCCGGACAACCCGGAGGCTCACTACGCCGGCACCGGCCCGGAGATCTGGCGCGATACCGGAGGCACCATCACGCACTTTGTCAGCTCCATGGGTACCACCGGTACCATCATGGGCACCTCCCGCTATCTCAAGGAGCAGAATCCGGATATCCGGATCATCGGTCTGCAGCCGGAAGACGGTTCAAGCATCCCCGGTATTCGCCGTTGGCCTCAGGCCTATCTGCCGAAGATCTACGAGGCGACCCGGGTCGACCGGGTGATCGATATCAGTCAGCGGGAGTCCGAGGAGACCATGCGCGAGCTGGCGCGGCGCGAGGGCATTTTCGCCGGCGTTTCCTCCGGCGGCTGCGTTGCCGGGGCGCTGCGGGTGGCCAGCGAAGTCAGTGGCGCGGTGATAGTGGCCATCATCTGCGACCGGGGCGACCGCTACCTGTCTACCGGCGTGTACGGCTAGGTCATGGTCAGGGTTCGCGCAGAACGAGATGCCGACGCCGGCCGCTGGTTGCAGGAACAGCTGGCGGCGTTTCCGGCGGAGGACCGAGAGCAGGTAGGCCGCGCCTTCGAGGTAGTGTGTGCTGTACCGCCACGCGCGGCCGGCGCGCCGGAGCACAATATCTGGTACGGCCACGGTGACTGCCGCGGCACCGGACTGGACATGGTGGAAATTCTTTCCGAGCTGCACATGGGGGCAGACAGCCTCGTGGCGGCCATGCTGTACCGCGCCGTCGCCGAGGAGCGCCTGCCTCTGGAGGAAGTGGAGAGTCGCTTCGGCGCCGGGGTGACGAAGCTACTGGCAGGTGTGCAACGCATGTCCGCCATCAGCGCGCTCAACATCGACCGCGACGCGCCGGTATTGGGACAGGCTGACGCCCAGAAAGACAACATCCGCAAGATGCTGATTGCACTGGTGGACGATGTGCGCGTGGCCCTGATAAAGCTGGCGGAGCGTACCTGCGCTATCCGCGCCGTCAAGAACGATGAAGCAAACCGCCGCACCGTGGCCCAGGAAGTGTTCGACGTCTACGCGCCGCTGGCGCACCGCTTGGGTATCGGCCACCTAAAGTGGGAGCTGGAGGACCTGTCCTTCCGCTATCTCTACCAGGACGCCTACCACAAGATTGCCCGCCTCCTGGACGGCAAGCGCCTGGAGCGGGACAAATTCATCGAGCGGGTGAAAACCCAGATTACCGAGACCCTCGGCGGCGAGGGTATCGACGCGGAGTTGCGCGGTCGCTCCAAGCACATCTACAGCATCTGGCGGAAAATGCAGCGCAAGGGCATTGGCTTTTCCCAGGTCTACGACATTCGCGCGGTGCGCATTCTGGTACCCACGGTGAAGGACTGCTACGCGGCGCTGGGCATCGTCCACGGGCTGTGGCGCAACATTCCCAACGAATTCGATGACTATATCGCCAACCCGAAAGAGAACGGCTACCGCTCCCTGCATACCGCGGTGATTGGCCCAGAGGGCAAGATTCTGGAAATCCAGATCCGTACCCACGGCATGGACGAGGAGGCCGAACTGGGCGTTTGCGCGCACTGGCGCTACAAAGGCTCCGACCGCGAGGGCGGACTGTCCAGCAGCTATGAGGAAAAGATTGCCTGGTTGCGTCAGGTGCTGGACTGGCACGAGGAGACCGGCGACGTCGGCAACCTGGCGGAACAGTTCAGCGCCGAAACCTCCCAGGATCGTGTCTACGTGTTCACCCCGGACGGCGATGTGGTCAACCTGGCCTCCGGAGCCACACCGTTGGATTTTGCCTACCACGTGCACACCGAGGTGGGGCACAGCTGCCGCGGGGCCAAGGTCAACGGTTCCATCGTACCGCTGATTTACCAGCTCAAGACCGGTGAGCGGGTACAGATTCTCACCGGCAACGAGACCGCGTCGAAGCGCGATTGGCTGCAGCCGGGTCTCGGCTACCTGAAAACCTCCCGTGCCCGGGCCAAGGTGCAGCACTGGTTCCGCGCCCAGGCCAGGGACGACAACGTGGATGCCGGCCGTCGCCTGCTGGAGCGCGAGTTCAAGCGCCTTGCCCTCACCAGCATCGACTACAAGCGGGTGGCCAACCGGGTGCAGCTGGCCAGTGTGGAAGACATGTACGCCGCGGTCGGTGCCGGCGAACTGAGTGCGGCTCAGGTGCTGGCGGCGGCCCAGTCGCTGATCCCCGACGCGGAGCCCTCACAGGCGCCGGCGGTCAAGCTACGCCGCAAGGGGCGCGCGCATGGAGAGGGCAGCGCTGTGCAGGTGGAGGGCATTGGCAACCTGCTCAGCCATCTCGCCGGCTGCTGCAAGCCGGTGCCGGGCGATAGCATCATTGGCTTCATCACCCAGGGCCGCGGCGTCAGCGTACACCGCCGCGATTGCGGGCGCCTGCTGCACCTGCAGATGGAGTATCCCGAACGCATCATCGAGGTGAACTGGGGCTCCACCGAGCGCCGTGGCAGCTACGAGGTGGACATCGCCATCGAAGCCTACGACCGGGCCGGCCTGCTGCGGGATATCACCGAGCTGCTGGCAGCGGCACGCATCAACGTTCTGTCAATTAACACCGACACCGATCGCACAGAGCACCTTGCCAGCATGCGCCTGCGGGTGGAGGTGCCGGACCTGGGCTTCCTGGGCAGGCTGCTGAATCGTATCAGCAGTCTCAATAATGTGATTTCCGCACGGCGGTTGAGTGAGGGTGGCGTTGAACAGGCCGGATGATGCCCGTTACAGGATCGAGGACCTGCTGCGTGTCATGCAGCGCCTGCGCGACCCCGAGCACGGTTGCCCGTGGGACCTGCAGCAGGATTTTCCCACCATCGTGCCCTCCACCCTGGAAGAAGCTTACGAACTGGTGGAGGCTATCGAGCACGGCGACTTCGATCATGTCGCGGAAGAACTGGGCGACCTCATGTTTCAGGTGGTGTTCTATGCGCAAATGGGCCGGGAGCGCGGCCTGTTCGATTTCCCTCAGATCGTTCACACGCTGGTAGATAAGTTGGTCAGGCGCCACCCTCACGTGTTTGCCGACGGTGAGATTGAAGGCATTGTCGACGCCGATGCCGATGCCAGCGTGGTCGAGGTCAAGCAGAACTGGGAGGCCATTAAGCGTGAAGAGCGCGCCGCCCGTCAGCAGCACTCCGCGCTCGACGATGTTCCGCTGGCGCTGCCTGCCCTCAGCCGGGCGCAGAAAGTGCAGAAGCGGGCAGCCACCGTAGGCTTCGACTGGCCGGACGTGGACGGCGTGTTGGCGAAGGTCCATGAAGAGATCGAGGAGCTCTCCGAGGCAATGAGCGCTGCGCCCGAGCCTGCCGCGCGCAAGCAGCAGGTGGAGGATGAGCTGGGCGACCTGCTGTTCAGCTGCGTGAACCTGGCCCGTCGCAATGGCATTGACGCCGAGGCAGCGCTGCGCCGGGCCACTGCAAAGTTCGAATGGCGCTTCGGCGCTGTTGAAGCCCGGTTGCGGGACCGCGGCGAGCGCGTTGAGGATACACCGCTGGACGCCCTGGACCAGCTCTGGGAAGAGGTTAAACGGCAGACACGTGAGCCGCGCGGCGACGCTTGAACTGCCCAGCCCGCACCTGTATGGTTTCTGACCTTGTTCACACCGCATCCCCCAGGGTTCAAATTCAATGCGACTGATTCTGTTGGGCGCCCCCGGCGCAGGAAAGGGCACCCAGGCCCAGTTCATTTGCAGGCACTTTTCCATTCCCCAGATTTCCACCGGTGACATGTTGCGCGCCGCGGTCAAGGCCGGCACCCCGCTGGGCCTCGAAGCAAAAGAAGTGATGGCCTCCGGCGCACTGGTGTCTGATGATCTGATCATCGCCCTGGTGAAAGAACGCATTGCCGAGGACGACTGTGCCAATGGTTTCCTGTTCGATGGCTTCCCGCGCACCATTCCGCAGGCCCAGGCGGTCGTCGATGCCGGGATACCCATCGACCACGTGCTTGAGATCGCTGTGGAAGATGAGCAGATCGTCCAACGCCTCAGCGGCCGCCGTGTGCATGAAGCCTCCGGCCGCATCTACCACATCACCCACAATCCGCCGCAGCGCGAGGGCCTCGATGACGAGACCGGTGAACCGCTGGTGCAGCGTGAGGACGACAAAGAAGAAACCGTGCGCAAGCGTTTGCAGGTATACCACGAGCAGACCGCGCCGCTGATCGACTTCTATCAGACGCTGGAAGGTGATGTGGCGCCGGCCTACCACCGTGTTGAAGGTGTCGGCAGCGTCGAGGAGATTACCGCCAAGGTACTTGGCGCGCTGAGCTAGCGTTACCCGTTTGCTAACAAATAGTAGCTCTTGTTTCTCGACTGACGTCCACTAAGAAGGTGAAATCCCTGCCTTGAACGGGGAGAAACCTCTATGCTATTTTCGCAAAGCGCCAATCAATAATAACCGTGGGGAAAGGCAATATGGCAACTCGTCCTAAAGCTAAGAAGGCACCAGCAAGAAAAGCAAAAGCAAAGAAGGCTCCGGCAAAGAGAGCTCCAGCAAAAAAAGCCCGCAAGGCACCGGCCAGGAAGGCAGCGAAAAAAGCAGCACCCAAGGCTAAAAAACCTGAACAGTTTCCCATCGTCAAACGCGCCAAGGATGCGCTTGGCGGTGTAGAAAAAGCTCTCGAGAAAGAACGCAAGGCTGTGGACGCAGCGCGCAAGAAGGCAGCTGCCGCCCGTGCTAAGGCCGTGAAGTCTGCCAAGGCGGCGGACAAGCGGGCAGCGAAGGCAGCCAGTAGCGCGGTGCAGCGTGCCAATAAGAAGGTGGCAAGTCTGCGGGATCGCGCCAACGCGGCGCGGGCAAAGTTGAGCGACGCTGTCGATACCGCCAAACATAAGGCGGCGCAAGAGGTCGCACGCGAGCGGGTCACCGCCCAAAAAGCCGCACTTGCCGCCAAGGCTGAAGTGGACAAGGCCAAGGCGCTGGGCGCTTACGCCGCCAAGTGGGCCAAGTCCCGCGCCACTGCCGACGCCAAGAAGCTGCGCGCCCTTGAGAAGCGACTGGAAGCGCAGCTGAAGAAAGCGGCGAAGAAAGCTGAAGCCAAGAAGAAAAAAGCGGCGGCCAAAAAAGCCAAGCCCAAGAAGGCAACGGCGAAGAAAAAAGCGGCCGTGAAGAAGGCGGCGCCGAAGAGAAAGGCGGTCGCCAAGAAAAAAGCAGCACCGAAGAAGAAAGCGGCACCGAAGAAGAAAGCAGCGCCAAAGAAGAAAGCAGCTGCGAAAAGGAAGGTAGCACCTAAGAAAAAGGCTGCCGCCAAAAAGTAGCACCTCGCCGGCAGTCTTCTGCCAGCAGTTACTGGAAAACCCGCCCACCCGGCGGGTTTTTCTTTTCGGTATCTAGAGACTCTACTCGGCCGACGGCAGTCGATTGATGTTGGCAAACCGTTCCGGGTGTTCGGCAAAGTCCACCCGCTCCACTGCCAGCCCGGCATACCAGGCATGGACGGCACGGGCGCCACTGCCCAGAAAGTCGGCCAGGGCCGGGGCCAGCCCGCGCCGCCAAGCCGCCACCAGGAACTGGTCGCGACTGCCATCCCACGCGTAGCTTACATCCCGGTCGCGGAGCCCCGCCAGTAGGCGCGAGACCAGCGCATCCGGCAGGTCCGGCATATCGCAGGGCACAACGATGACATGTTCGTGGCGACAGCGGGGCAGGCAGGCCAGAATACCCGCCAATGGACCCTGGTAGTTGTCCAGGTCGTCGCTGATCACCGGGTAGCCGAGGGCGGCGTAGTGCTGTCTGTTGCGATTGGCACTGATCACCAGGTCATCTACCTGGGGTGAGAGCCGCTCCACCACCTGCTGTACCAGCGGCCGCCCCTCGACCTCCAGCAAGCCCTTATCGGCGCCGCCGACGCGGGTACCGCGACCGCCGCATAACACAATCCCGGAACAGTGCATGTCGGCATTATTGCATGCAGGGTCTCCGGGTTCATACAATGCGCGCTTTCCCACTGGCATAAACCCGATGACGAGAATTCTCGCCCTCGATACGTCCACGGACGCCTGCTCCGCAGCCCTGCGGTGTGGTGATCAACTCGAGTCACGCTACCAGCTGCTGCCGCGCAAGCACAATCACCTGCTGTTCACCATGCTTGGGGAGCTGTTGCCTGAAGGGGCGGCTGCCGCCGGACTCGAGCTGCTCGCCTACGGCCAGGGGCCCGGTTCCTTTACGGGCTTGCGGATAGCCGCCAGCGCCGTACAGGGGCTGGCCTACACACTGGACCTGCCGGTCGCGGGTATTTCTACTCTTGCCTGTCTGGCCCAGTGTGTAGGCCAGCCCCTGTACGGCGCTGGCGGCTATCCGCAAGCCCGTAAAGGAACCGGGCCCCTGGCCGTAGGCGAGCAGCTCGAGTCCGGC
>JANQGK010000304.1 GCA_028277365.1 Halieaceae bacterium | reverse complement strand
CATGCGGCGAATGAAGCGCTTGACTATGCGGTCTTCGAGAGAATGAAAGCTGATGATCACCAGGCGGCCACCCGGGCGCAGCAGGTCCACTACCTCGTCGAGCAGCACTTCCAGGTCGGCGAGCTCGCGGTTAATCCAGATGCGAATACCCTGGAAGGCGCGCGTCGCCGGGTGTTTGTGCTTCTCCCAGCTCGGGTTGGCCTCGGAGACGATCTGTGCCAGCCGGCCGGTGGTGTCGATGGGGCCCACTTCGCGGGCGCGCAGGATGGCGCTGGCGATACGCCCGGCATGGCGTTCTTCGCCGTACTCGCGCAGCACGCTGGCTATATCTCCGTGAGACGCAGTGGCCAGCCATTCGGCGGCGGTCTGCCCCTGGGTGGTATCCATGCGCATATCCAGCGGTCCGTCCTGGCTGAATGAGAAACCCCGCTCGGCTTCGTCCAGCTGCGGGCTGGAGACACCGAGATCCAATAAAATGCCATCAACTGCGCCGATCCCCTTTCGGCGCAGTTGATGGGGAAGCTGGGCGAACGAACCGTGTTCGAAATCGAAACGGTCGTCACCCTCCTTTAACTGTTTGGCGACCTCGATCGCCTGCGGATCCTTGTCTACGCCCAAGAGATTTCCCTCCGCGCTGAGCGCCGCAAGAATGTCGCGACTGTGACCACCACGCCCGAAAGTCCCGTCCACGTAATAGCCATCCCGTACCGTCACGAGGGACTCCACCGCCTCTCGCAACAAAACCGTCTGGTGCACACCGACCCCCTAGAGCGTCAGCGACATCAATTCTTCGGGAAGCGTGGCGTCCGGGCCGGACTCGGACAACGCCTGCTCACGCTCTGCCAGCCACAGGTCTTCCGACCACAGCTCCAACTTCTTGCCCTGACCTACCAGCACCAGCTTTTTCTCAAGCTTTGCGTAATCGCGCAGGGGAGCGGGCAGCAGGATGCGACCGTTGCCGTCCAGTTCCAGGTCGGTGGCGTAGCCGATGACCAACCGCTGGAAACGCTTCACCGCCGGGTTCAGGGCCGGCAGATCCTGGATTTCCTGCTCGATTTTTTCCCACTCGGGCAGCGGGTAGATGAAGAGGCACTGAGACTGGGTATCAATGGTCGCAACCAGCTGGCCCTCGCACTGGGCCATCAACGGCTCGCGCTGACGGGCCGGCATAGCCAGCCGGCCCTTGGCGTCCATGTTGATATGTTGCACCCCGCGAAACATCGCCACTGATCCCCACTGAGAGGTTTCCCAAAACCACTGAAAACCAAAAAATCCCACTTATTCCCACTTTTCGACACTATAGGGACGCAGCAGCGACACTGTCAATACAGCGGGACTGAAAAAACCTTGGGATTTCAGTGAATTACGTCAAAAAAATGGCAATTCAGGCGAGATTTCAGGGCAAATTTCCTGCACAAAAAAACCACCAAAACAGCCTCATATGGGGTACTTCTGACACTTTACTTTAAGTGCACGACCGTTTTCTTCTTAGAAACAGCTCTTATTATTCGAATTTCATCTAAAAACGCCCATCAACCGCGCTGTAGACGCGAAAATGGGACCGCTGGTCTATCATTCTCAGCGTGAAGGCAACCTGCCGGCGAGCACGGGGGAGCGGAATGAGCAAGCTGAAACACGAGGCCGAGTTGGTGAGTGAAGCCCTGCGTATCGGGGAGATCTACGCCCGCAAGCGTGGCGTCGGCGCCTTCGAAGCCACCGACTCGGCCCACGACAAGGTCACCTACCTCTACCGGCTGCTCGTCCACGACAAACTGATCCAACCACTGGCGAAGGGCCACGAGAAGCTCCCGGAAATGAAACACAAGCTCGCCCTCTGGATCTCCCGCCAACTTCCAGAAGACCACCCCCTCAAACAAGACTGACCCTCCTCCCCTTTGGATTTGCTCCGTAGGGCGGGCGTGAACTGGGCCTACCCCTTCCCCGGACACGCTAACGGCATGACGTCCCTGTCTCGCTCGGCAACGGCCGTCCTGGCCGTTGACGGTCCGGGGAAGGGGTAGGCCCAGTTCCCGCACTCTTGCAACGCGAAGCCCAAGAGTAAACGCGACAAAGACCATGGCTTTTTTCTACTACTAACGGATAACGGAGCGCGTGGGGTGCCCAGAGTCTTTCCGGGTACGGCACGCGCGGCTTCAGGCCGACCAGGCAAGGATACGTGGAATCAAGGGCGACTACGTGAGGAAGCGCAAAGCTAATGTAGTGCCGCCACCCCGCCTTAGTGGCGGAAGTCTAGAGCGCTTAGAAGCATTAGGGTGATGTAGCGCCTCCGCCCTCGCTTAGGGGCGAAGAACACTAGCGGTGTTAAAAGGAGTTCGTCGATAAGCCGGGTTCTGTCGTGGACGATCATTCATCTGCGACAGGCGTCGCCGCCTGCCTGTAGCGACCTACCCGAATCCACTGCGGGCCGCAGCTATGGATTCCTATTTGGTCTTGCTCCGAGTGGGGTTTACCATCGCCACGCCTGTTGCCAGCCGCGCGGTGCGCTCTTACCGCACCTTTTCACCCTTACCCCCGTGGTCACGGAGGCGGTATCCTTTCTGTTGCACTTTCCGTAGGCTCGCGCCCCCCAGGTGTTACCTGGCACTCTGCCCTGTGGAGCCCGGACTTTCCTCCGCGCCTGAGCGCAGCGATCGCCTGACCAACTCCGGCGGCAAGATTAACGGGAAATCAGGTACTCGTACAGCGCCTTCTTGCGCAGCCCGAAAGCATCGGCCACCAGCCCCGCGGCCTGCCGCGGCGGCAGGATTTCCGACAGCAACTCGAGCATGCGGGCTATTTCCGGGGTAATCTCCGTCGCCGCGGCCTCCGCGCCCGCCACCAGCAACACGATCTCGCCGCGGGTCTGGTTGCTGTCCCCCTCCACCCGCGATACCAGCTCGGAGAGGGGCGCGCGGAGAACGGTCTCGAAAGTCTTGGTCAGCTCCCTGGCCACCACCGCCAGGCGCGCGGGACCCAGTACATCGCGCATATCCCGCAGCGTCTCCAGCACCCGATGCGGGGCTTCGTAGAACACCAGGGTAGCGCTCTCCTGGGCCAGCGCCTCGAGCTCGCCGCGGCGACCGGCGGACTTGGCCGGCAGAAAACCTTCGAAGCGGAACCGGTCGGTGGGCAATCCCGCCACGGACAGGGCGGCAATAGCGGCATTGGCACCGGGAACCGGCACCACCGCCCAGCCGCGCTCGTGGGCGTGCCGGACCAACCGAAAGCCGGGGTCGGAGATCAACGGCGTGCCTGCATCGGAAATCAGAGCGACGCTGCCACCACCCTCTATGCACTGCTCAATGCGAGCCAGAGCGCCGGTGTCGCTGTGGTCGTGGTAGGCCATCATGGGCGTATCGATGTTGAAATGCTTAAGCAGCGGCGCGCTGTGGCGGGTATCCTCTGCTGCAATGAGGTCCGCTGACTGTAGTATTTCCACTGCCCGGGGTACCATATCGCCGAGGTTCCCGATCGGCGTGGCTACCACGTAGAGTCCGCTTTCCATCCTGCTCCCCCAGAGTGTTGGTAGCGCCGCGGCCAGATCGTACCCGCAGCGCCTGTCGCAAGCTTGATCGCTTATTGCTTTGTCTCTTGTAAATAGTTTTTGTTAATAGTGACCCAAAACCAACAGTGACTTTCTGCCAGCCGTGACCAGAATCGATCCAACTACCCGCCAGCGTCCTCTTCCCACCCTCGCCACATTGGCCCTGGCCGGGCTGCTGACGAGCTGCGCCGCAGGGCCTGCGGTGCAGGAGCGTGTTTCCCTGCCCGCCGACGATATCGTCGCGCTGCCACCGGACACCGGTGAAGAAACCGCCTACACCGTGCGATTACGGGAAGCCGAACAGCTGCTGGCCGAGCGACAACTGCTGCCCGCGGCCAGCATACTGAGGGACCTGGACGCCGACAAGCTGACCGCCGGCGAGCGCGTGCGTGCGCTGGCTATGGAAACCGAACTCCTCTACCTGCAGGGAGATACGGCGACCGCCTTGGTAGGCCTGCGCGAGACTGTCCCGCTGCTGGGTGCGCTGGATCCCGCCCTGCGCGAGCCGCTCGACCGCTGGCAGCTGCGGCTGGTGTTAACGGAAGAGGGTCCTCTCGCCGCCGCCCGGCTTGCCGACCGG
>JANQGK010000275.1 GCA_028277365.1 Halieaceae bacterium | reverse complement strand
GCGTGGCGCCGGTCAGGCCGACGTCGGCCTCGCGGGCTTCACCGGGGCCGTTGACGATGCAGCCGATCACCGCTACATCCATCGGTGTACGCACATCTTCCAAGCGCTGCTCCAGGGTGTTCATGGTGCCGATCACATCGAAGTTCTGGCGCGAGCAGCTGGGGCAGGCTATGAAGTTGATGCCGTTGGTGCGCAGCTTAAGGCTTTTGAGAATCTCGAAGCCCACCTTTACCTCTTCCACCGGGTCCGCCGCCAGCGAGATGCGGATGGTATCTCCGATCCCGTCCATCAGCAGCATGCCCAGGCCCACCGCGGACTTGACGGTGCCACCGCGCAGTCCACCCGCCTCCGTGATACCCAGGTGCAGAGGTTGCTCGATCTGCCTGGCAAGCAGGCGGTAGGCCTCCACGGCCATGAAGACTTCCGAGGCCTTCACGCTGACCTTGAAATCGGGATAGTTGAGCTTGTCGAGAATATCGACGTTGCGCATGGCAGATTCTACCAGCGCTTCGGCATTGGGTTCGCCGTACTTGCGCTGCAGGTCCTTGCCGAGCGAGCCGGCGTTGACGCCGATGCGAATCGGGATGCCCTTGTCGCGGCAGCTGTCGACCACGGCGCGCACCTTCTCCTCGCGGCCGATATTGCCGGGATTAATGCGCAGGCAGTCGACACCGTATTCCGCCACCTTCAGAGCAATGTTGTGATCGAAATGGATATCTGCCACCAGCGGCACGTCGACCCGGGCGCGAATTTCGCGGAAGGCCTCTGCGGCGTCCATGCTTGGCACCGATACGCGAACGATGTCCGCCCCCGCATCCTGGATGGCTTTGACCTGTTCGACGGTGGCGTTGACGTCGCAGGTCTCGGTGTTGGTCATGCTCTGTACACTAATCGGCGCATCGCCACCGACGGCAACCTTGCCGACGTGAATCTGTCGCGACTTGCGGCGCTTGATCGGCGATTCGGTCTTCATGGCTCACCTGTTCTCATTGCTCACCTACAGTCAGTCTGGCGGTATCGCGGCCGGGGCGGGTGCGCATGGCAACGGGTTCACCCCGGTAGCGCAGGGAAACGGCGGCGGCATCGCCGGCAAGAATCTCAAACGGAGGAGTGCCGTCCAGGCCTAAAGTGTCCCCCGCGCGCCTAAGATCAGCATAGATCAGCTGGCCCTCGCCGTCGCGTACTTCCAGCCAGCAGTCGCCGCTGAAGATGAACTGCAGCGCGCCATCGGCAGCAATTGCGGTGTTGTCGACGGGCTGCGCGGGGAGCTGAACGACGGACTGTACGGGAGCCTGTTCGACGGCCGCCGGTGCGGGAACGTCTTCCTCGGCGGGGCCAGTCGCGGTGTCCCGGTCAGCCAGCCCGGGAGCTGGATCGTCGGGCGCTGCCGCAACTTCGACGGCCTCTGCAGTTGATTCCTCCACTGCCGGGCCGGGGTCATTAACGGGTGCCGGCTCAGCGGGAGATTCCGGCGTGGCCTGCTTGGGCTTCGCGGACTGGCTGACACCGTTGGCCGGTGCGGCCTCCACGGGCGCCTGTTCCGCTCGTTGCTGCTTCCACCAGATGGCGACGATGACGATCACCGCCACCACCATGCCCAACACCACGGACATGCCGGTTTTCTGGCTCGGCGCACTGGTGGGCGGCGTCGCCGCCGGCTGAGCGGAGGTCTCACCAGACTCAGGGTGCAGGGCCAGGTACAGCGCCACCATTTCGTCCTCGTCGAGGCTCACGGCTCGCGCGTAGGCGCGCAGGTAGCCGCGTACAAATGCCGCGCCGCGCAGTTCTTCGTAGTTGTCCGCTTCGATGGCTGCTACGTGCGACGGCAGCCAGTTCAGCCGATCTGCCATCTCCCGCGGCGACATGCCGAGTGCCTCCCGGGCCTCACGTAAGCGCTTGCCGGGAGTTGCCTCCAGCCCGGTGGGGTTCTCAGAGTTCTCCATTCTGAACCGCCTGCTGGTAGGCCCGGTACTCCGCGGACCGCGGGTAGAGGTTGCGTAGCGCCAGCGTATAGCTGGCCTCGGCGTCGCGATCTTCCAGCTCCCGGGACACCCGGATACCCAGCCAGAGGGCGCGCGCCGACTGCTGGCGACGGAAGCGTCGGTAGTTCTCGAGGTAACGGTCAGCCTGGCTGAAGTTGCCGGCCCGGTATTCTATGTGGGCCAGTTCCAGGAGTGCCAGGCTGTTACCGCGGTCCATGGCGAGGGTACGGGTAAAGGCTTCTCGCGCAGCGTCGTCCTTGCCGAGCTGCACCTGCACCAGGCCGAGATTAATAAATGCCCTGGGGCGTGCGTCGTACAGGGTGTCCTTGACGACGATCAGTAGCTGCTCTTCGGCGTCTTCCATCCGCTCTCGCGCTTCCTCGGTGCGACCGCGGGACTGGGCGTTGGCACCGCGCGAGTAAAGAAAGGCCGCGTAGTTGTTGCGTGCCCGGCTGAAATCCCGCTGCAGAGACAGTGCGCGCTTGAAGCTCTCCTCGGCCAACTCGTACTCACCGTTGCGCTCGTAGACCAGCGCAAAGGCTTCGAAGACCTCGGGGGAATTGGGGTCGATTTCCTGCGCCAGTTTCAGGTTGCGCTTGGCGTCATCCCAGTTGCCTTCACCAATATAGCTGCGCGCCAGTTCCACGCGCGCCTTGAGAGCGTCTTCCTGCGAGGGGTTGGAGTCGAACACACTTTCCTGCTGGGTGACACAGCCCCCCAGCAGCAGGCAGCCGGCCACGACGGCGTTGCGGACATGGTGCCTGTAAACAGCTAAAAAACTGACGGGTGTCGTGTGCTTCCCTCGCATGGCTGCCGCTCTCACCCCCACTGGATTACCTGTTCTTCTTGTTCTTTTGCGGCCCGCTGCTCGCGGTAGCGTTCGCTGCGACGGGTGCGGTCTACCACCTGCCCCACCAGCTGGCCACAGGCGGCGTCAATGTCATCGCCGCGCGTAGTGCGCACTGTGACGATGAAGCCGGCATCCACCAACACCTGCCAGAAGCGTGACACCGCGTTGCCGGAGGGCCGCTCATAGTCCGATTGTGCAAATGTATTGAAGGGAATCAAATTTATTTTGCAGGGGAAATCCCGGAGCAATTCCACCAGTTCACGGGCGTGCTCGGGCTTGTCGTTCACACCGGCGATCAGGGTGTACTCGATCGTCACCACCCGCTTCTTGTCGGTCTGGCGGTCGATGTAGTTGCGCGCACTCTCAAGCAGCATGTCGATCGGGTACTTGCGATTGATCGGCACCAGCTCATTGCGCAGCGCGTCATTGGGCGCGTGCAGGGACACCGCAAGAGAGACCTCGCTGGCGTCCGCGAGCTTGTCCAGCATGGGTACCACACCTGAGGTGCTCAGGGTGACCCGGCGCTTGGAGATACCGTAGGCCAGGTCTTCCAGCATCAGGTCCATGGCATCAACCACGTTGTCGAAGTTGAGCAGCGGTTCGCCCATGCCCATCATCACCACGTTGGTGACCTTGCGGCCCTTACCGCTCTGGAAGGCGTCGAAGGACTTCATGGCCAGCCACACCTGGCCGATGATTTCCGCGGCCGTTAGGTCGCGCTGGAAACCCTGCTTGCCGGTGGAGCAGAAACTGCAGTCCAGGCTGCAGCCGACCTGGGAGGACACACACAGGGTGCCGCGCTGGCCATCGGGAATGAACACCGTTTCCACCAAGCCGCCACCGTCGACGCGAATCGCCCACTTGCGGGTGCCGTCCTCAGAATCCTGCTGGCTGACCACCTCCGGCGGCCGCACCTCGGCAATCTCGGCGAGTTTCTCCCGCAGCGCTTTGCTGAGGTTGGTCATCTCCTCGAAATCGCTGACGCCCGCGTGGTGCATCCACTTCAGGACCTGCTGGGCACGGAAGGGCTGCTCCCCGATCTCCAGGAAGAACGCCTGCAGCTTGCTTAGCGGCAGGCCCAACAGGTTGGTACGGGCGTCGCTCATCGAATCAGCGCTCGCAGATCTCGCTGTCGTTGAAGAAGTAGGCAATCTCACGGGCGGCGGACTCGGGCGAGTCGGAGCCGTGAACCGCGTTGGCGTCAATGGACTCGGCGAAGTCGGCGCGAATGGTGCCGGCGTCGGCTTCCTGCGGGTTGGTAGCGCCCATCAGCTCGCGATTCTTTACGACCGCGCTTTCACCTTCCAGCACCTGCACGCAGACCGGACCGGAGGTCATGAACTCAATCAGGGCCGGGAAGAAGGGACGCTCGCGGTGCTCGGCGTAAAAACCACCCGCCATCTCCTCGTCCAGTCGCAGCATCTTGGCCGCAACGATGCGCAGGCCATTCTTCTCGAAGCGGCTATAGATTTCGCCGATAACATTCTTGCCCACGGCATCCGGCTTCACGATTGAAAGGGTGCGTTCCACTGACATTCAGGTTTTCTCCAATAAACGGTTGAAACCAACCCGGCAGCGCCGCATCGCGGGGCCGCCAGATCGGCGCGTCAAAAATCGGCGGTATTATACGAGCTCTGACTGCCCCTTGCACGCCGAAATGCGCTTTCATGGGTATCTTATTTGGTTGAAAAATCAGAGGCTTATGCGAGCTTTCTCAAGCAGCCTGATCAGCCATCCGCGGTGCCTGAACGCGGCCGGGGCCGGCGCAGGCGCTGCAGGGTATCGCAGATCGCACTGGCGGCGAATTGCGCCTCTGCTTCCGTGGTGAAGCGGCCCAGGGTAATCCGCAGAGAACTGTGGGCCAGCCGATCCTCGACTCCCATGGCGCGCAGCACGTGGGAGGGTTCCACGGTGGCAGAGGTGCACGCCGAGCCGGAGGACACGGCGATGTCCTTGAGCGCCATCAGCAGGGTTTCGCCCTCGACACCGCCAAAGCCGATATTTAGCACACCGGGCAGCCGCGGCTGGCCCTCGCCGTGCAGCACCACGTCGCCGCAGTCGCGCACCGTGGCCCAGAAGGCATCGCGCAGGGTGGCAATCCGCGCCTCTTCCTCCGCCAGCTGCCCTGCCGCAAGCTCCGCGGCTTTCCCCATACCCACCACCTGGTGGGTCGGCAGCGTCCCTGAGCGCATGCCACGCTCGTGGCCGCCACCGTGCATCTGGGGTTCGATCAGCACCCGGGGCTGGCGCCGCACGAACAGCGCGCCCACGCCCTTGGGACCGTAGAACTTGTGAGCCGAGACCGACAGCAGATCGACCGGCAGCGACTTGAGGTCGATGGCAATCTTGCCCACGGTCTGGGCGGCATCGGTGTGGAACAGCGCACCGCGCTCGCGGCACAGGGCGCCGAGGGCGGCAATATCATTGATGACGCCGGTTTCGTTGTTGGCGTGCATGAGGCTCACCAACACGGTATCGTCGCGCAGCGCCTCCGCCAGGCTGTGGGGGGCGATTTCACCGCTGGGCTGCGGCGCCAGGTAGGTCACCTCGAAACCCTCGGTTTCCAGGTGCTTACAGCTATCCAGCACCGCCTTGTGCTCAATGCTCGAGGTGATGATGTGGCGGCCGCGCGCGCGGTGGAAATGGGCGGCACCTTTCAGCGCCAGATTGTCCGCTTCCGTGGCGCCGCTGGTGAACACGATTTCCCGGGGGTCGGCGCCGATCAGTTCCGCAAGCTGGCCGCGGGCGTGCTCGACGGCCTGCTCGGCCTGCCAGCCAAAGGCGTGTGAGCGCGAGGCGGGATTGCCAAACACGCCGTCCATGGCCAGGCAGTGGACCATGGCGTCTACCACCCGCGGGTCAACCGGCGTGGTGGCGGAATAATCGAGATAGACAGGTGTGTGCATAGGCTTTTCCGTCATCGCTCCAGTATCCCCGAAGCCCCTGCTGATCGCAACCGGGGCAAGGCTCAGGAGCGTGCAGCCCACCCCCATTTAGCCCATTATAAACAATAGCTTACGAGGTATTCCTGTCTTGCTTTCCAGCCGCTGCGGCGGCCGCTGCCCGCTGCGTTTCCGTGAGGATGCCGCGCAGGATGTTTAGCTCCATTTCATCCAGCCGCAGGCGCCCATAAAGCCGCCGCAGCCGCGCCATGAGCTGACGCGGAGCGGCCGGGTCGAGGAAGTCGATGAGCACCAGGGTCTCCTCCAGGTGCCGGTAGAAACGCTCCATATTTTCCACGCTGCTGAAGGGCGCGTCCCATTCGTCGGTGGCCGCCTCCGGCAGTTGCCCGTCCAAAGCCAGCATGCGCAACTCATAGCTGACCACCTGTACCGCCATGGCCAGGTTCAGGCTCGGGTAGTCTTCGTGGCTGGGGATATGCAGATGCAGGTTGCAGGCCTGCAGCTCCTCATTGGTCAGGCCCCGGTCCTCGCGACCGAACACCATCGCCACCTGCTCATTCCTGCTTACCGAGGCCTGCACCTCAACGGCACAACGGCGTGGGTCCAGCACGGGCCAGGGAATGCGCCGGCCGCGGGCGCTGGTGCCGATTACCAGCTGGCAGTCGGCGATGGCCTCGGCCAGGCTGTCCACCACCACCGCCTGTTCCAGCACATCGCCGGCACCGGCGGCGCGCCAGTCCGCCTCTTCATGGGGGAACTTCCTGGGGGCCACCAGTATCAATCGGGAAAGCCCCATGTTCTTCATCGCCCGCGCCGCTCCGCCGATGTTGCCGGGGTGCGTGGTGTTGACCAGTACGATGCGGATATTGGCGCTGTCCAAGGCCTGAAACCTCCTGCCTGAAAGGGCGCGAAGTTTAGCAGATCTGCTATAATCGCGCGCCGTCAAACACCTGCCAGGAAGTCCCATGGAGCCCATGAGCCACATCGCCCTGCGCGCTGCGCGCAAGGCCGGTGACATTATCGTTCGCGCCAGCGAGCAGCTCGACCTGATCGAGGTCGAAAACAAGGGCGCGAACGACTTCGTCTCCGAGGTCGACCGGGCCGCCGAGAAAGAAGTCATCTTCCACCTCAGCAAGGCTTATCCGGACCACGCCTTCCTGGGCGAAGAAAGTGGGGCCACCGGCAACCCGGACTCAGACTACCGCTGGATTATCGACCCCCTGGACGGCACCACCAACTTCCTGCGCGGCATCCCGCACTTCGCGGTATCCATTGCCTGCGAATACAAGGGCAAGATCGAGCACGGCGTGGTGGTAGACCCGGTACGGCGTGAGGAGTTTGTCGCCAGCCGCGGCCGCGGCGCCCAGCTAAACGGCCGCAGGATTCGCGTGAGCAAGCGCGCCAACCTGGAAACTGCCCTGATCGGCACCGGCATCCCCTTCCTGGAGCGCCAGGCCGCGTACCTGCCCTCCTACGCCGAGGTGCTGAAAACGCTGGCCGGCGGCAGCGCCGGTATTCGGCGCGCCGGTGCCGCGTCACTGGACCTGGCCTATGTGGCGGCGGGTCGCCTGGATGCGTTCTGGGAGCCTGGACTGTCAGCCTGGGATATCGCCGCCGGCGGCCTGCTGATCCGCGAAGCGGGCGGGCTTTTGTCGGACTTCAACGGCGATGCCGGCTACATGGATAGCGGCAACGTGGTGGCGGGCAACCCCAAGTGCTTCAAGGCCGTTCTGCAGGTGGTAAAACCTGCCATGGGGCATATCGGCAGCGCCGCCGACTAGCGCGCTCAGAACTCAGTCAGGGCAGCAGGTCTTCCTGCTCCGCCCCCTCTTTCACCGGCACCAGAAGGTCTTCCTTGCTGATACCCAGCATCAACAGGCTGTTGGCGGCCACGTAGATCGACGAGTAGGTACCGATCACCACGCCCACCAGCAGCGCCACCGCGAAGCCGAAAATCATCTCACCGCCAAATACTGCCAGCGCCACCAGCACCAGCAGCGTGGTGAACGAGGTCACCAGGGTCCTGGCCAGGGTTTCCGTGAGCGACACGTTGACGACCTCGATGGGCTCCGCCTTGCGAATCTTGCGGAAGTTCTCGCGGATACGGTCTGACACCACGATGGTGTCGTTGAGGGAATAACCGATCACCGCCAGCAGCGCCGCCAGCACGGTCAGGTCGAACTCGATGCCGATGATGGAGAAGAAGCCCAGAGTGATGAGCACGTCGTGGGCCAGAGCCACCACCGCACCCATGGAGAACTTGAACTGAAAGCGGAAGGCCACGTACAGCATCACCAGGCCCAGCGCCATCAGCATGGCAAGACCGCCCTGCTCTCGCAGCTCTTCACCGACCTGGGGGCCGACGAACTCGATACGACGCAGCTCCACGTCACCCTCATAGGCCGCTTGCAGCTGTTGCAGCAGGCGTGCGCCGTCTTTGTCGGAATAGCCCTGGGGCAGGCGGATCAGCACGTCCTGGTCGGTGCCGAAGCTGACCACCACGGCCCCGGCGAAGCCGCCGGTTTCCAGGTTGTCACGAATCGCCCGCAGCGGCGCGGTGTCGCTGTAATGCACTTCCACCAGGGTGCCGCCGGTGAAGTCCAGGCCCCAGTTGAGGCCGCGCACAGACAGGGAGCCGATAGACGCCAGCAGCAACACCACGCTGAAGGCAACCGCCACCCAGCGCTGACCCATGAAATTGATCACTTTCATAGTGCCTACCCGATAGCCAGCCGCTTGACGTTGCGGCCGCCGTAAATGAGATTGACGATCGCCCGGGTACCGAGAATCGCCGTGAACATGGAGGTGAGAATGCCGATCGACAGGGTGACGGCAAAACCCTTCACCGGACCGGTGCCCACCGCGTAAAGGATCACCGCCACCAGCAGTGTGGTCAGGTTGGCATCGAGAATAGTCACCACGGCGCGCTCAAAGCCTGCGTGGATCGCCATCTGTGGCGACAGTCCGCCCCTCAGCTCTTCGCGGATACGGGCAAAAATCAGCACGTTGGCGTCCACCGCCATACCGACGGTCAGCACGATACCGGCAATACCCGGCAGGGTCAGAGTGGCGCCGAGAATCGACATAAAAGCCACCAGCAATACCAGGTTGCAGCTCAGTGCAACGACGGCGGAGACGCCGAACACCCGGTAGTAGGCCATCATGAACAGCACCACCGCCAGCAGGCCGATCTGCACTGAAGTGACACCCTTGGCAATATTTTCTGCGCCCAGCGAGGGGCCCACCGTACGCTCTTCGACAAAATCGATAGGGGCGGCCAGCGCGCCGGCGCGTAGCAGCAGCGCCAGCTCCGACGACTCCTGGGGCGAATCGAGACCGGTGATCTGGAACTGTGCACCCAGGGCCGACTGGATGACCGGCGCGGTAATCACCTTTTTCTCGTCATAGGGCAGCTTGACGATGACTTCTTCGCCGTCGGGGCCGCGCTCGTAACGGGTACGGGTCTTGCGTTCGATAAACAGCACACCCATGCGGCGCTTGATATTGTCACGGGTCGCGCGGTGCATGAGGGTACCGCCCTCACTGTCGAGGCTGATGTTGACATTGGGCCGGCCATTCTGGTCAAAGCTGGCCTGTGCATTGGCGACCCGCTCGCCGGTAATGATGACCTCGCGTTCCAGCGACTCCGAGGCGCCGGCCCGGTCGGCGCCGCGGTATTCGAATTCCTGCCGCTCGGATAATGGCGCATCCGCCCTGGCCACCAGGCGAAACTCCAGATTGGCGGTTTTGCCCAGGATTCGCTTGGCCTCCGCCGTATCCTGAATGCCGGGCAACTCGACCACGATACGGTTGCGCCCCTGAGGCTGTACCAGCGGTTCAGACACCCCTAGTTCGTTAACCCGGTTGCGCAGGGTCGTGAGATTCTGGCTGACCGCATAGCTGGAGATTTCCTGGCGTGTAGCGTCGGACAGCGCCGCGGTGAACAGAAACTCTTCCTCCGCCTCGGCCCGTTGCACCACCAGTTCGGGGAAGCGATCTCGCACCGCGTCCAGGGCCTGCTCGCGCTGCTGCTCGGTCTTAAACTGCGCAACGACCTCGCGCTCGTCCTCGAGGCTGATAAAACCGCGGATACGCTCTTCGCGCATGAGCTTTTTCACCGCGGACGTGTAGAACTCCAGGCGGCGCAGGATGGCGGCCTCGGTATCGACCTCCAGCTTGAAGTGCACGCCGCCGCTAAGGTCGAGGCCCAGCTTCATGGGCTGGGCGCCGAAATCCAGCAGCCAGTCGGGCGTGGTGGGCGCCAGGTTGAGGGCAACGATGTAGCCATCACCCAAGGCCCGCTGCAGTGCGCGCTGGGCCGGCAACTGGGCGTCGCGGCTTTCCAGACGGATCAGCGCGTTGCGGCCGTCACCCTGGATTTCCGCGCCGAAGTAGGCAATGCCGGCCTCGTCCAGGGTGCCGGTGGCCAGCTCCAGGGAGCGGGTGTCGATGGTCTGTGAGCTGCTCTCGCCACTGATCTGCAGAGCGGGGTCCGGACGATAGAGGTTGGGGGCGGCATAGAAAAAGCCCAGCAACACCACACCCAGTACCAGCAGGTACTTCCACAGGGGGTATTTATTGATCATGTTTCACCTGAGAAAAAAGCCGCGCCATTATAAAGAATAAGTAGGGGCGGACAAGCTGGGCTTCAAGGAGCTATCTGCACAGGTCAGGCTACCCCACCCAACTACCCTACCCAACTACCCCACCCAACTACCCCACCCAACTACGAGCATTGCGGAACAGACGCAGCCAGGCGCCGTCTTCGCTCCACTCCGGCGGAGCCCAGGAATTCTGCACGGTGCGGAACACCCGCTCCGGGTGCGGCATCATGATAGTGACCCGGCCGTCCGCACTGCACAGGCCGGTAATACCCGCCGGCGAACCGTTGGGGTTGCCCGGGTAGCGCTCTGCCGGCTGCAGTTGGTTGCTGACGTAGCGTAGGGCCACATGGCCCTCGGCGGCTGCCTGCTGTGCGGTATCGCGAAACTCCGCCCTGCCCTCGCCGTGGGCAACAGCGATGGGCAGGTGAGAACCGGCCATGCCGTCCAGCAGGATGGAAGCGGACTGCTCCACCCGCACCAGTGAAAAACGCGCCTCGAACTGCTCCGAGCGGTTGCGCACGAAATGCGGCCAGTGGTCGGCACCGGGCACCAGGTCGCGCAGGTTGGACATCATCTGGCAGCCGTTACAGACCCCCAGGGCAAAGCTGTCCCCGCGTGAGAAAAAGGCCGCGAAGGCCTCCCGCAGCCGCGGGTTGCACAGCACCCGCTTGGCCCAGCCCTCGCCGGCACCCAGCACGTCACCGTAGGAGAATCCGCCACAGGCCACCAGGCCTTTGAATTCATCGAGCTCGAAGCGCCCACCGTCGATGTCGTTCATGTGCACATCCACCGCGGTAAAACCGGCGCGGTCGAAGGCCGCCGCCATTTCTACCTGGCCGTTGACGCCCTGCTCGCGGAGGATCGCCACCCGCGGCCGTATACCACTGGCGACAAACGGGGCGGCGATGTCTTCGGTGGGGTCGAAGCTCAGCGATACGCTGAGGCCCGGGTCGTCTGCGACAATCGATTCGAACTCCTCGCGGGCGCAGTCCGGGTTGTCGCGCAGGCTCTGGATGCGGCAGGAAGTTTCCGCCCAGCGCCGCTGCAGTGCCGTGCGCGAGGCTGCCAGGATCGCTTCACCCTGGACGGAGATATCAATGGCATCGCCCGGCACCGCCGTGCCCAGTTCAAGCAGGCAATCCTGCAGGCCGAAGGTCGCCGCCTGCTCACGGATGGCGAGCAGGTCGTGCTCCGCCACCTGCAGGCAAGCGCCGGCCTCTTCATTGAACAGCAGCGCCAGCGGATCATCGGTATCACCGAGATCGAGCACCAGGCCGCAGTGTCCGGCGAAGGCCATCTCCAGAAGGCTCGCGATCGCCCCCCCATCGGAGCGGTCGTGGTAGGCCAGCAGCGTGCCGTCGGCAATCAGCTGCTGGATAAAGGCGAAGAAGTTCCGCAAGCGCTGCGGATCTTCCATATCGGGCACACGGCTGTCGTGAGCGCCGTAAACCTGGGCCAGGGCTGAACCGCCAAGGCGCTTCAGTCCCGGGGCCAGATCCAACAACAGCAGTCGGTTGCCGTGTTCGGTGCTGAGCTGCGGGGTCACGCTGAGCCGCACGTCGGTGACCGGGCTGAAGGCCGAGACGATCAGCGACACGGGCGCGGTGACGGCTTTGTCTTCGCCGCCCTCCGTCCAGGTGGTGCGCATGGACATCGAGTCCTTGCCCACCGGGATGGTGAGGCCTACCGCCGGACAAAACTCCATTCCCACCGCCCGCACCGTGTCGTACAGCACCTCATCTTCGCGGCCGCTGCCGGCAGCGCACATCCAGTTGGCTGACAGCTTGATGTCCTCGATACGGGCAATCGGCGCGGCGGCGATATTGGTGATGGCCTCGGCGATCGCCATGCGTCCGGAAGCCGGACCGCTGAACAGGGCCAGCGGCGTGCGCTCACCTATGGCCATGGCCTCCCCGGCGCAGCTATCGTAAGCCACGGTGGTGATGGCGCAGTCAGCCACCGGCACCTGCCAGGGGCCCACCATCTGGTCCCGGTGCACCATGCCGGTCACGGTGCGGTCACCGATGGTGATCAGGAAACCCTTACCCGCCACTGTCGGCAGGGCCAAGACCCTGGACAGGGCTTCATTCAGCTCGATGCCAGCGGTATCGAAGCGGGCCTCCGGAGCCGGGGTGCGCTGAACGTCACGGTGCATGCGCGGCGGCTTGCCAAATAAGACCGACATCGGCAGGTCCACGGGATTGTTGTCGAAGCGCTGGTCGCCGAGAGTGATGTGTTTCTCCTCGGTGGCCTCCCCCACCACGGCGTAAGGGCAGCGTTCGCGTTCACAGATGGCGGCAAAGGTCTCCATATCCGCCGGCGCCACCGCCATGACGTAGCGTTCCTGGGCCTCGTTGCACCAGATCTCCAGCGGTGTCATGCCCGGCTCGTCGTTGGGGATATGGCGCAGTTCGAAGCGGCCGCCGCGGTCGCCGTCCTTGACCAGTTCCGGGAAGGCATTGGACAGACCACCGGCGCCCACATCGTGGATAAAGGCAATGGGGTTTTCCTCCCCCATCTGCCAGCAGCGGTCGATGACTTCCTGGCAGCGGCGCTCGATCTCCGGGTTCTGGCGCTGCACCGAGGCAAAGTCCAGGTCCTCGGCGCTGGCGCCGCTGTCCATGGACGAGGCGGCACCGCCGCCTAGGCCGATGAGCATGGCGGGGCCCCCAAGTACCACCAGCCGGTGGCCCGGTTCGATTGCACCTTTCTCGACGTGCTCTTCCCGAATGTTGCCGTAGCCGCCGGCAATCATGATGGGCTTGTGATAGCCGCGCACCTCACCGTCGAGGACGACTTCGAAACTGCGGAAGTAGCCGCAAAGGTTGGGCCGCCCGTATTCGTTGTTGAAGGCAGCGCCGCCGACGGGGCCCTCGATCATGATGTCTAGGGCCGAGACGATGCGCCCGGGCTTACCGTAGTCTTTTTCCCAGGGCTGTTGGTGGCCGGGAATCTGCAGATTGGATACCGAGAATCCGGTCAGGCCGACCTTGGGCTTGGAGCCGCGCCCGACCGCACCCTCGTCGCGAATTTCACCGCCGGAGCCGGTGCCCGCGCCGGGAAAAGGTGCAATGGCCGTGGGGTGGTTGTGGGTTTCCACCTTCATCAACAGGTGGATGGGCTCCTGGCTATAGCCGTACTCGGCGCTGTGCGGCGCGGGATAGAAGCGTCCGGCACGATGCCCCTGCACGACCGCGGCGTTATCGGAATAGGCAGACAGCACGCCCTCGCCTCCCCGGGCGTGGGTATTGCGAATCATCTGGAACAGGGAGTGGTCCTGGGCCTCCCCGTCAATGCTCCAGCTGGCGTTGAAGATCTTGTGCCGGCAGTGTTCCGAATTGGCCTGGGCAAACATCATCAGCTCGACATCGGTAGGGTTGCGCTCCAGGCCCTGAAAGCTCTCCACCAGATAGTCGATCTCGTCCTCCGCCAGCGCCAGGCCCAGGCTGAGATTGGCCGCCGCCAGCGCTCCCCGGCCGCCACCGAGGATGTCCACACTGCCCATTTCGGCGGGTACGTGCTGCTCGAACAGGGCCGCGGCATCATCTTCATGGGACAGCACGCTTTCCACCATGCGGTCATGCAGCAATGCTGCTACCGGGGCGGCGTCCGCGCCCTCCGGCAGCTCCACCCGATAGGCAACGCCGCGTTCGATACGGCGCAGCTTGTTAAGCCCGCAGCCGTGGGCAATGTCGGTGGCCTTGCTGGACCAGGGTGAGCGAGTGCCGATGCGGGGTATCACCAGGAACAGAGTGCCGGCGTCCACAGCCTCGGTCTGGCGGGGGCCGTACTGTAGCAAGTGTTCCAACACGGCCAGATCGGCATCGCCGATGGCACCGTCGTAGTCGACGAAGTGCGTGAAGCGGGCGCTGACGGCGCCGAGGTCGGGGTGAAGCTGGGTGAGCTGAGCCTTGAGTTTCTGAAGCCTGAAATCCGACAGAGCCGGAGCGCCGGGCAGCGTGATCATCCGCGTTTAGCCTGTGTAGTCGCCCGTGTGGGCTGTGCAGCGGAGCCGAGCGCACCGCCTGAGAAGCGCACGATTGTAATGCAATTGCAGACTTTTTGCTCCAGTGTTGGAGCAAATAGCGTTGCCCCGAAACGATCTGCCGTTACGTGACCTCCCTCAGGCTACCCGATCCACCTCCTCGAGGGTGGTGAGCCCCTGCAGGACCTTTTTCAAACCATCGTAGCGAAGCGATTTAAAGCCATTGTCGAAGGCCGCCTGGCGAACTTCCAGGACTGACGCGCTGTTGGCGACCATCTCCCGTATCTGATCCGTCAACACGAACACTTCATGAATGGGAATTCTTCCGGAATAGCCGCTATGACCGCACTCGTCGCAGCCGGCCCCACGGTAAAAAACCACCTCACGCTCTCCGTCCCAGGTAAACAGGCGGTCCAGCTGGGCTTTGTCTACGGCGTAGGGTTCCTTGCAGTTTTCGCAAATCCGGCGAACCAGGCGCTGGGCCAATACGCCGATCACCGACGGCGCCACCAGAAAGGGTTCAACGCCAATTTCCACCAGCCGCGTGACCGCCTGCAAGGAGTCGTTGGTGTGCATGGTGGCCATCACCAGGTGGCCGGTCAGCGCCGCCTGCGAGGCTATCCGTGCGGTCTCGAGGTCGCGAATCTCACCGATGAGAATGACGTTCGGGTCCTGGCGCAGTATTGACCTCAGCGCCGTGGAAAAATCCAGATCGATCTCGGGATTGACCTGCACCTGGGTGATACCGGGCATTCGATACTCCACGGGATCTTCAACCGTAACGATATTGGTGCCTTCGTCATTGATGGCGGCCAGCATGGAATAGAGCGTTGTCGTTTTGCCTGAGCCGGTGGGGCCGGTAACGAACACCACGCCGTTCGGGGTGCTGATCAGGTCCCTGACGGCGCTGACGTTCTCGGTCGAGAAATACAAATCCTCCAGGGGCGGAAACTCGCGATCGGTAAACTGCGCCAGCAATCGCAACACCACTTTCTCGCCGTAGATGGTCGGTATTGTCGAGAAGCGAAAATCCAGCGTCCGGTGGGCAAGCTGCAAACTGAATCGCCCGTCCTGGGGACGCCGCTTTTCAACGATGTTTGAGCCGGAGATTACCTTGAGCCTGCCCATCAAAGCGCCGTGTACGCCTTTGCTGAAACGCAGCTTCTCCTGCAGCACGCCGTCAATGCGATAGCGAACGCGGACCCACGCCTCCGAGGGCTCAATGTGAATGTCGCTGGCATTGAACTTTGCGCCGAGCAGCAGTATTCCACGGCCCAAGTCGACGATGTCGTTACTGTTTGCCAGCTCCGCGAGCCGCTCTTCCGAAACGTCGTCGTCTTCCACGCCGTCCGCAACGCGGGCAATACTGCCCGATAGACTCTGAAGTTCGCTCGCTTCCTCGTACTGAATCTCTATGGCGTCGTCGATATCCTCGGGGAGCGCAAACACGGGACTCACAGGACCGCCGACGGACTGCTCCAGCATCTGCAGGATAGAGGCGTTGGTGGGTTCGGCCATCGCTACCGTAAGCGTGTCGCCAAACTGGTAGATGGGTATCGCCTGCGTTCTGCGCGCGCCGGCGGCGGAAAGCTGTTTCAAGGCCGCTGCCTGGAACAGCGTTTTGTTCAGGTCCACGCAGGAAACGCCCAGGGAGTCGGCCCACAGCTTTGCCAGTGACTGCCGGTCTACTCTCACCTCAGCCTGCTCACCCAGAAGGTGACTGAATACAGCGAAGTCGTTGTTCTTGAACCGCGTTGCCAGAGACTGCTGCTGCTCCGCCGTAATGGCACCGCTGGCAGCCACGGCATCCAGAAACCTCGTAGCGGCCTTCATTTGCGCTCCTTGACCAGCCTACCAATGTCCTCTTGCGAAAGAGACTTTTTCCGGCTGACGGCAAGCGCGCGATCCTTTTCTATCTCTTTGAGCATCTGCTCCAGGTCGTATCTGCCGTCCGCGGACTTTTCACCGCGTTTGTTTTGCTTTTTGCTCATTAAACCGTTCTCCGTAGGCAGGCTAACGATTGGACCAGGATTCCCTGATCAACTGTTTTATCTCTTTAATGGGCGTGTCTTTTCTTATGTAAAAAGCTGCGCCCTGCTCCAAACAGCGGTGAACCGTATCGGCATCGGATACCGATGTGAGCATGATGACAAAGGCCTTGGGAAACTCTGCGAGAATACCCGCGAGCGCCTCCTCGCCGTTCGTCACCGGCATGTTGATATCCAGCAGCATCAAATCGGGCTTGTACTCGCGATAGGCGTCCAGCGCTTCGGCACCGTTACTTGCCTCGGCGACTACCTCGCAGTTCATCGACGTCAACGCCGTTTTCATCAGCGTCCGAATATGACTCTCATCGTCTGCAATGACCGCGCGTGGGCGTCTAGTTTCCGTCATGATTGATCTCTCTGGGAAGTCTGAAAGAAAAGGAAGCCCCTTCGCCAAGAACGCTGTACACCTCAAGGCTGCCGCCGTGGCCTTCGATCATT
Source organism: Halieaceae bacterium (assembly GCA_028277365.1). Lineage (GTDB taxonomy): Bacteria > Pseudomonadota > Gammaproteobacteria > Pseudomonadales > Halieaceae > JANQIO01. The sequence continues at coordinate 10,603 of JANQGK010000275.1, read as the reverse complement.
TTCTTGGCAATCGCCAGGCCGAGGCCGGTACTGCTCTCTCCGCCGGTGGGCCGCGCGGAGAGCTTTTCGAAGGCTTCAAACAATCGTTCTTGCTCTTGCTCCGAAATCCCGGGGCCTTCGTCTGCCACGGTTACGAGGTCACTCTCCGCGTCTTGCGCAAGACTGATTTTGATGCGCGTATTCTCCGGCGAGAACTTGATGGCGTTGCTGAGCAGATTGTCGAAAACCTGGATGATTCGAGCACCGTCAAGCATGCGCCGCCCGGTCTCACCGAGTTCTGCATCTAAGGCAATCTGTTTCCGATGAGCAATGTTCTCGAATATTTTCAAGCGCTCCTCGATCAGCTGCTTCAAGGAGCTGCTCGCCATCGACAGCTCCAACTTGCCGCTTTCGATGGTAGTAACGTCCAGCATGTCGTTGATCAATCCCAGCATGTCGCCACTGACGCGCTCGATCGTCTGAAGCAGGCGTCTGCGCTCGGCGGCAGGGAGCTCATCTTCGCTGTCCAGCAGCAGCTCCGCGAAGCCGCGAATCGAAATAAGCGGGTTTCGGAGATCGTGCGCCGCCATGCCTACGAAACGACTTTTCTGCTCGCTAAGCTCTTCCAGGGCACTGTTCTGCTCTCTAAGCTCCCGCCTGAGTCGCTCTATGCCGATGTGTGCCGCGACTCTCGCACAGACTTCCTCCTGCCTGAACGGTTTGGGAATATAGTCCACGCCGCCGGCTTCGAAAGCCTGCACAATGTCCTCAGGCTGGTTTCTGGCAGTGACAAACAACACCGGGATGTCGCGAGTGCGCTCACCCGACTTCAAGCGCCGGCAGGTTTCGTAGCCGTCAATACCGGGCATCATCACGTCCATCAGTATCAGGTCGGGGGGCGGCGCATTCTCTAGAAGCTTCAGTGCGGCCTCGCCGCTGGGAGCCACCTGAATCCGGTAGCCGCGCGGCTCCAGAGTTCTCCACAGCACATCCAGATTCGCAGGGGTGTCGTCAACACATAACACCGTCTGCGAGTCAGCCAATGGCAATGGAGGCTTATTCATGATCTGCCTTATTCATGGTTTAGCGCGGCCAGAGTCTGCTGAATTTCTTCCATCTGAAAGCTCTCGGCTCGCGAGCGCAGATGGGCCGCCAGATCGGAATACTCGTCGCCGCTTTGCTCGATTTCGGCAATGACCTGCATGGTATCGGTGACATTAAAAGCTGCGACAGCGCTCTTGAGCGCCTGGTAGAGATCGTCTGGCAGCGCAGGGCCGGCCAAATCTGATTCCAGGGCCGCGCTGCCGGCATCGGCCTCAAGCTCGTCAGCAGTCTGGTAAACGTAGTCCAGCTTGAGCAGGTTTTTCAGACACTCCTGTATCCGCTCAATTCTGACAGGCTTGTCTATGAAGTCATCGCAACCGATGACCTCCAGTTCCTCGCGCTGATGCTTGAATACCGAGGCAGTCACAGCCACCGTCTTGATTTCGTCATTGGGGAAATCCATGTCGATCTGCCGCAGCGCCTCGATGCCATCCATCACCGGCATACGTATATCCATGAAGGCAATATCGGGTTGTCGCTCGCGGGCCAGATCAACTGCCTCCTGGCCGTTGCAGGCGAGCAGTACCTCTATTCCAAGATCACCGAGAATTTTCTGCAAAATGTTTCTGTTGTCTTCGATATCGTCCGCGACCAGCGCCGTGATATGGCGTTCTCCCGCTATCCCGACAATTTTCCGCCGCTCATCGGCAACACTGGCGACCGGCCCGGCAGCCGCAGGCAGTTTGAGCGTGAAGAAGAAGCGGGCACCCTCACCAGGCTGCGAAACAAGCTGAAGCTTGCTGCCCATCAACTCCACGTAGCGTTTGGCGATCGCGAGCCCAAGCCCGGTACCCCCTTTTGCGATGCCCTCCCGGTCCTGCTGAAACGGATTAAAGATGTCGTTTTGTGTCTCTTCCGCAATACCTCGCCCGCTGTCTTCCACAGAAAACAGATACTCACCTTCGGCAAGCTCCTGCACAACAAAGCTCACACCTCCTGTATCGGTAAACTTGGCAGCATTGCCGAGAAGGTTGATCAACACCTGACGCAGCTTGGTTTGGTCCCCCTGGACCAGGCAGGGCTCAGCGGGCACCTCAGCCTGCCAGAACAGCTGCTTCTGCTGGCACTTCATCGAAAACATAACCGAAAGACTCTGAGCTACTGCCTGCAGATCAAAGTCTTCAATATTAAGATCCATGCGGCCGGCCTCGATCTTGGACAGATCAAGTATCTCGTTGATCAACTCGAGTAGATGCTCGCCGCTGGTGAGAATGTTCTTCACCGCCGAGCTGTGTTCCCCGCCGAGCGTATCGTCATTGAGGAGAATCTGCGTATAGCCCAGGATCGCATTCATCGGCGTGCGAATCTCGTGGCTCATATTGGCCAGAAAATCACTCTTCGCGCGGTTTGCGATCTCTGCAGCCTGCTTTGCTTGCTCGAGCTCTACTGCCTGCTGAGACAGCTCCAGTGTGCGTTGCTCGACGCGCATCTCCAGGTTGCTGCGCGCCTCCTCCAGCTCGTACTCCACCTGTTTGAGTGCGGAGATATCCTTAGTGATAGCCGCGATTGCCACCGGCTCTCCGCTGTCATCCTTGAGCACCGACAGGGTAAGCAGCACCGGAACTTTTTTTCGCTCCCTGTTCCAACGCAGGCTCTCTACATCCCGCACCACTTCGCCGGCCGTTACCCGAGCCAGCAGCTCGTCCGCTTGAGCGTGGCGCTCAGGTGGCACCAGGGACTTGTTATGTTTGCCCACCAACTCCTCGCGCTTGAAACCATAGGTGCGCTCTCCTTCCCTGTTCACGTTGGTGATAATGCCGTCGAAGTCTTCAATAACAATGGGGTCGGCGCTGTCCATGAACACTTTAGACATAATCACCGATTGTCGCTCTGCGCTGGATCTCGCCGACTCCAGGTCGTCGAGCAGCGTCAGCTGTTGGGTGATATCCCGCATGGTGGCACCCACCAGCATGCCGCCCTCGGTGTGAATGGGGCTCAAGCTGATGTCGATAGGAAACTCCGTGCCGTCCTTGCGCATGAACGTCAGCCCCATCTCTGCTCCCATCGAGCGAGGTTCAGGATTCTCCAGGTAGTCCGCAAGCTGACGGGCAAAGGCCTGGCGGAGACGCTCCGGCACTAACAGCTCTGCACGGTTGCCGACAAGCTCATTGGAGCGATACCCGGCAGTCGCAGCCACTTGCTTGTTGGCGCGGACGATAGTGCCGTCAGCGTCCACTATCACCGTTGGATCAGGCGTGTGGTCGAGCAGAGCGGACGCGAACTGTTCCCCGTTACGCGATTCGCGCGTTCGCAGTTCGACCTGCTGTTGCAGGTATTCGTTCTGGTCCTCCAAACGGGCGATCAGAGGTCTGCTCAGACGGGTGAGCACCTGTATGCCGATCAGGATCAGCACGGTCGCGGTGGTGCCCGCGATCAGGCTGGCGATATAGAAGGGCCGGCGAATCTCAGCAACATCGATTTTCGCCACCAGACCCAGGTTTAACACGGCAACGGGCTCGAAGGCGGCCAGCACCGTGCGCCCGGAGTAGTCAAGACCGACCATGGTGCCGGCTCGTCCGCGCAGAGCTCGCTTGATGGGCTCTGCGAAGGCTGAGGTCAGCTGGATACTCTGTGGAGCGCCAGGTTCACCGTGGCGCTGCTCCAGAATGAAGTTGATGCGCTGGCCATCGCTTTCCGCCAGCACAAACTCGCCCGTCTCACCAAAACCGCTGAACGCCCGGTGCGCGGCCTTGACTTGGCTGATGGTCGCGTCACGCGCCGTGCCGCTGTACTTGTCAGCGTCGACGTTACGCGCGTCAAAGGCGGCCACTGCTTCAATCAGGCGGGCCTCGGCCTTCACCGAGTCGACCAAGCGAGCGCGCTGTCCTTCGAACGCCGCCTGATAGAGAACCGCAATGGAGATGGCGGTAACCAGCGTGACGATGCCGACCATGACAAACAGCAGCAGTACTAACTGTCGTCGCTCTACTGACATTCCGCGCAACTCCAATCTGGGGGCCTGAAAACGAAGCTCTGCATCACCCGGTAATGCCAAACCGCCTGCTTTCAGTATTGCAAACCCCGCGCCGGATTCAAGTGAAGAGGTAAACTGTTCGGCCACGCCTTCGGCACTCCGAGATGTTCCCGGCAAGCCAAAACTAAGTTTCTCTTTGATTTCGCACCGACAGACGCCAAAGGCCGGTTCATCACCAAGCCATGTAACGATAGCTAATGAGAAGCCTGCCTTCCTGTGACCGCCACAAGGTGGCGCATCTTTCCTGACGGGTGAAACCAGTCCGGTCAACACCAGCCAGGGCGGCGAACCATCCAACTCCGTCCCGCGCGGAGGCGGCGGAGCTGCGAGAAGTAAGCCCCCAAGCTGGGCCCGGGAGTTAGTAGAGTTGCGCGGCGCGGTTGCCTGCGCGGTGGACAAAGCCCGGTATCGTACTGCATATCCACCCGGGTCGTCAGCGACGTATGCCAGCTTTCTGCACCCCGGCCAGACGGCTACACTTTCATCATGAACCTCAGACTGTCCATCGCCGTGCCCCTCGGTCTGCTGCTGGCAGGCTGTGCCAGTGACGACTCCCTGCAACAGGTGCTGGAGCGGGGCGAACTGGTGGTGGCAACCCGCAACGGCCCAACCACCTACTTTATCGACAAGGGCGAGCCCGCCGGTTTCGAGCATGAACTGGTGCACCGTTTTGCCGAGGAACTGGGCGTCGAGGTCACCTATCGCTCCCGGCACAATATTCGTGACATCTTCGATGACATCCACCGAGACCAGGTGGACTTCGCCGCCGCGGGCCTGACTGTAACCGCCAGTCGTCAGGGGGAGTTCCGCTTCTCCGCGCCTTATTACGACATCGACCCGCAGATCATTTATAAAGCCGGCAGCCCCAGACCCAGAAGCGTGGAAGACCTGTACGACGGCCGCGTAGTCACCATGGCCAACAGCAGCCACGCCGAGGCCATGGCCCTGCTACGCAAGGACCACCCGGATCTGGAGTGGCAGGAAATCGAGGATGTGGAACCGCTGGACCTGATGGACATGGTGACCACCGGTTCAGCCACCTACGCGATCATCGATTCCAATGAATTTGTCGCCAACCGCAGCTTTCACCCCAAGCTCCGGGTCGGCTTCAACCTGGGCGAACAGCAGACCCTGGCCTGGCTGTTCAGCCAGCGCGAGGAGGACGACAGCCTGTGGCAGGCCGCCAATGACTTCCTGGCGCGCATCGAGGCTGACGGCACGCTGACGCAGCTCAAGGAGCGCCAGTTCGGCCACGCCTGGGGCGTGGACCAGGTGGACTCGCAAACCTTCAACCGGCGCATGCGTCAGCGCCTGCCCACTTACGAGCAGCAGTTTCGTCAAGTGGCGGCGGAGTACCAGCTCGACTGGCAGCTGCTGGCCGCCATCGCCTACCAGGAATCTCACTGGAATCCGCGGGCGCGCTCGCCCACCGGAGTGCGGGGTATGATGATGCTCACCCAGTCGACGGCGAAGGAAATGGATGTGCGCAACCGGCTGGACGCTATGCAAAGCCTGCGCGGCGGCGCCCGCTACTTCAAGAAGATCAAGCGCCTGCTGCCGAAAGACATCCTTGAGCCGGATCGCACCTGGTTTGCCCTGGCCGCTTACAACGTCGGCCGCGGTCACCTGGAAGATGCCCGGGTGATCACCGAGCGCCAGGGTGGCGACCCGCACTTGTGGTCGGAGGTGAAGGAAAGGCTGCCGCTGTTACAGCGCAGCAAGTACTACAAGACGGTTAAATACGGCTATGCCCGCGGCGCCGAGCCGGTGACCTATGTGAAAAACATCCGCCACTACTACAACATCCTGGCCTGGCAGGACATCGCCGCCAACCGCCCCGCGCCACCGGTGGATGCCAACGAGTACCTGCCAGACGTGGTCAAAACCGTGGACCTCACGGTCCTGTGACTGACGCCGGCACCCGGCCCGAGCTGCAGCCCACCCTGGTCGGGCAGCGCGTCACTCTGCGCCCCCTACGGCAAGACGACTTCGAAGCCCTGCACGCGGCGGCATCCGATCCGCAGATCTGGGAGCAGCACCCCGACAATACTCGCTACCAGCGCGACGCCTTTGAGGCGCGCTTCTTTCGCGGTGCTATCGCCTCCGGCGGCGCCCTGGCCGTAATCGCCAGTGACAGCAATGAGGTGATCGGTTCTACGCGCTACTACGAGTGGGACCCGGCCGAATCTTCCATCTGTATCGGCTATACCTTCCTGATCACCGACCACTGGGGCGACGGCACCAACAGCGAGATGAAAGACCTGATGTTGCGACACGCTTTCAGCTTCGCAGACACCGTGTGGTTCCACATCGGCGAGGACAACCTGCGTTCCCGCCGGGCGGTGGAAAAGCTGGGCGCCGAACTGGTCCAGAGCGAGGCCGCTGAGGTGGAAGGCAAGCCCTTCAATAAGCTGTACTACCGCCTTCCGCGCTCAGCCTACAATGGCTGAGGTATACGACGAGATTGGTATCGGCTATCGGCGTTTCCGCATGGCGGACCCGCGAATACAGGCGCAAATCACGAGCTCCCTGGCGGACGCAGAGTCCGTCTTAAACGTTGGCGCCGGCACCGGCTCCTACGAACCGCTTGATCGACCCACTGTGGCCGTTGAACCCTCTGCCATCATGATCAGCCAACGTCCAGCTGGCTTGAATCCGGTGGTGCGCGCCGTTGCTGAGGCCTTGCCTTTCGACGACCACAGTTTTGACACCGCCCTGGCATTGCTCACAGTACACCACTGGCCGAACCGCCAGGCGGGGCTGGAGGAGCTGCGGCGGGTGGCGAGCCGATCGGTGGTGATCTTGACCCACGACGGTTTCCACGACAGCTTCTGGCTGATGGACTACTTCCCGGAAATACTTGAACTCGACGAGCGCATCATGCCACCGGATTCAGAGCTGGCAGGCGTTTTTCCAGGGTTTGAAGAAGTTCGTGTGCCGATTCCCGCTGACTGTACTGACGGCTTCCTCGCAGCGTACTGGCGGCGACCGGAATGCTATCTGGACCCGGAGGTGCGGCAAGCCATCTCGGCCTTTGCCATGATCGAGCACGTAGACGAAGGTGTGGAGCGACTGCGACGGGACCTGCAGTCCGGCGCCTGGCAGCAAAACTACGGTGCGCTAATGAACGCTGATAGCATGGACCTGGGTTACAAGCTTGTCATTGCCCAGCTTCCATAAATGCATTGTCATTAAAGTCTTGTATACACCGCGAAGAGCGAGAGGAATCCAGGGCGAAACCCAATAAGACTCTAGGCAAGGAAATCCAATGAGTGACCGCAAACGAATCGCACTACTGATTGACTGCGACAACTCGAGGCACAATGCCATCGAAGGCGCGCTGGAAGAGCTGTCCAAACTCGGCGTGGTCAATGTCCGCCACGCACACGGTGACTGGAATAGCCCCCAACTCAAGGGCTGGGTTGAGCAGCTCCACCCCCGCGCCATCAAGCCAATCCAACAGTTTGCCTATACCAAAGGCAAGAATGCGACGGATGCGGCCATGATCATCGATGCCATGGATTTGCTCTACAGCGGCAACGTGGACGCCTTCGCCCTGATGACCAGCGACAGTGATTTCACGCCACTTGTTATGCGAATTCTGGAATTCGGACTGCCTGTCTATGGATTTGGCGAGCAGAAAACGCCCGCACCTTTCGTGGACGCCTGTTCCACATTCATCTTCACCGAGAATCTTGTGGTCCAGTCGGAAGGAAACAAGGAGCAGAAACCTCCAGCGAAGAGGACTCCGGCTCAGCTTCGACAAAACGCGGGTCTTGTGAAACTGCTGCGCACAGCGGTCGACCAAACCTCCGGCGACGATGACTGGGCGGGCCTGGGGAGTGTGGGGCAGTACATTTCGAACAACAGTCCCTTCCACTCCAAAAACTATGGCTACACCAAGCTCAGCGACTTGGTAAAAGCAATTGGACTGTTCGAAGTGGAGATGCGGGGCAAGAAGAATATGTACATCAAGTCGATGCCGCCAGGGAAGAAAGCCAAGACTGAGTAGCCAGTGACAAGTGACAGAGAAACAAAAATGTAGCGTCCTATCTTCTAGCGACGCGCCTTGAAGAAAGACTGCAATAGTTCTGCGCTTTCCTGCGCCAGGGGCCCCTCCTCCCAAACCACCTTGTGGTTGTAAAAGCTGCGGTCCAGTTCGTTGCCCTGGCTGCAGACGACACCGGCACGGGGCTCGCGGGTGGCGAACACCAGGCGCTCAACCCGGGCGTGAACGATAGCGCCGATGCACATCGTGCAGGGTTCGAGGGTGACATAAAGGGTGGAACCCGGCAGCCGGTAGTTGGCGAAGCGCCGCGCTGCATCCCGTAGGGCAACAATCTCGGCGTGGGCAGTGGGGTCGTTGGAGGAGATGGGGGCGTTGTAGCCCTGCCCAATGATCACCCCGTTGCGCACCAGCACGGCGCCCACCGGCACCTCTCCCTGCTCGGCCGCTTCCTGCGCCAGCTCCAGGGCGCGGGCCATGAACTTTGCGTCGTCGCTCATCACTCCTACTCGCTTACCATTAGCTTCATTGCGGTCATACTTTTCGCCGTGCTCCAGACCATCAGTGTAGAAACACCATGAAACATGCCATAACGCAGGCCTTGAATTTTTTGCCAGGTGATCGACTTGCATGGGCCTTCGCGCCGCGATGCGAGCGCCCGAAAGCTCACCCGTCCCAGCCGGTCGACAAAACTGAGCGCAGCCCGTCGTTCAGCGCCGCGATCTCCTCCGGTGTGTTGTGGATTCCCGCGGTCACGCGTATGCCGAAAGGCCAATCCCATCCAAGGGGGTAGCCGACGATGACATTGAAGCGGTCCTGCAACTCCAACTTGATATCCGTCAGATTGCGCCCGCGGACGACAAAAGAGCCCAGGGCAGAGGAGCGCTCTTTATCGAAGTTGGTCGTAAACTCCACGAGTCGATTGGCCGAGAGCGGCTGCACCCACATGTCGCGCAGATAACGAAGGCGCGCGGCTACCAGATCTTTACCCAAGGCCCGGTGCAAATCCAGCACCGGCGGTAAAGCGACATGAGGCAAGGGGCGTGTGCCCATTTTCTCAAACTTCCGTGCTCCGCCAGGATCGCCAAACATTGTATGCACGGGGAACAGCGGGTAGATCTGTTCAACCAGCTCCGGCCTGACATAAAGAAATCCGCTCCCCAGCGGCCCGCCTGTCCATTTGTGTAAGCTCGCTGCGTAAATATCACAGCCGAGATCAGAGAGCTCGAAGTCGATATTCCCTGGCGCGTGCGCGCCATCCACCATGGTGATCACGCCCTTGGAGCGCGCCATGGCGCAGACTTCTTTAACGGGCGGGACATATCCCGTATCCGCGTAGACGTGGCAGAGCAAAAGAATCTTGGTTTTTTCCGTTATCTGCTGCTCGCAAAGGTCGATGAAGGTCTGCGCGTCCGGTCCGGGCGTTGGGAAGTCAAACATCCTGAAGGTCAAGTTTTCCCGCTGGCTCCGCTGTTGAAATGCGGCGATCATCTCGAGGTAATCTTGTTTCGTCGTTACAATTTCGTCGCCGGCGGTCAGCGGCACACCGAATTGAGCGGCCATTAGCCCGGTTGTCGTGTTTGGGGTGAGCGCCAGCCCCTCCGACTCGCACCCAAGCCAGTCAGCGAGCTGCGTGCGAACTCCTTCGAGCGCTTTTCGATGTTGTACAAGCTGAAGCGGAGGACCCTTTTCCCCGCCATTTATCTCGCTGTACATGGCGCAGGTCTTCTTGATCACGGCAGCTATAGAAGGGTGCGTTGAGCCGTTGTTGAAATTGGCATACCGCCGATCAACGGGAAACACATTCTGAACGGGGCGCCAGAAGTCCTCATCGCGCACCAGGTCGCCGACACTACGCGCTGCCTTGGCAATAGTGATGTCGTCAGCGCTTGCCATGCCACTTGCTGCCGCCATGCCGGCAAATGCTCCCATACTGAAGTCGCGACGTGAAATAGGCATTGGTCTTTCTCCATGTATCACTTGAGTCCGCGCCATGGCCTTTCAACGCGTTACAGCGTAAACCGTACCGTAGTGCAAGCGGGTAATGAAGGGCTCACACGCCCCTTGCAACGACCAGCCGTACGCACCCCACACCCGCGCGCCAGATAGTCCGATTGACTAAGGGGCGACGGTCGGTGCCCGGCGATGCCGCGTTGCTTCCTCAAACGCGTGCGCCAATTTGAGCAGCGTGTGCTCATCGTACAGTCTACCCAGCATGTTCATACCGACTGGATAAGCGCCGCCTACCCATCCCGCCTGCACAGTCAGGTGAGGAAGACCAGTCAAGGCGCTCTCTTCGGTCGTGCCGGACACGAACCCGTACCGGCTGCGCCCGGCGTCCAGCGGTTCGGGCCGCTGCGTCGCCGCCGGGTAAACGATGACATCAAGGTCGTGCGCTTCCAATAGCTGGAGGAATTTCTCGCGCAGCTCGCGACGAGCTTGCTTCGTCTCCTGCAGAAACACAGGCGACGAAGTTCGATGAAAGAACAGGTCGAACTCGTATTACCTGGAAAACTAAAACTCAGCTGTTTCGATGTACT
>JANQGK010000273.1 GCA_028277365.1 Halieaceae bacterium | reverse complement strand
GCTGATGCGGGAGGAAACCTTCGGCCCCATCATCCCCCTGATTCCGTTTGACACCGATTCGGAGGCGCTGGCGCTGGCCAACTGCAGCGACTACGGCCTGTCCGGTTCCGTGTTTGGCGAGGAAAACCATGCGCTGGAAGTGGCCGCAGGACTGGAAGCGGGTGCGGTGTGTATCAACGACGCGAGCATGACGGCCCTAATTCACGACGTCGAAAAACAGAGCTTTGGCTATTCGGGCATGGGCGCTTCCCGTATGGGTGATGCAGGCCTGCTGCGTTTCCTGCGCCGCAAGGCGCTGCTTATACAGCACGACCCACCGGCGCCGCTGCAGATGCTGGACGAAGCCAATTTGCCCGGTTGATTTTTGTCATGGCGTCGGTGTGACTATTCAGTTTCCATATCATTCAGAAAGTCGCAGAATTGCCCGATAAGCCATGAAACATTGCAAGGAGTACGGCATGGAAGATCGTCAGGTACCCCCAGCTTACGACGAAGTTGGACAGCACGGTGTGTTTCCGCAGGCGAACCACGACGAGCGCGCACGCTTCAACTTTCTAGCCAACCTCAACGGCTATTTGGCCTCACAGGTGCTGCCCGGCGTCGCCACAGCCTATGAAGCGCGCGCTAAGCCGCGCTTCGCCGAGCACCATGGCCACGAACCGCAGACCCGCAAGGAGGTGCGCGCCTGCATGGAGGCGGACGGCTATTACCAGAGCTGGAGTTCGATCCGGAGAAACACGATGGAAATGCGCCAGCAGGCGGGCCGCAGCCTGGTCCTGCGGCAGATCAATGACATCAACGAGCGGGCGCACGCCCTCAACAAGAACGATTCAAACCTGCAGCTCGATGACAGTGTCAAAGTGCCCCACTACGTTTCCGCGGTGGATATTCACTGCATGCCGGGCTGCTACTACACCGAGCTCGCGCCTGGCGACGTGTCCGTCGGCGCCAACTACGACTGCGGGCTGTTCGTCACCACGGGCGGCATGCTCGGTCGCTATAGCGACGGCGGCGGGCAGGCGCTGGCGAACTGGCTGAAGGAGCAGTACGAGGCGGGCTTCAGGCCCCGGCGCGTCCTGGACATCGGCTGCACCGTAGGTCACAACATTGTCCCCGTCGCCCAGGCATTCCCCGATACGGAGATTGTAGCGGTCGACATCGGCGCGCCGGTGCTGCGCTACGCCCACGCGCGGGCGAAGTCTCTGGGGGTTAACAACATCACCTTCCGCCAGGCAAATGCCGAGGCGCTGGACTACGAGGACGGCAGCTTCGATCTCATCATCACCTGCATGTTCCTGCACGAAACTTCGGCCAAGGCCCTGCCGAAGATTCTCGCCGAAACCCAGCGCCTGCTGGCAGACGGAGGCAAGGTGCTGCATATCGAGCAGCCACAGTACGGTGAGGATATGCCGCTGTTCGAGCAGTTCATGCGCGACTGGGACACTTTCAACAACAACGAGCCCTTCTGGGGCGCCATGCACGACATGGACCTGTTCGAGCAGATGGCCGATGCGGGCTTTGACCGTGACAAGATGAGCATCCTCGGTCTGGCTGCAGTCGTCGACGAGAGTATATTCCCGGCTGCCGCCAACGATGATACGGAAGACTACGGACGTAAACCTGCCTGGCATGTCTACGTGGCGTGCAAGTAGTACGGGAGTTATGACAATGACCGACGCAGCAGTCACCCTCGATATCGACGCGATCGCCGAAGCGGGTCGCAAAGCCAAAGGCAAGCGCCCGCAGTTCTTTGAGATGGAAGAATCGGAGCGGCTGATGGGTATACTCATGGCCGTCGTTGAAGAACTGGCCGTCACCCGCGAGCGCCTGGACACCGTGGAACGGCTTCTCGAGGCGAGTGGCGGCCTGAATCGAGAAGCGATTGACAGTTTCCACCCCAGCGCCGAGCAAGCCCGCGAGCGCGGGCTTATGCACCAGGAATACATTGCCAGGGTGATGCGCGTCCTGCAGCAGGAACGTGAAGCCCTTGAAGAAGCTCAGCGGCGCGGGCCTGACAAACCTCTGGAACAGGTTTCAGAAGAGCTCGGCAATAGCTGAAGCTGTACGGCCAGGCATCCGGGCCTTAGATCACCCCACGTTTCGCCAACGCGTCGATCGTCGCCTGAAGCGTGCGCTGGAAATGCGCGCGCACCGGCTGGTCTTCGCCCGCAAGACTATTCGCAGGATAGACGGCATCGCCCCCGTAAACGTCGCGGAACAGTTCCAATCGCTGACGCGCCAGCGTGTTGGTCATGCCGGGTTTGCGCCGCGCGCGGCGCAAAGCGTCGATATCGATCTCGCCGTTGCCGCACATGCTCTCCCCTACCGACGCGGCCCCCAGGATCTGCCCTTTGTAATCGACCACCTGGGAATGGCCGTCGGTTGAGGCCTCGGGGAACGGTATACCGCTGATTCCCGCGCTGTTGGCGGAAACCACGTAAGCCATGTTTTCGTATGCGCGCGCCTGCTTGGCGATGTTCTTGGGCGTGGGCAGCGGACTGCCGACTTCGCTGGAGGAGTGGCAGATGATCTCGGCCCCGCGCAGCACGTGGGCTCGGCTCAGCTCCGGGTACAGAATCTCCTCCGAGGCCACGCAGGCCAGACGCCCGATTTCCGTGTCTGCCACGGGAAACAGAGCATCCGCGCCGTAGTGGTCGAGATAAGCATCCAGCACGTCGTGAGGCGTGGGCGCAAACATGGAGACAAGGCGGCGGTAGCGCAGCAGTACATCGCCGCTGGGGCCGACGATAAAGCTGGTCTGGAAGTACAGCCTGGGAAACTTTGCATCCAGCTCGTAGAGATTACCCGCCAGAAAAATGCCCTGGGACTGAGCCACCTCGCCGAGGGCGTCGTACTCCGGGCCGTCCATCGCCACACAGGCCTTACCCTGCCAGGCTTCTATACTCTCCCGCTGCGGAAAGCCGCTCATGAAGTACTCCGGCAGCACCACCAGGCGCGTCGCGCTGCCGGTGAAGCTGGCCAGAAAACCGCGGCTCCCGGCAATCAGCTCGCCGGCTCGCTTGATGGTGGCGAGCATCGACTGGCGAGCGTCTTCCACCGAAAGCAGGTTTAGTGCGGGGCATTTCATCTGCAGCGCCAGTGCCTGATAGGCAGGCACCTCGCGATCCCCAGCCACTGCGCCTTCGGAAGCACTCACGGATTACCTCCGGCGCTGCCCACGGCTGCGTGCTCACGGTCTCTCGATCCGGTAGTGCAAGACGTATTCAAGACGAATCCTCCCCACGGTTGAAGCTGGCCTCGCGTTTCTCGAGGAATGCTGCGGCGCCCTCGCGACAGTCTGCACTGGTAAAAGCAGCACTGAACAGCGCATCGAGTTCTTCAGCACTGTCGTCACCTACACCCTCAAGATGATTCAGTGTTCGCTTGATACCGGACAACGCGGACGCCGACGCGTTCGCTAGCTCAAGCACGCGCTCGCCGGCGTGGCGCTCGAGTTCTTCATCAGTGCACAGGGCGGTGAGAAAACCCCTTTCCCAGGCCTCTTCACCCTGCATGACGCGGCCGCCGAAAAGCAGATCCCGGGTCAGTGTCGGCCCCAGGGTACGCAGCATCCGCCGCGTGTCCGCCAGGCTGTAGAGCAGCCCGAGCTTTGAGGGCGTCACCGCGAATTTCGCCCGCGGCGACGCGAAGCGCAGGTCGCAAGCCAGGGCAATACCAAAACCGCCACCGACGCAGGCTCCCTCGATAAGCGCCACGGTCGGCTTCGGGAACGTCTCCAGCGCGAGCTGCACGCGCCGGATAATCAGGTTATTGGCTTCGAGCGCGTCGGCATCGGCCAGCAGACGCTGAAGTTCTGCGATATCGGCGCCGGCGGAGAAGGCCCGGCCGCCCTGGCCGCGAAGCAGCAGTACACGCACGTCATCGCGGGTAAGCTGATCACTGAGGATGGCCTCAAGCTCCAGCCACATGGACTGCGACAGCGCGTTGCGCCGTTCGGGATTGCTGATCCAGAGCGTCGCCACGCCGCTATCGACGGCGCAAAGAACATGCCCTATATCACTCATCAGTCACCGATCCACTGGCCAGGCTGAGCTCGCCTTCAACGAGCAGGATGTCAGCATCGCAAATACCGCGCCGCAACTCCATGGCCTGCCGGTACTCCGGCGAATCCCAGAAGGCCCTGGCGCTGGCCAGGTCGGGCCATTCGGAAACCACCACCGAGCGCCCGTCGCCGAGCCCGCCTTCCAGGGCAAGGGCTCCGGGGGCGCGCAGCAGATAGCGGCCTCCAAATTGCTCCACGAGCCGCGCGGCCTCTGCCGCGTAGCCGTTCAGGAAGCGCTCCCGATCATGCACGCGCGCCAGCACAATCATATACGCAGCCACGAGCGATCAATGCCCACCGCGCTTGCCGCCGGCGCCGCGCTGGTCAAATATCTTCTTGAAATAGGTCCAGGAGGTTTCGTTCCTGCGTGTGTCATCGCCGGGCGGCGCATGCCGGTACTCGGGATAGCTTGCCGCGATTTCGTCCTTCATTTGTTCAGGCAGATCATCCCAGCTATCGAGCTTGGTGCCCTGGGCATTGAAATACATGACGCCATCGCGGCCGTTCATTTCCATCCATGGGAGCCACTGGGAGATGCGTACCCAGGACACTCCGGGATTCACAAAGCTGTTGTCCTCGGCGAGCAGGTCATCCCTGACGCCGTAGAAGTTGAACATCTCCGTTGCGTGGTAGGTGCCGCCGACATACTTCTGATACTCGCCGGCCAGAACGTTGTGGTAGAACAGAGGCACTTCAATATTCATCTGCCAGTACTCGCCGACTATCCGCAATGGCAGCTTCGCGACTTTGCCGTCGCGGCCGTAGCCAAAATTGGGGCCGCGGCTGTTGACCGGATCGTTAGCCACGTGGATGACCTCGACGGTCTCGCCCGTGTAGGGGTTTTCCCACTTGCGAAGCGTCTCCCCGGTGCGCGGATCGAGGTATAGCATGATCTCCCGGGATACCTGCCGATAGCCTTCTTCACCCTTGTCATTGGTCACTGTGACGCACTGACGAACGTTCATGCCCAGCAGACCGAACAGCAGCTTATCGGCCTCACCCTGGCGGCGGGCATAGGCGCGGCCGTGCCAGACGTAGGTTTTCTCCACCCCATCTTCCATGGAGCACTGAATCTTGCGATTGATGGCGACCACGCCGTCTCGCGTGTTCATATCGATCTCGGCCTGGGCCGAGATTCCGGTGGCGGCAAGCAGTACGCTCGCGACGATACTTGACAGTTTCATGGCATCTCCTGGTTATCACTTAAACGGGATTAGGTTGGACCGAGTGGTTCAGGGCCCGCCCGCCGCTGTCCTCAACGACGCGCCGGGCGATCTTAAGCAGCCGGCGGTCACCGCCGCGCCGGCCTACGAGTTGGAGCCCCGCCGGTAGTCCTCCGGCGGGTACAGGCAGCGGTACGCTGAGGGCCGGCGTTCCGGCCATATTGGCTAGGCTGGTGAGGTCCGCCTGCCCTGCCGGGACCGGATCCGTCATTGCGAAAGGCCGTTGCGGCGCGGTGGGCGAAAGGTAGGCGTCGACATTATTGAGCAACTCCGCCAGTGCGCGCGCGCCGCTATCCAGAAGGTTGTCCGCCCGCGCCAGATCCAGGGCTGACTTCCCACGCACCCAGTCCAGCAGGGCCGACAGTTCCGCTGACACGGCCCCAGGGTGACCCTCAAACCAGAGGCGGCTGGTGCTGAGCATATCGGCCTCGCATACCAGCAGGCCGGCGCGCCGAAAGGCACCGAGATCCAAATCCGTCAATTCAACCGGCACAAGCGTATGACCGGCGCCGCGCAGTACCTCAACCAGCGCGTAGAAAGCCTCCTGGATCATCGGCTCTACGCCGACTGAGTCCAGTTCACTCGGGAAGCTCAGGCGCAGCGCGGCGCCCGCCGCCGACTCATCAGCCCACTCCGGATAGTCCCTCGACCAGGGGTCTGTCGAGTCATAGGTTTCAAGAACCGTCAGCAGCGGTGGGAGATCCTCCAGCGAAGCCACCACCGGACCCACGTGATCCAGACGGCGGCTGACGACCAGTGTGCCGCCGGTGCCGATCCGGCCAAAACTCGCCTTGTAGCCGATAACCCCGCAGTAGGCGGCGGGAATCCGCAGCGAACCCATGGTGTCTGTACCCAGCGCGAAAGGCACATAGCCCCCGGCCACCGCGGCCGCCGAGCCACCGCTGGAGCCTCCCGGCGAAAAACCGGGCTGCAGCGGGTTGTAGCAGTGTCCGTGGTGGGCGTTGTGGTTGCTGGCCCCCAACGCCGCCTCGTGCAGGTTGAGCTTGGCGAGGGGAATCGCACCCGCGGTGCGCAGACACGCAACGACAGGTGCGTCTTTCCGGGCCGGCGATGCGTCGTCGCGTGGGCCCAGGCCGCCGCTGGTGACAAAACCCTCGACGTCGATGTTGTCTTTGACACCGAACGGCAGACCATCCAGCAAGCCGAGGCTGTGACCTTCGGCCCGGCGCCGGTCCGCTGACCGGGCCGCCTCCCGCGCGGCGTCCGCGTCGAGCGAAATCACCGCATTGATCTCGTGGTCGCACGCTTCGATCGCGCGCACACAGTCGTCTATCAGTGCTTCGCTGGTCAATTCCCCATCCGCCAGCGCCGCCGCCAGCGCTGTGACGCTACGCGCGGCCTGACGGGAACCGGATGTCGTTGAAGTAGACATACTCAGCGTTCATCCAATAGCCGGATCGGTTTCTGCCGGCGGTCCAGTTCCGTGACCTCAGCCGTCTTACCGGCACCGACCAGCTCAACGGCGACCTCGATGCCGACGCCCCGGCGGAGAACCTCACCGAACACCGCGGCATCGGCATCGGGGCCGGCTTCAGCGATGACTACCATTTCTTCGCGACCGCTCTCGTCCCGGTACACACGACAGTAGTACTCGCCGAGAAAGCCCGGTGTATTGGTCAGCATCGGCCCGATACCGTGGGGGTAGATGTTGATGCCGCGCAACTTGACCATGTTGTCGGAGCGACCGAGAAAGCCCCGCACGCGGCGGAAAGGCAACAATGCCGGCTCCTCATCCACAATCACCTCGGAAACATCACAGGTGTTGAAGCGGATAATCGGATACACATCATCTTTGTAGAGGCAGGTCACGACCATGTTGCCGCGCTCCCCGTCGGCGACGGGTTCGTTCGTATCCAGATCCAGGAGTTCAAGATAGTGGGCGTCTTCCCAGACATACAGGCCGCGGTGATCCGGCCCTTCCGCCGCAATACAGCCGGTGTCACCCACGCCGTACCAATCAAAGAGCTCGGCACCGCCCCAGGATTCAGACAGGCGCTCCCGTGTTTCCATACCCAGGTGCCCGATGATCATATCGACATTCAGATCGCGGCCGGGCAGCAGCCCCTCTTCTCGCGCCACGTCGGCGAGCTTCTTGATGTAATCCGCAAAGCCCACCAGCACGTTGCTGCCAAACGTGTGCATGAGCTTCACCTGCTGGACGGAGCGCGTTTCCAGACCCGTGCCGGCTGACAGGAACAGTGCGTTGGTGTATCGCGTGACCGCCTCGCGAATATAATGCCCGCCGTTGATCATGCCGTGACCGTAGCAGCTCTGCACGGTCGCCGCCGGCGGCAGCCCCATGAAGCGATAGGCGCGAGCCACCAGCAGCGACTGCACCTCGCGGCTTTTCGCTCCGAAGATCAGTGGCTGGGGCGTACCCGTGGTGCCGCTGGTAGTGTGGAAAACCAGCGGCGGTCGGTCCTCCGGCGGCACCGACTCCAGTCCGCTGAAGTCACCCAGAGGCGGATGCTCCTCGACACTGCGCATGATGTCGGTCTTGGAATAGACCGGCAGGCGGACGATATCGTCCAGGCCGAGGATATCGCCGGGTTCGATGCCCGCTTCACCCCAGAGCCGCCGGTAGAAAGGCACCTGCCAGGCGCGCTCTACAACGGCGAGGAAGCGCTGCTCCTGCAGTTCGCGAAGGGCTTCGGGACTGATCCGCGCAAAGCGCTCCAGCAGTGTCTCGCCGAGCGGGTAGTCACGCAGCATGCCCGGGTAGTCAAAGGACTCGTAGTACGTGGGGTAACTCATTTTACTGACTCATCTCC
>JANQGK010000021.1 GCA_028277365.1 Halieaceae bacterium | reverse complement strand
CGCTCAGCATATCCGGCACCGACTCAACCCAGCCGCTGCCGCTGACCAGGATGTACCGCTCGTGCTCCTCCGCCTGCGCCCGCGCCTGCACGGTGAACGCAGCCGCCAGCAGTGTCAGCAGTACCAGTTTTCTCATGGTGCTTGTCCTCAGCTGTCGATAAATCAGGGCCGCCAGAAGGCCGGCGTGAACAGGACCAGTACCGTGAACACCTCCAGCCGGCCCAGCAGCATAGCGCCGCACAGCAGCCATTTTGCCACCTGATTGATGTCACCGTAATGATGGGCCACATCGCCCAGGCCGGGACCGAGGTTGTTAAGCGATGCGCCCACGGCGGAAAAAGCAGTCTCGAAATTCAGCCCGGTGGCGACCAGCGCAATCATCAGGATCACAAAAGCCACCAGGTAGACCGCCAGGAAGCTCCACACCGCACTCACCACCTTGGCCTCCACCCGGCGCTTGCCCACCTTGAGGGGGATGACTGCGCTGGGGTGCACCAGCTGCTTCAGTTCACGCACCCCCTGTTTGCTGATCAGCATCAGTCGCATTGCCTTGATACCACCGCCTGTGGAGCCGGCGCAGCCACCCATGAAAGCAAACACCAGTAGCATCAGCGGCAGGAAGCTGGGCCACTGTGCGTAGTCCGAGGTAGTGAAGCCCGTGGTGGTGGTAATGGAGATGGCCTGGAACACCCCATGAAGGATGCCCTGTCCGGTATCAAATGTGTCGGTGGCGAGCAGCACCAGGCAGGTGATCACGATGCACACCGCCAGCACGCTGGAGAAGAATACCGTTTCCGAGTCCTTGATGTAGGGACCCAGTCCGCGCCGGCGCCAGGCCGTGAAATGCAAACCGAAGTTGATGGCCGAGACATACATGAACAGGCAGCAGACCAAGGTGATGGCCGGGTTGTTATAGAAGCCCATGCTGGCATCGTGAGTGGAGAAGCCGCCGATGGCCACGGTGCTGAAGGCGTGGCAGATGGCGTCAAAGGTGCTCATGCCGGCCACCCGGTAGGCTAGGCCGCACAGCACCGTCAGCAGCACGTACACGGTGAACAGCGCTTTGGCGGTTTCAGTGATGCGAGGCGTCAACTTGCTGTCTTTGGAGGGACCCGGGGTTTCCGCCTGGTACAGCTGCATACCGCCGACCCCCAGCATGGGAAGCACCGCCACCGCTACTACGATAATCCCGATTCCCCCCAACCACTGCAGCTGCTGGCGGTAGAACAGCAGCGAGCGGGGCAGCTCATCAATACCGGTGATGACCGTGGCACCGGTGGTAGTCAGGCCGGAAATGGATTCGAAGATGGCGTCGGTGGCGCCCAGGTCCACCCCCTCGTGCAGGGCAAAGGGCAGCGCGCCAAACAGCCCCAGCACGGTCCAGAACAGGGTGGTCACCAGGAAGCCGTCGCGGGTGCGCAACTCCTGCCGGGAACGGCGGGTGGGCAGCCACAGGGCGAAGCCGCTCAGGAAAGTGATCGCCAGCGCGCTGGTGAACCCGGCGATGGTCTCTTCGTGCAGGTACAGGGCCATCAGCAGCGGTACCAGCAGGGTGATGCTGAACAGCATCAGCAGGACGCCCAGAATTCGCAGCGAGATCGAGAAACGCATCGCCTAAAAGAACGTCAACCCGACCTGGAACAGCTTTTCCACCTCGCCCACCTTGCCCTTGTCTACCAGGAACAGAATCACGTGGTCGTCGGTCTCCACTGCGGTATGGCGGTGGGCGATCAGCACCTCCTTGCCGCGCACGATGGCACCAATGGTGACACCGTCAGGCAGATCGATCTCGTCCAGCCGTCGTCCTACCACTTTGGAGGACTTGGCGTCGCCGTGGGCAATCATCTCGATGGCCTCCGCCGCGCCGCGGCGCAGGGAGTGCACGTTGTAAATATCGCCGCGGCGCACGTGGGTCAGCAGACTGCCGATAGTAATCTGCTGCGGCGATAGGGCGATGTCGATCTCATCGCCCTGCAGCAAGTCGATGTAGGCGGGGTTGGTGATCAGGGTGATGACCTTGCGCGCGCCCATCCGCTTGGCGAGCATCGCGGTCATAATATTCACTTCGTCGTTATTGGTGAGCGCGCAGAATACGTCGGTGCCCTCGATGTTTTCCGACGCCAGAAGCTCGGTGTCCGAGGCATTGCCGTTCAGCACCATTACGTGTTTGAGCTTTTCCGACAGTTCGCGGCAGCGTTTGTAGGACTGTTCAATCAGCTTTACCTGGTATTCGCCGTCGATGGCTTCCGCCAGTCGCGAGCCGATGTTGCCGCCACCGGCAATCATGATGCGCTTGTAGGGTTTGTCCAGGCGGCGCAGCTCTGAGGTCACCGCGCGTATATGCTCCTTGGCGGCGATGAAAAATACCTCGTCGTCGGCTTCGACTACCGTGTCGCCTTCCGGAATGATGGACTGGTCGCGGCGGAAGATGGCGGCGACCCGGGTGTCGACCCGCGGCATATGCTTGCGAATTTCCTTCAACTGCTGGCCCACCAGCGGACCGCCGTAGAAGGCCTTTACTGCCACCAGCTGCACGCGGCCGTCGGCAAAGTCCAGCACCTGCAGGGCGCCGGGATTGGCGATCAGTTCGCGCATGCTCTTGGTCACCAGCTGCTCGGGGCCGATCAGCACGTCTACGGGGACGTGGTCGTTGTTGAACAGGTCTTCATGCGCCAGGTAGTTAGGCGAACGCACCCGGGAAATCTTGGTGGGCGTCTTGAACAGTGAGTAGGCGACCTGGCAGGCCATCATGTTGATCTCATCACTATTGGTGACAGCGATCAGCATGTCGGCATCTTCCGCGCCGGCGCGGTACAGGGTATTGGGGTGGGAAGCGTGGCCGGTAACCGTTTGCAGGTCGAGCCTGTCCTGCAGGGCCCGCAGCTTCTCCGGGTTGGTATCGACTACCGTGACATCGTTCTGCTCAATGGCCAGATGCTCGGCCAGCGTTCCGCCGACCTGCCCCGCGCCGAGAATGATGATCTTCATAGTGACGCGGCATCCCCGCGAGTTGACTGGGCCAACAATAAAGAATTAGGCCGCCGAATGTAAGAGCTCGGCCGGCGATCGGCCTTAAGCAGCTTTTTGCAGCAGCGCATAATAGAGACCATCGCAGCCGGTCGCGGAACTCAGTAGCTGCCGCCCCGGGCCGGCCGGTATTCCCCAGTCGACCGGCAGTGCTAGAGGCGTGGCCTCACTGCGGCGCTGGAGAAACGCGGCCAGCAGCTCGGCGTTCTCCGCCGGCAGCACCGAGCAGGTGACATAGAGCAGGCGACCGCCAGGTTTAAGGAGCGGCCAGAGGCCCTCGAGAATCTCCAGCTGCTGATCTGCCAGCGCGGCGATATCCTCTTCGCGGCGCAGCAGCTTGATGTCCGGGTGGCGGCGAATCACGCCGCTACCGGAACAGGGTGCATCCACCAGGATGCGATCAAAGCAGGCCTGCCCAAGCTCGGCCGGCGGTGCACTGGCATCGCCGCAGACCAGGGCGGCGGGAAGCTGCAGCCGGGCCAGGTTGTCCTCAACCCTGGCCAGCCTGCTCGGGTCGCTGTCCATGGCCACCAGTTCGGCCAGCGCCGGCTGGGTCTCGAGCAGGTGACAGGCCTTGCCACCCGGTGCGGCGCAGGCATCAAGAGTTCGTTCGCCGGGCTGTGGGTCGAGCAGGCCGGCGGACAGTTGCGCGGCTTCGTCCTGCACGCTGACATGACCGTCTTCGAAGCCCGGCAGCGCACTGACATCGACGGGGGAGGCAAGACGGATACCGGTGTCGGCCAATACGCAGGATTCGGCTTCAATGCCGGCACCGCGCAATCGCTGCAGGTAGCCGTCGCGGGTTTCGTGGCGGCGGTTGATCCGCAGGCACATGGGAGGGTGCTGGTTGTTGGCTTCCACCAACTGCTGCCAGTGGTCAGGCCAGCTTTGTTGCAGGGCGGACAGCAGCCAGTTCGGGTGACTCAAGCGCTGCGCTTCGCTGAGTTCGGACTCGAGGCTGTCAGCTTCACGCAGGCAGCGCCGCAGGACGCCGTTGACAAGCCGTGTCGCCCAGGGCTTGCCGAGGTGGCGGCAGGCCTCGACACAGGTAGACAGGGCGGCGTGATCGGGAATTCGCAGCGCGAACAACTGGTGCAGGCCGATCAGCAGCAGCACATGGATGTCAGTGTCGCGGCGCTTCAGCGGTTTATCGAGATAGCGTGCAACAATGCCGTCGAGCCGGTGGTAGTGGCGCAGGGTGCCATAACAGAGCTCTTTGAGCAGGCCCTGGTCGCGGGGCTCGACCTGCCCCAGCGCGTCAGCTAGCGGGGCATCCAGCGCCTCACCCGCGTTGATCACCCGCGCCAGCGCCGTGGCTGCCGCCGCCCTGCAGTCCGGCTTGCGCCCGCCGCCCAAGGATCTACCCGAACCGTTTGCCAGGCGCCAGCAGCTCACTGCGGGCGCGCAGCAGTTCTCGCACCGCCAGCGGTTTGCCACCGGGCAGCTGCAGCCGCTTCAGTCGCAGGGCGCCTTCGCCGCAGGCCACCAGCAGGCCGTCGTCGCCCGCGGCAAGGATCGTGCCCGGCTCTGCTGTCTGCCTGTTGTTTTCGGGCACAGTCGTCCACACCTTCACGCGCTGTCCGTCGAGGTGGCTGAAGCAGATAGGAAAAGGATTAAAAGCACGCACCCGGCGATCCAAGACTGCGGCCGGCAGTTGCCAGTCCATCTCTGCTTCGGTTTTTTCGAGCTTGTTGGCATAAGTGGCCAGCGCATCGTCCTGTACCTCCGCGCCGGCGAGGTAGTTCTCGAGATCATTGAGCACGGTCAGCAGCAGCGGCGCGCCCGCCTCGGCCAGTGCGTCATGCAGTTCGGCCGCCGTCATCTGCGGGCCGATACTTACCTCGGCAGTGGCGAGCATGGGGCCGGTATCGAGACCGGCTTCCATTTGCATGATGGTGGTACCGGTGAGGGTATCCCCCGCTTCGATGGCCCGCTGAATCGGCGCTGCCCCGCGCCAGCGCGGCAGCAGGGAGGCGTGCACGTTGATACAGCCGTAGTCCGGAATGCCCAGCACCGCCTGGGGCAATATCAGGCCGTAGGCCACCACGATCAGCAAGTCCGGCTGCAGGGCCGCCAGCTCGGCCTGGGCTTCGGGCGCGCGCAGGCTAGCCGGTTGCAGTACCGGCACATCATGGGCCTGAGCCAGCTGCTTGACCGGGCTGGCCGACAGCTTCTTGCCGCGGCCGGCGGGACGGTCCGGTTGTGTATAGGCTGCCACCGGGCTGTGGCCGGCATCCAGCAGGGCCTGCAGGTGGAGCGCGGCAAACTCGGGCGTCCCCGCAAAAACAATCCGTTCTGCGGTCATGCTGCAGATGATGTGATCATCAGGCGCGCAGGCGGTGTTGCTTTTCCAGCTTCTTGCGAATCCGGGTGCGCTTTAAGGAAGAGAGATAGTCGACAAACAGCTTGCCATCCAGGTGGTCGATCTCGTGCTGAATGCAGACCGCCAGCAACCCTTCGGGCTCCATGGTAAAACTGCCGCCTTTGCGGTCCTGGGCCGTTACCCTGACGTGCTGGGGGCGTTGCACGGTCTCGTAGAATCCAGGCACTGAGAGGCAGCCCTCGTCGTACTCTCCCAGCTCCTGGTCCAGCACTTCCACTTGCGGATTGATGAACACCAGGGGCTGGTCGCGGTCTTCGGACACGTCGATTACGATCACCCGCTTGTGGACGTCCACCTGGGTAGCTGCCAGGCCGATACCCGGTGCCTCGTACATGGTTTCGAACATATCGTCGATAAGCTGCGACAGGGCGTCATCAAACACGGCGACAGGTTCTGCCTCCGTGCGCAGCCGGGGATCGGGAAACTCAAGAATGTTCAAAAGCGCCATGATAAATAACGGAATAACAGCCGTGACAGGGGTCGAATTAACGGATTATAGACTTGCGCTGTCGTTTGAGCGCCAGCACACTGGCCTATATTATACAGCGAGCGCAGGGCATGCCCACTGTACCGGCGCCAGGACGTGAAACAGGACGTGATAATAAGGCGTGCGACGACACGCGAAGGAATGCAGGTAGAACCGATGAAAACGATACTGATAACAGGGTATCTGCTGCTGGCAAGTATGCTTCCGATTGCGGCCCACGCAGATGCAGTCCGGCTTGCCGAGAATGCACCGCAGGTCTACCTCGTCCAGGAGGGCGATACGCTCTGGGGTATAGCCAGCATGTTTCTGGAGGATCCCTGGCGCTGGACCGAGGTCTGGGACATCAATACCCAGATCGACAATCCGCACCTGATTTTCCCCGGTGACGAAATCTATCTGGTCTGGGTCGACGGCCAGCCGCGCCTGCGGGTGCGCCGCGGCTTGGCATCCCAGACCGTCAAACTAACGCCGCAAATGCGCATCGACCCGCTGGACCGCGCTATCCCAGTTATTTCCCTGGAGGACATTGGACCCTGGCTCAGCGGTCACCGTATCGTTATGCCGGAAGACCTCGAGGGCGCGCCCTACGTGATCGCCGGCGCCAACCGCCACCTGCTGAGCAGTGCCGGCGACCGCCTCTACGCCCGCGGCATGCTGCCGGAGGACGAGACCGGCTTTGGTATCTACCGGGCGGGCAATCTGTTCGTCGACCCGGAGACGGGTGAAGCCCTGGGCCTGGAAGCCAAGGACATCGGTAGCGCCCGCCTGCGCGAGGATCACGAGGAGGATATCAACCAGTTTGAAGTCACCCGCATGACCGAAGAGGTACGCAACGGTGACCGCATGCTGGCCAACGAAATTCGCGAGATCGCCGCAACCTTTCAGCCACGCCCCCCTGCCGGCGACGTGGAGGGTGTGATGCTGGCGGTGGACTCCGGCATCACCCAGATCGGCAAGCTCGACGTGGTGGCTGTTAATCGCGGCGCCCGTGAGGGCATAGAAGAAGGCTACGTGCTGGCGATCTACCAGCGCGGTGAAGTCGTGCGCGACGAGATTTCGAACGAAAATGTTCAAATTCCGGATGTACGCGCAGGCCTGCTGATGGTATTCCGTGTCTTTGAAAAGATGAGCTACGGCATCGTGCTCAAGAGCGACCGACCGCTCAAGGTGTTCGACAAGGTCACGTCACCCTAGGGCAACTACGCGCGACCAACAGCCGCCGGCCCGGGCCGGCGCGGATCAGGGACGATCCATGGACAGCAAATGGACTGCTAATGGATAGCAACGAGCTGCGTCACTGGCTGACGCTGGCCCACCTTCCTGACCTGCCGGCAGCAGCCCTGCGGCAGCTCATGGCGCACGCCACAGACCCCGAGGCAATTCTGCAAGCCAGCAACCGCCACTGGCTGCGAGCCGGTGCTGGCCGCGCTGCCTGCCATGCCCGTCGCAGCTGGGACCGAGGCGGTCCTCGTCACCCGGTGCGCAAAGTGGTAGACCAGGCCTTAAAGGTCCTGGAGACTCAGGATGCGCGCCTCTTAGTATTGGGGCAGGATAACTATCCGCCGCTTCTGGGCCAGATTCATGACCCGCCACCGGTCTTGTACGTGGTTGGCCGTGAAGCCGTGTTGTTACAGACCCAGTTCGCAGTGGTCGGCAGCCGCCGCTGTAGCGAAGCCAGCGCCCGGGCCGCCGGGCTGTTCGCCCAGGGTCTGGTTGAGGCGGGATTCTCGGTCTGCAGCGGCATGGCACTGGGCATCGATGCCGCCGCCCACCGCGCGGCTCTGGATGCCGGCGGTTCTACGTTGGCGGTGCTCGGTACTGGTATCGATGTGTGTTATCCGGCCCGCCATGCCGGGCTGCGCAAGACCCTCGGGGACGCGGGCGCAGTGGTCACCGAATTCAACCCCGGCGCGCCACCGCGCCGGGAGCAGTTTCCGCGCCGCAATCGCATTATCAGTGGCCTCAGCGTCGGCGTGCTGGTCGCGGCGGCCAATCTGCGCAGCGGTTCGCTGATTACCGCCCGGCTGGCGCTGGAGCAAAACCGGGAAGTCTTCGCTCTGCCCCACTCCATCTTCGACCCCGGTGGCCGCGGCTGCCACCAGCTGCTGCGCGATGGCGCCGGTCTGGCGGAGACGGTCGCGGATCTGGTGGAGGCCACGGGCGCCCTGTGCGCTGCGCACCGGCAGCTGCTCACCGCCACTTCGCCCACCGCAGCGCCGGCTTCCGGACTGCCCGCGCTGGGCTACGATCCGCTCAGCGTCGACGAGCTGGTGGCCGCCGGGCTGGGCAGTGCCGACGAGGTGCTGGTGGCCTTGCAACAGCTCGAACTCGCCGGCGAGGTGGAGCAGCGCGGAGGCTTTTTCAGCCGCAAGGTGTGCTAGACTCTCGCGCTTTTCACGATGGCCGCCGGCGGCCGCAGGCACGACTGTTGAGCGAGAGCAACGGGCCGTTTCCATGACATCTCTGAGAATTGCACAGGCAGTGCGTATCCTGGCAGCGGGCGGTGTGGTGGCCTGTCCCACCGAGGCCGTTTGGGGCCTGAGCTGTGATCCCGCCAATGAGGCGGCGGTAATGCGCCTGCTGGCCATGAAGGACCGACCGGTGGAAAAGGGCCTGATCCTGGTGGCGGCCGACATGGCGCAATT
>JANQGK010000052.1 GCA_028277365.1 Halieaceae bacterium | reverse complement strand
CTGCTGGTGGACCAGGCCATGCGCGAGGTGATGCGCTATCAGCTCGAGTTCGGCCTGGTCCACCAGCAGGTTGTCGGGGTCGTACTTGGCCAGTACGTCGTAGATGAGGCCGCTGGAGGCCTGGATCTGGCGCGTGGACTTGCCACTGCCCGGGTAGCCGGTGAATACCAGGCCGGCCACCTGGGCAATTTCGCGAAACTGTCGCTTGCCGGTCTCGGCGCTGTTGATGCTGGCCACCAGGTCATCGAGCAGGTGCTCGGGGGAAAGCGCCTCTCGCAGGGCCGCTTCCGCCTGCTCGAATTCGCCTTTGGTCAGCAGTTCAAAGCCGTAGTCGTTGGCCCAGGCCCGGAAGGTGATCTGCTGGCTCTGGCTGAGGCGCCAGGCCAGCAGCGCGGCCAGCCCCTCGTTGACGGCACGGCCGGCAAAGGTAAACACGAACAGGTGGCGCCCCTCCCGGGTGCTGACCTGCTCCACCAGCAACTCCTCCTCGGTGGGCAGGGACGACCAGCTGGCCTGCAGGTCGAGAATCGGTGTGATGGCTTTGAGCTCCTTTGCCTTGACGCTATCGGGCAGGCCAAGCAGGCGGCGGGTATAGTCGGACAGCTCCGTAGACAGTGGCGCTTTGCCTCCCTGCCAGCGCGGCACGATGCGCGTCTGTTTGTTCGCGAGCTTCACGTAGGCCGTCATTTCCTTGACCCGCACGAGCTGGAGTACGCGGCCGTTGAACAGGAAGCCGTCATTGGTTTTCAGGCGGCTGATAAAACTTTCTTCGATAGTGCCCAGGGAGCCGCCGCTGGTCCACTTCAGGTTCATTACCGAGTCGCTGGTGATGGTGCCAATGGCCATGCGGTGGCGCTGGGCCACCCGGCGGTTCTCCACCCGGTAGCGCTTGTTGTCCGCCACCACCCGGTGATACTCGGGATAGTGTTCCAGGGCGGCGCCGCCGCGGGTGATAAACAGCAGCACCCAGGCCCAGGCCTCGGGGCTGAGCTGCGCGAAGGCGTGGGTGCGGGTGACTTCCGCGTACAAATCATCGTTGGTGAAGCCGGTGCCCAGGGCGATGCTCACACAGTGTTGCACCAGCACGTCCAGGCACAGGGTCATTGGACGGCGGCTCTCGATGGTCTTCTCTTGCGCGGCCTGGCGGGCAGCGGCGATCTCCACCAGCTCGAAGGCGTGGGTGGGCACGCACAGCACCTTGCTGGGTTGCCCGGGGCTGTGTCCCGAGCGCCCGGCGCGCTGCAGCAGGCGGGCGATGCCCTTGGGGGAGCCTATCTGCAGCACCTGTTCTACCGGGCTGAAGTCCACGCCCAGGTCCAGGGAAGAGGTGCATACCACGCAGCGCAGGCTGCCGTCCTTGAGCCCGGCTTCCACCTGATCGCGCACCGAGCGGCTGAGTGAAGCGTGGTGCAGGGCAAACTGGCCGATCCATTCCGGTCGCGCCTTGAGCATGCCTTCAAACCACAGCTCGGCCTGGGAGCGGGTATTGGTAAAGATCAGGGTGGCCCCCGCGTTTTCCACTTGCTCGAGCACCTCGGGCAGCAGATTCAGGCCGAGGTGGCCGGCCCAGGGGAAACGTTCCATGTTGTCGGGGATCAGGGCCTCGATCTCGATGCGCTTTTTCTGTTTGGCCACTACGATAGTCGGCGACTGCCCCGGGCCCAGCAGCACCCGGGCGGCTTCCTCCAGGTTGCCGATGGTGGCGGACATGCCCCAGGTCTGCAGTGCGGGGTTCAGGGAGCGCAGCCGCGCCAGGCACAGTTCGAGCTGCACGCCGCGCTTGCTGCCCACCAACTCGTGCCATTCGTCGACGATCACCGCATCGAGCTGTTTCAGTTTGGGCTGGAAGTCGGCGTAGGTGAGCAGCAGCGAGAGGGATTCCGGGGTGGTGACCAGCGCGGTGGGCGGCGTCTTGCGCAGCCGGGCGCGCTGGCTGGCGGAGGAATCGCCGGTGCGGCGCATTACCGTCCAGTCCAGCCCAAGGTCATCGATACTTTCCAGCAAGGCTTTTTCGGTGTCGGCGGCCAGGGCGCGCATAGGCGTGATCCACAGAACGCGCAGGCCCTGGGACGCTTCGCCGGCTTTGAGTCGGGCGATTACCGGGCCGAACCAGGCGGCCAGGGTCTTCCCCGTGCCGGTGGGTGCGTGAATCAGGCCGGACTCTCCGCGGTGGAAGGCCTCCCAGGCCTCGCGCTGGAAGGCCGCCGGTTTCCAGTCGCGTCGCCGGTAGAAGTCGGCGATAGGGGCGGGCAGACGCAGGCTCATGTGTTGCCGTAGAGCTGTAGCAGGTCCTGCACCTGGCCGAGGGTATTGGCGTCCTCCGGCTGCATGTCGGTGCGCCAGCGGGCGATGCGCGGGAAGCGCAGGGCCACGCCGCTCTTGTGGCGGGTGGAGGCATTGATGCCTTCAAAGGCCAGCTCGAACACCTGCTCGGCAGAGACCGAGCGCACCGGACCGAAGCGTTCGATGGTATTGGCGCGAATCCAGCGATTGAGCTTGTTGATCTCGGCATCCGTGAGGCCCGAGTAGGCCTTGGCGATGGGCACCAGACTGCGCTCGCCGTCCTGCTCGGTCCACACCGCAAAGGTGTAGTCGGTAAACAGAGTGGCGCGTCGGCCGCTGCCGGCCTGGGCGTAGATCATCACCGCGTCGACGGTCAGCGGCTCCACCTTCCACTTCCACCAGGCGCCTTTCTTGCGGCCGGTCAGGTAGGGGGAGTCGGCGGCTTTCAGCATCAGTCCTTCCACACCGCGCTCGCGGCTGCCCTCGCGGGCCTCGGCCAGCGCTTCCCAGCTCTGGGCGGTGAGCAGGGGCGATGTGCCAATTCGTTCATCGGCACCGTCGGTCAGTTGTTCCGCGGTGTCGCGACGCGCCTGCATGGGCTGGGAACGGAGATCGCTGCCGGCGTGTTCGAGGCAGTCGTACACCAGCAGTCGGACCGGAACGTCCGCCAGCAGTTTCTTGCCCACGGTCTTGCGGCCGATGCGGCGCTGCAACTCGGCGAAGGGTAGCACCTGGTCCTTCCAGGCCAGCAGTTCTCCGTCCAGCACGCAGTCATCGAGGCTCGCAGCGGCCGCAATGACCTCGGGGAAGCGCTCGGTCATCAGCTCCTCACCCCGAGACCACAGGCTGATCTCGCCGCCGCGTTTCACAAGCTGCGCGCGGATTCCGTCCCATTTCCACTCAGCCAGCCACTGCTCGCGGGCGCCAAGCTCAGCGGGCTCGTGCTCCAGCGGCGAGGCCAGGTAGAAGGGGTAGGGCCGGGAACTCAGGTCGGCGGTAATGTCCGGGTCAATCAGTTCGGCAAACCAGCCGGCACCAGGTTGCCACTCGCCCATCAGGCGGTGGGTAATCACGTCCCGGGGCAGGTCGGCGAGTTCGGCCACCGCGCGCGCCACCAGGGTCTGTGACACACCCACTCGCAGCCCACCGGTGATCAACTTGGTGACCAGGAAGGCGCTGAGCTGGGGCAGCCGTTGCCACCAGTCCATCAGCTTCTGTTTCTTCGCCTCCTCATCGAGGTCGGCCAGCGGCAGAATTTCCTGCTCCATCCAATAGGCCAGGGAGTGCTGGTCACCGCGGGCATCAGTGGCACGTACTTCCTCGGTCAGCAGGGAGGCGGTCTCGGCAAAGTCACCCACGGTGGCGTAGGCGTCCAGCACCATCCACTCCGGGTAGCCGGTCAGGGTTTGCAGGGCGTCTTTGAGCAGTGGCCGGCCTGCGAGCCGCTTGGCGCGCCGCCCGGAGACAATATAGATAGCCCAGGCGGCATCCCCCGCCGGCGCCTGTTCCAGATAGTGGCGCAGCGCCGCCACCTTGGCGTTGGTGGCAGTGGTGCTGTCGAGGCTGACGAACAGGTCGGTGAAGGCTTGCATCAGGCCTCCGCGGCGAGGTCTTCATCGCCGAACTCGGTGCGCAGCTCGGCGGCCCGCATGCCGCGCTCTGTCAGGTAGCGCACCAGGATATCGGAGCGGCCGTGGGTGGCGAGCACCTGACGGGCCTGGCTTTCTTCGATGGTCTGGATCAGGGCGGGCCAGTCGGCGTGGTCGCTCATCACGAAGCCGCGGTCGTAGCCCCGGCGCCGACGGTTGCCACGCAGCAGCATCCAGCCAGAGCAGAAGCCGGTGCCGCAATCGCCGAAGCGCTTCATCCAGGCGGTGCCATTGGCGCCGGGAGGGGCGATGATGAGTTCACCGGCGAATTTTTTCTCGACCTCGGCTTCCAGCGCCGGTTCGGTAGGCAGCATGGCCACGCCCGCCTTCCGGTAGATATTGGTGAGCGGGACTGCGGCGCCGTGCAGCAGCACCCGCTGCTGGGTATGAGTCATCAGCGCCGCCAGTACCCGCTGGGCCTTGCCCAGCGCATAACAGAACAAAACGCTGGCGCGGCCCTGCTCGGCATTGGCCTGCCACCAGCGAAAAATATCGGCCGCCACCACGTCAATGTCCGGCCAGCGGTAGATCGGCAGGGCAAAGGTGGCCTCGGTGATCAGGGTGTCACAGGTCACTGGCTCGAAGGCAGCGCAGGTGGGGTCCTCATCGCGCTTGAAGTCACCGGTGATCACCCAGACCTCGCCATCCACCTCAATGCGCACCTGGGCGGAGCCAAGGATATGGCCGGCCGGGTGCAGGCTCACCCGGGCACGGCCCAGAGCCAGGGATTCGCCGTAGGCCAGGGGGTGGGCCTTAAGGTCGGCGCCCAGCCGCTGGCGAAGAATGGGGATACCGCTGGCCTCGGCAAAATACAGCCCGCTGCCCGGCCGGGCATGGTCGGCGTGACCGTGAGTGATGACTGCACGCGGCACCGGCCGCCAGGGGTCGACATAGAAATCGCCGGCGGGGCAGTACAGGCCTTTATCTGTCAGTTCTACCAGGGGCATGGTGCAGATTGTGCGGGTTGCGGGTTTATTCGTGCCGGGGAAGCTTATCGGATTATTCCCGCCGGGGGGTGGACAGAGAGAAATTGCTTTCTATAATTTTAATCAAACGTTTGATTAAAATTATTATGCTGATGTCTCCACGCGCCGATACCCGCACCAATGCCCGTTCCGCCCAGACCCGCGAGGCTTTGCTGGGTGCGGCCTGCGAGGTGTTTGCCCGGGATGGCTTCCACGCCGCCAGCACACGGGCGATCGCCCAGGCAGCCGGGGTAAACCAGGCGCTGATCGCCTATCACTTCGGGAGCAAGGAAGGTCTGTACCTCGCGGTGTTCGAAAACATCACCCAGAGCCTTAACCAGCATATCGGCCCCATCCACGCCCGCGTCCAGGGCGAGATCGACGGGCTCGACGGTAGCACGGCCGAGGGACGCCGCGCCTGCCTGGGCTACGTCGACCAGCTTCTGGGCGGCGCCATCGCCATGTTCAGCCAGCCCGCTGCCCACAACTGGACGCGCATGGTCATGCGCGAACAGCAGGATCCCAGCGATGCCTTCGATATTTTTTACGGCGGCATCTACCGGGAAATGCTGGAGAGCTTTACGCGTTTGATGGGCAAGCTCACCGGCCAGCCCCCCGAGGCTCGGGGTACCCGCATTCAGGCCCTCAACGTGATGGGGCAGCTCATGATGTTCATGGTGGGCCGTGCCACCGCCATGCGCCACCTCGACTGGAAAGAGGTGGGCCCCGACGAACTGACGGCTGTGCGGCGTGAAATCCGCACCGCGCTTTACCAGCGCTTTGGTGAGGAGGTGCCCGAATGAAGAAACCGATGATTGCACTGCTGGTGCTACTGCTGTCGGCGGGCGCTTACATCGGCTACCGGCAGTGGTCGGTCAACGGCAACGGCGAGATTCTGCTCTACGGCAATGTCGATATCCGTGATGTACAGCTTGGCTTCCGGGTCGCCGGTCGCCTGGTGCGCATGGAGAAAGAAGAGGGCGATGCGGTCGCCACCGGCGATCTGCTGGCCAGCCTCGACGATCAACCCCTGCGGGAGGCGCTGGCAGTAGCGGAGGCCAACGTGATGGAGGCGCGTGCCAATCTGGACCGCGTCAACACCGGTTCCCGGCCGCAGGAAATCGAACAGGCCGAGGCGGGGGTGGAAGAGGCCCGGGCCGCCCTGGTGAACGCCGACAAGAGCCTGGCCCGGCAAAAAGATCTGTTTCGTCAGCGCCTGAACAGCCAGCGGGCCCTGGACGATGCCGAGTCTCTGCAGGAACAGGCCCAGGCCCGGCTGCGCTCGGCCCGGGAGGCCCTGGCCCTGGCCCGGGAAGGCTTCCGCGCAGAGGATCGGGCGGCAGCCGCCGCCGCGCTCGCCGCCGCCGAGGCGCGCCGCGATCAGGCCGCCACTCAGTTGAACGACACACACCTGCACGCGCCCAGTGCCGGGGTTATCCAGGTGCGGGCCCGGGAGCCCGGCTCCATGGTCAATATCGGTGAGCCGGTCTACACCCTGTCGCTCACCGACGTGGTTTATGTGCGCGCCTACGTTGAGGAACCCCAGCTCGGTCAGGTAGTGCCGGGGTCCATTGTGGAGGTGCTGTCGGGCTCCAGTGACCGGATCTATCGCGGCCAGGTCGGTTTCGTCTCACCGCGGGCGG
The DNA here is from genome assembly GCA_028277365.1 of Halieaceae bacterium. Lineage (GTDB taxonomy): Bacteria > Pseudomonadota > Gammaproteobacteria > Pseudomonadales > Halieaceae > JANQIO01. The sequence goes on along the minus strand of JANQGK010000052.1, from coordinate 1,061 downwards.
AGTTCACGCCCAAGACGGTCGAAACCCCCGAGTTGCGCACCGATCTGGTGTACCGGCTGCGCATCGTGGTCAGCGAGCCCGATGAAAAGCTGCGCCAGGGCATGCCGGTGACCGTGCGACTGGGCCTGTCCCCGGGCTGATCCGCCAGTGGACGCCGCCGTCGACATCCGTGGAGTCTGCAAGGACTTTGGCGGCGTAAAGGCGCTCAAGGGCATCGACGCCGAAATTGCCCCGGGCGGGCTGACCGGCCTGGTGGGCCCCGATGGGGCCGGCAAAACCACCCTGATGCGTATGATGGCGGCCCTGATGCACCCCAGCCAGGGGGAACTGCGGGTGGCCGGCTGCGATGTCACCCGTGAGGCCGAGACCATTCATCGTGTCACCGGCTATATGCCTCAGCGTTTCGGCCTCTACGAAGACCTCTCTGTGCAGGAAAACCTCAATCTCTACGCCGACCTGCGCGGCCTGCCGCGGGGCGAGACCGCCGCCCAGTTCCAGCGCCTGCTGACCTTTACCGGGCTGGAACCCTTCACCCGTCGCCTCGCCGGCCAGCTCTCGGGCGGGATGAAACAGAAGCTGGGTCTCGCCTGCGCGCTGATGTCCCGGCCCCAGGTGCTGCTGCTGGATGAGCCCAGCGTGGGGGTGGACCCGGTGAGCCGGCGCGAGCTGTGGCGCATGGTGCAGGAGCTGGCAGGGGAGGGCATGACGGTGGTCTGGGCCACCGCCTACCTGGACGAGGCGGAGCGCTGCGACCAGGTGCTGCTGCTGGACGAGGGTGAGGTGAAATACGCCGGCGCGCCCCACCAGCTCACGGAGCGCATCGCCGGGCGCTCGGCGCTGGTCAGCGGCCTGCAGGTGGACCGGCGCGCTTTCCTGGCCGATGCCCTCGGCCAGGACTCGGTGCGCGACGGCGTGATCCAGGGTGGCGCGGTTCGCCTGGTGCTGTCAGAGCCCGAAGTGGCGCCGGCGCTGGCGCGGCTGGTCGCTGACGCGGGCGGCAACATTGTGCCGGTTCCGGGTCGCTTCGAGGACGCCTTTATCGACCTGCTGGACGGCGGCAG
>JANQGK010000313.1 GCA_028277365.1 Halieaceae bacterium | reverse complement strand
CGCCAACGCTCGATGTGGGCCATGACCAGCTCATGGCCGTTGAACTCCGCACCGAGCACAGCGATAAAAGTAAATACGCCGGTGAGCTTGCGCGCGATCAGCGCAAAGTCCCGGGAAGGGGTGGTGAAGTGCCGGGAAGCACTGTGGGCCGCCGCCATTCTGCCGGCGCGCTGCATCAGCCGGGACTCCGCCCAGCGATACTCACCGCGCCGGTTCAACAGGTCTTTTGGCAGGCGCCCCGGCTCCCTGAGCGGCTCCAGCAGGTGCAGGCAGAAGTCCGCAAACAGCTTGCGGCCCTGGGGCTTGGCATCGGGCTGCAGGCAGCCGAGGCCGATCAACCCATCGACCAGGGTTGCCTCATCCTGCTCGAGACCGGCGGCAATCACGGTGCGCAGGTGGTAGAGAAAATCGGCATCACACTCCAGCATCGAGCCGAAATCCAGCAGCGCCAGCCTGTCACCGGCGCTTGCGGGCTGGATCAGGTAATTGCCGAAGTTGGGGTCGGTCTGCAGCACTCCCCAGTCGTACAGCTCGACGAAAAACAGTTCGAGCATGGCCTTCGCGAGCCGGTTGCGGCGGGCCTGTGACAGCCGCGCCACCGCAGGGTCATTCACCGACTTGCCGTCGATATAGTCCAGCGCCAGCACCCGGCCGCTGCTGAAGTCGCGGTGCACCCGGGGCACATGGTAAATCGCACCGCCGTCGCCCAGCGACGCCAGCCGGTCTGCCATGGCCTCGGCAAAATCTGCCTCGCGGTGATAGTCGATCTCATGGTGCAGGTAAGCTCTCATGGAGGCCAGCCAGTCGTCCATGTCGCGCCCTGCAGGCAGCCAGCGGGCCAGCTTCAGCATGCGTACCACGGCGTCGAAGTCGCCGTCGATAACCTCGGCCAGGCCCGGGTACTGCACCTTGCAAACGATCGCAGTGCCGTCCTCGCGAACAGTGGCCCGGTGCACCTGTGCCAACGAGGCGGCGGCAAAGGCTTCTGGTTCGATGTCCAGCTCCAGTAACGCATCACCGAGATCCTCCTCAAGCACCGGGAGGATCGCGGCCCAGGGCAAGGGCTCGGTCCGGCCGCCCAGCTCGTGGAGGGCCTCGGTCAGCACCGGCGGCAGGAAGTGCTCACCCAGCAGGGCAAACATCTGGCCGATCTTGACGTAGGTGCCCTTGAGTCGGCCCAGCTCCGCCACGAAGCGGCGTGCCTCGCGGCGCGAAAACTCGGAATTGGCCTGTTTTCTGAGACCCGAACGAGTCAGCACCTGCTGCACTGCACCGTCAACGGCCAACGCGCCGCCAGCGCGTATCCCGGCCAGGGCGGCGGCGAAACCTCGCGGTACGGCGCCGCGTCGCAGTTTGTCCTGTTTACTCATAGCGCCATTCTATACGCAGCTGAGGTCCAACGGGCCTACAAGACCAGCAGAATCAACGGCGAGTCGATCATTTCCACCGCTCCCTGCGTACCACCCGGGGATTGGCGTATGATCGCCCACATGCTTAATCCAGCCCGGTGACACGATGTACAAACCACTGCTTGCTCTTGCCGCCCTGCTGCCGACTCTGGCCTGGGCCCAGCCTTCGCTGCCAGACTACGACTACTTCACCCACAACCGTCAGATGATCCGCAACGGCGTGCAAGCCGTGCTGATGTGCAACGGGCTGTTCACTTCGAACCGCAGCCTCGAACAGGTATTTGCCCAGGAGTTGGCATACCTGGACGGCCGGCGCATCGGCCGCCCGCTGGGTACCGCGGCCGGCGGCGCCTACCGGGTGGATAACCAGCGTCGGGCTGTCATGGTCGGCGGCGGCGCCGACGGCCAGGCGATCCGCGCCGCCTTCCGCGACGGCATTGGCTGCGTAGTGATGGCGCCCCACCAGGACTGGAGCGATATCGATACACTGCCGCGCCAGCGCCTGGCGCCACTCCCCGGGAGTCCGGCCAATGTCCCCTGGCCGATGGGAGACAGGATCACACCCCGCCCGCTGCCCGCCGAAGTCGACGCCGGCGCCCTGCAGGCAGCATCCGACTGGGCCTTCAATCGCCCGACACCGGAACAAGACACACTCAGCCTGCTGATCGTCCACCGTGGGCAAATCGTTCACGAGCGTTACGCCGAAGGTGTCGACATGCATACTCGCACCCGAACCTGGTCAACCGCCAAGAGCATTGCCGCCACGCTGATCGGCATGCTGGTCGATCAGGACAAACTCACGCTGGACGAGCCGCTGGGCATCGACTGGCTGCCGGTGCTGGCGGCGCCCGCACCCGACCCACGAGCGGCAATTACCCTGCGACAGGTGCTGAACATGTCCAGCGGACTGGACCCGGTGGACAGTTTTGGCATGGAATACGCCACCGGCTCCGGCCTCGCCTATTGGGCCGGTGCCAGTTCAGTGGACGGCGCCCGCCGACGGGGCCTGGTGCGAGCGCCGGGAAGTTTTTGGGATTACGAGAACTACGACACCCTGCTGGCGGTGTACGCCATGAAGCGCGCTCTCGGCGATCAACGCAGTTATCTGGAGTACCCACGGCGCGCCCTGCTGGACCACTTGGGCATGCGTAATACCTTGCTCAGCACGGACCGCTTCGGCGATTTCATTCTCTCCAGCCAGGTGTACACCAACGCCCGCGACCTGGCGCGCTTCGGCATGCTCTATGCCCAGGGCGGTATCTGGCAGGGCAAGCGACTGATCTCGCAAGAGTGGATTGAGTTCTCCAGGACACCTGCTCCCGCCAGCGTGGTGCGCGGCAACGACTACGGCGGCCAGTGGTGGCTGGTGCCCGATACTCGCCGAGACGTACCGAAGGAAGCCTACTCCACCGCCGGCAATCGCGGCCAGTACGTGATCGTGGTGCCTTCCAGGGAACTGGTCATCGTGCGGCGTGGACTCGACTGGGGCGGCCAGGGCTTCAATCGCTGGGACCTCACCCGGGAGGTGCTCAAGGCCTTTGGGGGTTAAGGCCCGCCCGCGCAGCAAAAAGCAGCGCTGGTTTCTTACACATTTATCCTGTATACCATTGCCAACGCCGACGTGCAGCCCGCTCAGTCAAGCGACAATTTGCAGCAAAGACGTGCAGCAACGACGGTGCAGTTTCGCGGGCAGCGTATCGGCGGAGTTGCGATCACCCTGAGATCACAACAAAGAGTGAGACACGCACATGTCGATTGCGATCTTGAGGCTCGACCTCGCAGGGCAGCCCCGGGGATGGTGTAGCCCGGAGCAGGCCGCCACCGCCTATGTGAAGGGGGATGTCTCCTGGACCCTGGGCGACCCCGCTGTGATCCTTCACGGCGGCGTGCAGCGGATCAGCGGCCTTCAATCCCTGCTGGAAATCCCACCCATCATCGCCATGCGCGGGCGCGTGGTAGGCAATTTTTCGCTGTCACTAAACAACAAAGCGCTGTTCCGGCGCGACCAACACATCTGCCTGTATTGCGGCGGCGAATTCCATCGCAGCCAGCTGACCCGTGACCATGTGATCCCGGTCAGCCGCGGCGGTCGCGACGTGTGGGCCAACTGCGTGAGCGCCTGTAAGAGCTGCAACAACCGCAAGGGCAACCGCACACCCGAGGAAGCCGATATGCCGCTGCTGGCGGTTCCGTTTACCCCCAATCCCTGGGAATACACGTTCCTGGAGCGGGACCGGATTCTCGGCGACCAGATGGAGTACCTGCGGCAGCAGTTCTCAGACCACCGCGACTGGAGCAGCGTCGCTTAAGGAGCGCGACATCATCACCGGCGCTGGCGTCACTCGCCAGCAACACCGCTAACAGGGTAGGCGTGCTATTGGTGCGCTACTGCACTGAGCTGTTCGAGCATGGCCTGCATCTGGGCATGCAGCAGGTTGACGGCTTTGAGCGGCCGCACCATAACCTTAAAGCTGTCGATTTTGCCGTCCTCGTTCCAGCTGAAGATATCCACCCCATTGATGGTAATGCCATCATTCTCGCCGACGAATTCCAGCACCGCCTGGTGGTCGTCGCTCACTTCGCGCACATAGTGAAAACCCTCGCCCAGCACCTGCATGGCGGCGGCCAGGTACAGCTTGGTCAGCGCCTTGCCCTCCTGCGGGGTGTGCACGATGGGCGAGTGGAAGACGCAATGCTCGGCGAGCAGGTCATCAAGTAAATCCGGGTCCTTGTGCCTCACCACCTCGTGCCAGCGCTCCAGTACAGTCATAGTATCCTCCCTTTTCTGCGATCTGATTATGCCCCAGCGGAAGCAGGCTATGGCAGGAGCACGGTAGACCCGGTGGTCTTGCGAGCTTCCAGGTCACGGTGCGCCTGCTGCACCTCCGCCAGCGGGTAACGCTGTTTGATATCGATACAGACATCGCCGCCTAAAACACGCTGATAGACGTCGGCCAGGCATTGCCGCAGCTCCGCGGTATTCAGCACGTAGCTGAACAGGGTGGGACGGGTGATGAACAGTGAACCCTTGGCACTCAAAGTGGACAACTCCAGCGGCGGCGGCGAACCCGATGCGTTGCCAAAGCTGACCATCAGTCCCCGGGGGCGCAGGCAATCCAGGGATTGCTCGAAGGTGTCCTTGCCGACACCGTCGTAGACCACCGGCAGCTTTGCGCCGTCGGTGATCTCCATGACCCGTGCCACCACGTCTTCCTCGCTGTAGTTGATCACGTGCTGATAACCATTGGCCAGGGCGAGCTCCGCTTTTTCCGCTGTGCTGACCGTGCCGATGGCAATCGCACCAATGGCTTTTGCCCACTGCCCGAAAATGAGGCCGACGCCGCCGGCCGCGGCGTGGAACAGGCAGTATTCCCCCGCCGCCAGGGGATAGGTGCGCTGCAAAAGGTACTCACAGGTCGCACCCTTCAGGGAAACCGCAGCTGCGGTATCGGCAGCCATGCCGTCGGGCACCGGCACCAGCCGCGCCGCCGGCAGGTTGAGTGCCTCGCTGTAGGCGCCGATGCTCGCTGCGCAATAGGCCACCCGGTCGCCAACGGCGAACTCAGCGCCCTCGCCCACCGCCTCGACCACGCCTGCCGCCTCCAACCCCAGCCCGCTGGGCAGCTCTACTGGATACAGACCACTGCGATGGTAGGTGTCGATGTAGTTAAGACCCACCGCTTCGTGGCGCACCGTCACCATCCCGGGGCCGGGAGCGTCCAGCGGCAAGTCCTCCAGGCTCATCACTTCCGGCCCGCCGGTGGCGTGAATGCGAACTGCCTTGACCATGGTTATTTCCCCGCAACGACATTAATCTGGTAAGTGGCCAAGTGTAGAACACGGGGGGCGTTTGCTGCTGCATGACTTTTCCAGGTCAATCCTGGGAACCATCAAGCTGACTCCGCTGCTGCGCTGGGTCAATCGGGTCCACAGCGGCGAGGACATCAATAGCGGAGAGTCGCTACATGCGGCACGGAAATTTCGACAGCGATCAACAAAACACCTACAACTGGCGCGTTCTCAGGCATCTCTGGCCCTTCCTGCGAGAGTCGCGGCGGCGCGTGGTGCTGGCGCTATTGTGCCTGTTACTGGCCAAGGGCGCCGTTATTACTATCCCGTTCCTGCTCAAACACCTGGTCGACGCCCTGGATACCGGCGGGGGGCAGCTTTCACTGCTGGCACTGATGGGGCTGGTGTTGGCCTATGGCGGCGCGAGATTTTCCAACGTCTTCTTCGGCGAACTGAGAGACACCATCTTCGGGCGCGTGACCGAGCGCGCCATGCGCCGCGTCGGCCTGCAGGTGTTTCGCCATGTGCACGCCCTGGACCTGGATTTTCACTTAAACCGCCGCACCGGCGGCCTGGCCCGAGACATAGAACGCGGTACTACCGGCATCAGCTTCCTGATGCGTTTTTTCGTCTTCAACATCGCACCCACCCTGTTCGAAATCGCCGTGGTCGCCGTCATTCTGTTGACTGGCTATGGCCTGTCCTTTGCCGCGATTACCCTGTTGTCGGTGTTTGTCTACGGCCTGTTCTCGCTGCGTGCCACCGAGTGGCGCACGCAGTTCGTGCGGGAAATGAACGAGGCCGACTCCGCCAGTAACACACGGGCAGTGGACAGCCTGATGAATTTCGAAACGGTGAAGTACTTCACCAACGAAGAGTTCGAGGCGCAGCGCTACGACGAGGAGCTGGCGCGCTGGGAACTGGCCCGGCGTCGCAATCGGCTCTCGCTGTTCGGTCTCAACGGCGGCCAGGCGCTGATCATTGCCGTGGCCCAGACCGCGATGATCGGCCTGGCGGCCAACGGTGTACGCAACGGCGAGATGACACTGGGGGACTTCATTCTCATCAACCAGTTCATGATCCAGCTGTTCCTGCCGCTGGGATTTCTGGGCTTCGTGTTCCGGGAGATCAAAGGTTCCTTGGCCAACATCGAAAAGATGTTCGAACTGCTGGCCATCCGACCCGGTGTCGTGGACGAGCCCGGCGCCACCACCCTGTCGGTCACCCGCGGGGATATTCGCTTTACCGAGGTCAGCTTTGCCTACACGGCAGAACGTCCGATTCTTGAAAGTGTGAGCTTTTCAGTGGCGCCGGGGGAGAAGGTAGCTGTGGTGGGGCCCTCCGGAGCCGGGAAATCGACGCTGGTAAAACTGCTGTTCCGCTTCTACGACCCCACCTCAGGCAGCATCGCCATCGACGGCCAGGATATCCATAGCGTCACCCAGGCCTCGCTGCGGCGGGCCATCGGCATCGTCCCCCAGGACACGGTGCTCTTCAATGACAGCCTGTTCGAGAACGTGCGCTATGGTAAGCCTGAGGCCAGCGATCAGGAGGTGGAGCAAGCGATACGCCTCGCCCACCTCGATACATTCATCGCCTCGCTGCCCGACGGCCGTGACACCCTGGTGGGGGAACGCGGCCTGAAGCTCTCCGGTGGCGAAAAGCAGCGGGTGGCGATCGCCCGCACCCTGCTCAAGCGCCCACCTATCCTGGTATTCGACGAGGCTACCTCGTCTCTGGACAGCAAGTCCGAACGCGCCATCCTCGCCGCCCTGCGGGAAATAGCCACCGATCACACCAGCCTGGTCATCGCCCACCGCCTGTCTACCATCATCGATGCCGACCGCATCCTGGTGCTGCAGGACGGGCAGGTAGTCGAACAGGGCCGGCACCGGGAGCTGCTGGAGCAAAACGGCCACTATGCCGAGCTCTGGCAGGCCCAACAGAAACAGCGTGATGCGCAAGATCATCCACATTGACGCGGACTCTTTCTACGCCTCCGTAGAGATGCGGGAAAATCCGGAGCTGCGTGACAAACCGATTGCGGTGGGCGGCTCGTCCGACCGCGGGGTGGTGGCCACCGCTAACTACGAAGCCCGCAGGTACGGCGTGCACTCGGCCTTGCCCACCGCCAGGGCGCGCCAACTCTGCCCGCAGCTGATTATCATCAAGCCGCGCTTCGAGCTCTACCGGAAGGTGTCTGACCAGTTCCGGGATATCTTCAGCGACTTCACCGACCAGATCGAGCCGCTGTCGCTGGACGAGGCTTATCTCGACGTCAGCGACAGCCCGCACTTCGGCGGCAGCGCGACGCTGATCGCCGGCGAGATTCGCCGCCGGGTACACGAAGAACTTCAGCTCACGGTGTCAGCGGGCGTGGCCCCCAACAAGTTCCTGGCCAAGGTGGCCAGCGACTGGGACAAACCCGACGGCCTGTTCACCGTGGCGCCCGGCCAGGTACCGGAGTTCGTCAAAACCCTGCCGGTGTCGAAGATCAACGGCGTTGGCAGGGTCACCTCTGAAAAGCTCAAACGCATGGGCGTGGTCACCTGCGGCGACCTGCAGGCTGTGCCCATCGAGGAGCTGGCACGGCGCTTCGGCAAATACGGCCCACGCCTTGCTGAATTGGCCAAGGGGATCGACAACCGCGAGGTCAAGACCAGCCGCATCAGGAAATCGATTAGCGTGGAGCGAACCTACTCCCGCGACCTGGGCTCTGAGCAGGAATTGCTGGAGGCCTTTGACACAATACTCGACGAGTTGGCCGCGCGCTTCGGCAAGATCGAGCAGCAGTACCTGCCCACCAAGCGCTTCGTGAAGGTGAAGTTCCGCAACTTCAGCCAGACCACCCTGGAGGAGATCCTTCCGGACCGCGCCGAGCCCTGGCTACAGCGCGCCGAGTACCAGCGCCTGCTGCTGGCGGCGCGCGCCCGCAAGCCGTTGTCGGTGCGCCTGCTCGGTGCCGGCCTGCGCCTCACACCGCGGCACGCGGCCGAGGCGGACCAGCTATCGCTGTTTGCTGCGCTCGATTGAACCTGTGCCAAGCGCCGAGTACCCTTGGCCGGCGACAACAACCATAACAAAGCCCGAAACAAACCGAGGAGAAGCCCGTGCTCACACCCGTTATTGCTCTAGTCAGTTGGACGCTGGTGGTCTGGACCTGGATGTACTTGCTGCGCATTCCCGCCATGCAAGCCGCCGGCCTGGATCCCGACGAGGCTCGCCATCCCGGCTCCCTGAACGTGCTGCCCAGCAGCGCGCGCCAGGTCGCCGACAACTACAACCACCTGCACGAGCAGCCCACCATCTTCTACGCGCTGGCGTTTTACTGCTACCTGGCCGGCACCGGCGACGCCATCAATACCAACCTGGCCTGGGCCTACGTCGGCCTGCGCGTGGCGCATTCTCTGGTGCAGAACACCATCAACCGGGTGATGATCCGCTTCAGCCTGTTTGCCCTGTCTTCGCTGGCGCTGATGGCCATCGCCGTGCGCTGCCTGCTGGCCCTGTAAGCGCATGATCGGCGCCGCGAGGATCTGCCGGATACTGGCCCTGCTGTTGCTGGCATCGCCGGCGTCGGCCGCACGCAATGTCATCCTGGTCATCGGTGACGGTATGGATGATGTGCAGATCACTATCGCGCGCAACTACCTGGTAGGCGCGGAAGGCCGGCTGGTCATAGACGATATGCCGGTGCGCTCGGCCGCCCAGGTACTGACAGTGGATGAAGTCGGGCGGCGGGTGTATGTCGCCGATTCCGCCAATACGGCCACCTCCATAGCGACCGGCGTGGTCACCAGCCGCGGCCGCATCGCCACGACCGCCGGCAGCGACGAGCCCATAGAGACGATTCTCGAGCAAGCTGAGGCGGCCGGCCTGAGAACCGGGCTGGTCACCACTGCCAGCGTCACTGACGCCACCCCGGCAGCTTTCGTAGCACACATGAGCGTGCGAACCTGTGAGGATCCGGAGTCTATTCAAGGGGTTAAGCGCTACGGCATCGTACTGCCTCACTGCCGACAGTACACGCGCGCGAACGGTGGACCCGGGTCGATCTCCGAGCAGATCGCCAGGTCCGATGTGGACGTAGTGCTCGGTGGCGGCAGCAGGCACTTCGATATCGCCGCAGAGGGCGAATCGCGCAGCGTGCGGGAGCAGGCAGAGGACAATGGTTTCACCGTCATCGATAAAGCGGCAGCAATGACCGGGGGCCACGACAGCAAACTGTTGGGCCTGTTCGCGGCATCGACCATGCCGGTCAGGTGGCGCGGTGAAAACGGTCGCTCCGCGGAGCCGGCCACACCGAGCTGGCTGAATCAACTGCACCCTTTCCTAGGGAGCGTACGCCTTCCCGAGCCCATGCGCTGCGAGCCCGACCCGGAATTCGCCGGCATGCCCAGCCTGGCGGACATGACGCGCACAGCCCTGGCGCGGCTTGAGAACGAGCGCGGTTTCCTGTTGATGGTGGAGTCCGCTTCCATCGACAAGCAGGCCCACGAGCGCAAACCCTGCGGCTCCATAGGCGAGCTGGCCCAGTTGGACGAGGCGGTCGCCCTCGCACTGGAGTTTGCCGAACAGCGCGAAGACACCCTGGTGCTGGTGACTGCCGACCACGGCCACGCGGCACAGCTAGTGCCGGAAACCAGCCTGTTCGCTCAGTACGGCGCTCCAGTCTATTCCCCGGGCATGCTGGTCAGGCTGCTGACCGACGAGGGCTCGATCATGGGCGTGAACTACGCCACCAACAGCTTCCCCTACGAGGAGCACACCGGCAGCCAGGTGCCGCTGCTGGCCAACGAGACCGGCGAAGACCTGATTCCCAGCCTCGTGACCCAGCCGCAGATTTACGAGATCATGCACTCCTTCCTGTTCGATGAACCGGACTGAGCAGGCGCCGGGTACAAAGCTAACAAGGAGCCGGGAGAGCAGTAGCATGGCAACCGAGTCTTTCGACGTCATTATCGTGGGCGCAGGCCTCTCAGGCGTGGGCGCAGCGGTACACCTGCAGCGGGAGTGCCCGGGCCGCAGCTATGCCATTCTCGAGAGCCGGGACGCCATGGGGGGCACCTGGGACCTGTTTCGCTACCCGGGCATCCGTTCCGACAGCGATATGCACACCCTGGGCTACAACTTCAAACCCTGGCGCGACGCCAAGGCCATTGCCGACGGCCCCGCCATTCGCGCTTATGTCAATGAGACTGCCAGGGAAAACGGCGTTGAGGAGCACATTCGCTACCGGCACCGGGTTATCCGGATCGCATGGTCCAGCCGGGATGCCAACTGGACGGTAACGGCGCAGCGTGCCGACAGCAACGACACGGTCGAGCTGCGCTGCAACTTCCTGATGATGTGCGCCGGCTATTACAGCTACCGCCAGGCCCACACGCCGGAGTTTCCCGGGCGCGAGGACTTCAAGGGCACCGTGATTCACCCTCAGTTCTGGCCCGAGGACCTGGACTATAGCGGCAAGCGAGTGGTGGTGATCGGCTCGGGCGCTACCGCCATGACCCTGGTGCCGGCCATGGCCGAGGAGGCCGAGAGCGTGACGATGCTGCAGCGCTCACCCACCTACGTGGTCTCGCGCCCGGCGAAGGACTGGTTTGCCAATACGCTGCGCGCCCTGCTGCCGGAGACCTGGGCCTACGCCACTACCCGCTGGCGCAATGTGCTGTTGCAGCAGTGGGTGTACTGGCGCACCCGCACCGCGCCCGATAAGGTTCGCGACGTATTGCTGAAGCGCGTGCGCGAAGAGCTGGGACCCGACTACGATATCGACACCCACTTCACGCCGCGCTACAACCCCTGGGACCAACGCCTGTGCCTGGTGCCCGACAGCGACCTGTTCAAGGCACTGCGCAGCGACAAAGCTCGCGTGGTAACGGACACCATCGACCGCTTCACCGACAGCGGCATCCGCCTGACGTCCGGCGAACTGCTCGAGGCCGATATCATCGTCACGGCCACCGGCCTGGAGTTGGTGGTGATGGGCGAGGCTGACGCCCTGGTGGACGGAGAGCCCGTGGACTTCGCCCAAACCTGGTCCTACAAAGGCCTGATGTACACCGGTGTGCCCAACCTGGTCACCACCTTCGGCTACATCAACGCCTCCTGGACGCTGCGCGCGGACCTGACCGCGGAGTATTGCTGCCGTCTGCTCAAGCACATGGCGGAGACCGGAGCGGTCAAGGTGGTACCGGCACTGCGCCCGGAGGACGCCGACATGCCCGCGCGGGACTGGATCGAAGACTTCCCCGCCGGCTATATGCGCCGGGCCATGCACAAGCTTCCAAAGCAGGGGGATCGCGAACCGTGGATCAACCCCCAGAATTATCGAAAGGATCGCCTGATGTTCCGCCATGCGCCACTGGAAGACGGCGCACTACAGTTTTCAGGCCCAGAACTCGCGGATAGCGCGAAGGCCGACGAGACGATGCTTCGCGAGGCATCCTGAACAAGAGACGCCAGTCGAGGTGGTAGCGGCGTGAGCAATGCAGCGGACCAGACAGCCAGGATACTCGTTATCGAAGACGAGGCGCTGGTGGCGCGCGATATCCAGTCGCGCCTGCGGCAGCTGGGCCACGAGGTGCTGGGTCTGGCGCACAGCCCCAGGCAGGCTCTGCAACTGGCCGCGGAGCTAGAGCCCGAGCTGCTGCTTTGCGATATTCACCTCAAAGACGAAATCGACGGCATCGAGGTGGCACGTCGCATTACCAGCGAGCGCGACATCCCGGTGATCTTTCTCACCGCCTACTCCGACCGTGAGACCGTTGCCCGCGCCAAATCGCTGACCCCCTACGGCTACGTGCTGAAACCCATTGAGACTGCCGACCTGCAGATCGTCATCGAGATGGCGCTGCACAAATTTTCGGTCGAGCAGGAGTTACACAGTACCCGTCAGCTGCTGGCGACCGCCCTGCAGTGTATCGGCGACGCGCTGGTGTTCGTCGACGCGGAACAGCGCATCACCACCATGAACGCCCAGGCCTGCCGCATTTTCGCTGTTGAGGAAGGCAAGGCCGTTGGACGCGACTGCGAGCAACTGCTGGAGGACCGGACCGGAGCCCGGCAGGCCGCCAGCCTGTCCTGGCGGACGCTGCTGGACACTCCCGCAGTGACCCGCCTGCCACCATTTCAAGTGAAACACAGCGACGGCAGCCAACTGCTAGTGGACGGCGTGATCGGCCCCACTCAGGCAGCGGCGAACGGCATGCAGCCGGGCGGTGCGGTACTGATCCTCCGGGAGCTGGCGGAACTGAAGGACTCTGTCGACAACCTGCCGCTGCCCGGCGACCTGCCGGCCGGCCACCTGTCAGGCATTCTTGACTACCCGCTGGATCACGAGCGCGCCTTCGTGCTGCTGTTGATCAGCCCGGACAGCCCCGATGAACTGCTCGGAGGCCTGGACGAGGAAAGCCGCAACACCCTGCTGCGTGAACTGATCGAGCAGCTTAACCTCGCCATGCGCGGCACCGACCTGGCCAGCTACTACGGTGCCAATGTGTTCTCAGCCAGCCTGCCTTACACAACCCTCGAGGAGGCCGGCTCGATAGGCAGCGCAATTCTGCAGCGACTTTCCCAGCACCGCTTTCTGGACGGCAGCCTGCGACTCACCGCCAGCATTGGTGTATCCCACCACCGCACTGAGCTGAATAGCGAGACCGGCGAGTCGCCGCTGGAGCTGTTCCGCCGGGCGCACAGGGCTCTCGATCTTGCGCGGCAGTCCGGCGGCAACCGCCTGGCGGTCTGGCGGCCTAGCACCGATATCGGACTGGTCGGCAACCTGGACAGCCAGAGTGAGCTGCTGGCGGCCGATGCCGGCCAGGACTACCGCAACATGGCCCTGCTCTGGAACACCATGAGCGAAGGCAGTTCGGCGGAGCCGAGAAGCCAGGCAAAGGCCCTGTTGGGCCGCCTGCAGCGCTGCTTCGACTTAAAGCGCGTGGTGCTGTTCAACTGGCGCGACGGACTGCCTTCGCTCATGGTGTTCCAGAGCAGGGCCATGTTGCGGTAGTCCTGGCCGGCATCGGCCGCCAGCAGCTCA
>JANQGK010000294.1 GCA_028277365.1 Halieaceae bacterium | reverse complement strand
GCAGTGCCTGGGTGGGATGCTCATTGGCGCCGTCGCCACCATTCAGTACCCGCACCCGGCTCGCGCTGGCAAATTCCGCCACCGAGCCCGGCTTCGGGTGGCGCATGGCAATCACATCGCTGTAGCCGCTGATCACCCGGGCCGTGTCGTACAGGGATTCGCCCTTGGCGATAGCGGAGTCTTCGAAGCCTGTAGTCTCTCGCACCTCGCCCCCCAACAGGTTGAAGGCGGAACCGAAGCTCACACGGGTTCGGGTACTGGGCTCGAAGAACATATTGCCAAGCACCGCGCCCTCCAACACCCGCGTCACACGCTTGCGGCGGGCGTAGGGCACCATCTTGTCCGCCACCGCGAAAACGCGTTCGATATCCGCGCGCTCGAACTGGTTGACAGACAAAATGTGCTGGCCGGCAAAGTGCATGACGCCCCCTCGGTTACTGCGCGCCATTATAAGGTCCGGAGCCATCTCCAGTAACGGCATTATTGCCGCCGGTTTCGAGCTTCCGAAGCCGCGCGCGCGGTGCCCGGGCGTGAACTGGGTAGGCCCCCTCCGCGGACCGTCAACGGCCAGGACGGCCGTTGCCGAGCGAGACAGGGACGGCATGCTTTTAGCGTGTCCGTGGAGGGGGCCTACCCAGTTTGCGCCCGAGCTACGGAGCTCCGGCGCTACGGAGCACGAAGAATTCAGGCCAGGAGGCTGTCGCCGTATTCGAGGAGGGCGTCGAGGACAGTCTGTTGCTCGGGTGTGGCGGATTGGGAGAGCTGTTCGATCTGGGTGTGGAAGTCGTCGAGGGTGATGGAGGCACCGGCATCCGGATCGGTGAGGTACTGGAAGCGCTGTTCTTCCCACTGGGCGCGTTCGACGTCGTTAAGGCTGCCGGGGAAATTGCGGGCCCGGTAGCGAAACAGCATTTCCGGCAGGCGGGCATCCTCGAAGACAAAGGATTCGCTGGCCAGCGCGTCCGGCGTAGCGGCGTGGACCCGGTCCATGCCGCGGCGGTCGCTGTCGCTGAAGAAGCCGCCGCTGTAGAGCATGCGGTCGGGATCGGTGATCTCGGGTAACCGGCGGTTGCCGTACAGAGCCTGCAGCTTGGCGGCGAGCCCCGGGATCGCCTGCAACCGCACCCGGTGCGCCCGGCAGCGCTCCACGTCCATGCCCAGGCGCTCGGCGGTGGGCGCATCCAGCAGCTTCGGCGTGACCACGATGGGCGAGCGATTGATGTGGATGCTCTTGATGCCGGGGCGCTCGACACCATCGGGCAGCTCGTCTTTTGAGCAGAACAACTGCGCCGCCAGCTCCTCCGCAGACAGCGCATCCAGGCAGCCCGGGTCAGCGGCCAGGTCGAAACAGATGATCTCGTTCTTGTTGACCGGGTGCCGGGCCACCGGCGCCACCAGGGCGATGTTGTGCCGGTCGGTGCCGAACATGCCGGACACGTGCAGCACCGGCTGCATTTGCTCCAGGTTCAGGTGAGACACGACGAATTGCTTGTCGCGCAGCCGCAGGGCGTAGTCGTACAGCCGCGGCTGTTTGTCCCGCAGCAGCCGCGCTATGCCGATGGTGGCCTCCACATCCGACAATGCATCGTGGGCGGCCTCATGGCCGATGCCGTTGGCTGCCGTCAGCTTTTCCAGCCGGAAGCTCGGCCGGCCATCATCCCCCAGCGGCCACTCAATGCCTTCGGGCCGCAGGGCGTGGGCCAGGCGAACCACGTCTATCAGGTCCCAGCGGGAATTGCCGCTCTTCCATTCCCGCGCGTAGGGATCTAGAAAGTTACGGTACAGGGTGTAGCGGGTGACCTCGTCGTCGAAACGGATGCTGTTGTAGCCGACCCCGCAGGTGCCGGGCCGCGACAGCTGCTCGTGAATGCGGCCGATGAACTCACTCTCGGGCACCCCTTCCGCCAGAGCCTGTTGCGGGGTAATACCGGTGACCAGGCAGGCCTGGGGGTGGGGCAGCACGTCCCGGGCGGGGGCTGCGAACAGTACCAGCGGCTCACCGATGATGTTGAGCTCAGCGTCGGTGCGCAGGCCGGCAAACTGCACCGGCCGATCGCGGCTGGGATCGGTGCCGAAGGTCTCGTAGTCGTGCCAGTAAAAGCTGTCAGCCACGCGCCCCTCCCTGGGCCAGGCCTGCCTGAGGAGTGATCAAATCAGCTCCAGGGCCTGCTCCTCGATTTTCGCCTTCCAGATGGCGGGGCCGGTCCGGTGCACAGATTCGCCGTTGATGTCGACAGCAACAGTCACCGGCATGTCCCTGACCTCGAACTCGTAGATGGCCTCCATGCCCAGCTCCGGGAAGGCCACGACCTTCGCCTCGGTGATGGCCTTGGACACCAGATAGGCCGCACCCCCTACCGCCATCAGGTAGGTCGCCTTGTGCTTCTTGATGGCCTCGAGCCCGGTGGGGCCGCGCTCGGCCTTGCCGATCATGCCCATCAGGCCGGTGTGCTCGAGGATGAAGTCCGTAAACTTGTCCATGCGGGTGGCCGTGGTAGGGCCCGCCGGGCCCATGACCTCGTCGCGCACCGGATCGACCGGGCCCACGTAGTAGATGAAACGATCCTTGAGGTCGACATCGGCGGGCAGGCCCTCGCCGGACTCGATCAGCTCTTTCATCTTCTTGTGGGCGGCATCGCGACCGGTGAGCATTTTGCCCGACAGCAGCAAAGTATCTCCCGGCTGCCAGCCAGCCATCTCCTCACGGGTGACCGTATCCAGGTCAACACGGCGCACGCCCTCTCCCACTTCCCAGGTGATGTTCGGCCAGTCGTCGAGGCTGGGCGGCGTTTGCAGGGCCGGGCCGCTGCCATCCAGCACGAAGTGGGCGTGACGAGTCGCGGCGCAGTTGGGAATCATCGCCACCGGCAGCGAGGCCGCGTGGGTGGGGTAGTCCTTGATTTTTACGTCAACCACCGTGGTCAGGCCGCCCAGGCCCTGGGCGCCAATGCCCAGCTTGTTGACCGCGTCCATGATCTCCAGGCGCAGCTCCTCGATGCGGTTGGCGGGGCCGCGCTCGCGCAGCTCCTGAATATCCACCGGGTCCATCAGGGATTCCTTAGCCAGCACCGCGGCTTTCTCGGCGGTACCGCCGATGCCGATACCCAGCATGCCCGGCGGGCACCAACCGGCACCCATGGTGGGCACGGTGTTCACGACCCAGTCGACGATACTGTCGGACGGGTTGAGCATCACCAGCTTGGACTTGTTCTCGGAGCCACCGCCTTTCGCCGCAACCTGGACGTCCACGGTATCCCCTTCCACCACCTCCATATGAATCACCGCCGGCGTGTTGTCTTTGGTGTTCTTGCGGGCGCCCGCCGGGTCTTCGAGGATGGAGGCGCGCAGCACGTTATCCGGGTTCAGGTAGGCGCGGCGTACGCCCTCGTTGACCATGTCCGCCACCGACATTCTGGCATCCCACTGCACGCTCATGCCGATCTTCAGGAACACGGTCACGATACCCGTGTCCTGGCAAATCGGGCGGTGACCCTCGGCGCACATGCGCGAGTTGATGAGAATCTGCGCCATGGCGTCCTTGGCGGCGGGATTCTGCTCCATCTCGTACGCCTTGTGCACAGCCTGGATGTAATCCAGCGGGTGGTAATAGGAAATAAACTGCAGGGCGTCAGCCATGCTGTCGATGAAATCGTCCTGGCGGATGACCGTCATGAATTGCGCTCTCGATTGGCCTCGTGAATAACCGGGTATTGTACCTGCAACAGGCCCCAGCGTGGGGCGCCCGGGCGGCGAATTGCCCCCCGACGGGTGATTTGGGGCACTACGATTTGGGACTGTACTACTGTGCGCCGGGGGCGCTGGCGGGTGCCGAGCCAATACTCTGGCGCAGCTGGATGATGCTCTGGTTGACCTGCTTGCGGAAGCCGTCCACAGAGGCCTGCCACTCCTCGGTGGTCTCCATGCGCTTCTGAACGCGGGCCAGCTCCAGGGTGGCGCGGCTGACATCGTCACCCAGCCGTTCCAGCAGGGCCTGGTTGGCGTCGGCGGTGGTGATCAGGCGCTCAAGATCTCCGGCTACGGCGCGCAGGTTGGTGATGTCCGAGCCCAGTGCCTGTAGCTGCCGGGAGTAATTGGCGTCCGTCTGAGTCAGGGTGGCGACCTTGCTGTTGAGATCGTCGCGACTCTTTTCGAGATCGGCGATCTTCGCTTTGTTGCGGCGCCAGGCCGAGGCCCACAGTTTGTCGACCTCGGAGTACAGCTCCTTAATCTTCACCGCCATCGCCGCGGCCGACTGGTTCATGCCCTCGTCGGTATCGGACAGGCGATCCTCGAGGTCGCTGATACGTGTTTCGTAGCGCGCCAGCAATTGCTCGGCACCGTCCAGCTCTTGCTGTAGCTGCCAGGCCCAGGCGCAGGCGACGCCGGCCACAGCCAGCGCCACGGCGATGAAAAAACGGGCCATCAGGCCGGCACCGCCGCCGCTGGATGCATCGCCCTTGCGACGCCCGCGGGGTGTGCCGCGCGCATTCTGGCGACTCGCCACTTCGTCACGGGCGGGAACGATGGGGGGGATATTGCCAATATCGCCTGGCTGCTTGGCGGGGCCCTGCCTGGTCGGACCGGCTTTTTTCTCAGTCATACCGCGAGTGTACTCGGGAAGGCTGCCGGGCCCGGAAGGCCCGGCGAGTTGCTGGTTACAAGAAAGCCAGTATGCCCCAGATAACGGCGACAAGGCCAATGCTGCAGTGGATAACCCCGACTACCGAGGTCATCGGGCCGGTCTTCCCGAACAGAGCATTGAGCTCCAGCGCCGCGATCAGTGCCAGGCAGGCGTACACCGCGGTGTTGCTGATATCTGCGATGTAGAGGTGCTTGTTACCTATCATGCCAAACAGCATGGGGCCGGAGAACAGTGTGTTGGTGCGTGAAGCCAGGCCGGCCTTGGCCGCCGATGCTGGTCCGTCACCCTCTTTCATGCCCAGCACGATCTGCTGCTTGGGCCAGATGATCAACCAGACATTGAGGAACATGAGGATGCCGGCAGCGGCACCGATCCAAATGATGGGCTGACTCATCAGGCTGGAGTGGGCGCCCACGGCGTACAGCAGGTAGAGGCCGGTCAGGAACGTGAACATCGCGCCCCAGCGGAACCACCACAGCGCGCGTGGCGCCAGTTTCTTCATGGCGTCGGCCTTGGCATCGGCCTCAGCCTCCTTGAAATACTCGGTCTGAACGAAGTTGAAGTAATACAGCATGCCGATCCAAACGATACCGAACAATACGTGGAACCAACGGGCGATGAATTCAACGACCATGGTTTGTGTCCTCCATGTTTGTTTTTTGTTACGAACCCGGCCGGGATTATACACCCCGACCGGCCCGGTTAAACGCGATTGACACAGTTGATCGCTACAGTGCCGGTTTGCGTACCAGCCCCTGTACCGCATCAACACCCTACAACCACTGCAAGGAGCACATCATGGCTTTTGAACTGCCCGCACTGCCGTATGCACGCGACGCGCTTGCGCCGCACATCTCGGAAGAGACCCTGGATTTTCACTACGGCAAGCACCACCAGGCCTATGTCGACAAGCTGAACGCTGCGATCGACGGCACCCCGCAGGCCGATCAATCTCTGGAGGAGATCATCAAGCACGCAAAAGGGGGCCTGTTCAACAACGCCGCCCAGGTCTGGAACCACAGCTTCTACTGGAACAGCCTGAGCCCCAACGGCGGCGGCGCACCGGAAGGAAAACTGGCCGAGGCCATTGATGCTGCGTTCGGTTCCGTTGACGCTTTCAAGGATCAGTTCAGCGAACAGGCCGCCGGGAACTTCGGCTCTGGCTGGACCTGGCTGGTTCAGAACGCCGACGGCGGCCTGGCCATCGTCAACACGGACGACGCCGAGACACCGATCACCGAAGCAGGCATCACTCCTTTGTTGACCTGCGACATCTGGGAGCACGCCTACTACATCGACTACCGCAACGCCCGGCCCAAGTACCTGGAAGCCTTCTGGAACCTGGTCAACTGGGACTTCGCTGCCTCAAACATGGCGTAAACCGGCCGAAGGCGCAGGGCGGAGGGGCGCACAGCTTGCCTGTGCACCCCTCCGCCCCCACCATCCAGCAAAACGGAATAATCGACGCAAAAAAAAAGCCCCGCAGATGCGGGGCTTTTTCGTTTTGCTGGAAGCGGGTGGCTTACATCATGCCGCCCATACCGCCCATGTCGGGCATGGCCGGGGCGGCAGCGGCCTTATCTTCCGGCGCGTCGGACACCATCACCTCGGTGGTGATCATCAAACCGGCCACGGATCCAGCGGCCTGCAGGGCCGTACGGGTGACCTTGGCAGGATCCAGAATACCCATCTCGATCATGTCGCCGTATTCGGCAGTGGCCGCGTTGTAGCCGAGATTGCCTTCGCCCTGGCGTACCTTGTCGAGGACCACGGAGGCTTCGTCACCGGCATTGGAGACGATCTGGCGCAGCGGGCCTTCCATGGCACGCAGCGCAGCCGCGATGCCGTGGTTCTGGTCTTCGTTGTCGCCTTTGAGACCGTCGATGGCAGCCACCGCACGAACCAGTGCAACACCACCGCCAGCTACCACGCCTTCTTCCACCGCCGCGCGGGTCGCGTGCAGGGCATCTTCGACGCGGGCCTTCTTCTCCTTCATCTCGATCTCGGTGGCAGCACCCACCTTGATCACTGCAACACCGCCTGCCAGCTTGGCCACGCGCTCCTGCAGTTTCTCGCGATCGTAGTCGGAAGACGTGTTCTCGATCTGGACGCGGATTTCGCCGACGCGGGCCTTGATGGCCTCGTGGTCACCGGCGCCATCGATGATGGTGGTATTGTCCTTGTCCATGGTCACGCGCTTGGCCTGGCCCAGGTGCTCGAGCGTCGCTGACTCGAGATCGAGACCGACTTCTTCGCTGATCACGGTACCGCCAGTCAGGATCGCAATGTCCTGTAGCATGGCCTTGCGGCGGTCGCCGAAGCCCGGCGCCTTACAGGCAGACACTTTTACAATGCCGCGCATGTTGTTCACCACCAGGGTGGCCAGCGCTTCGCCTTCCACGTCTTCAGCGATAATGACCAGCGGCTTGGAAGCCTTGGCCACCTGCTCCAGCAGGGGCAGCAGTTCGCGGATGTTGGACACCTTTTTGTCCACCAGCAGGATGAACGGGTCTTCCTGCTCGGCACTCATGCTGTCCTGGTTGTTAATGAAGTAGGGAGACAGGTAGCCGCGGTCGAACTGCATACCCTCAACCACGTCCAGTTCGTTCTCGAGGCCTGAGCCCTCTTCGACGGTGATAACACCTTCCTTGCCGACCTTCTCCATCGCCTCGGCGATGATTTCACCGACGGCGGTATCAGCGTTGGCGGAGATAGAGCCCACCTGGGCAATCGCCTTGCTGTCTTCACAGGGAACTGCCATCTTCTCGACTTCAGCCACTGCTGCCGCAACGGCCTTGTCGATGCCACGCTTGAGGTCCATCGGGTTCATACCGGCGGCCACGGACTTGAGGCCTTCATTGAGGATGGACTGGGCCAGTACGGTGGCGGTGGTAGTACCGTCACCCGCCTGGTCGGAAGCCTGGGAAGCGACTTCCTTCACCATCTGTGCACCCATGTTCTCGAACTTGTCTTCCAGTTCGATTTCCTTCGCCACGGATACACCGTCCTTGGTGACGGTGGGCGCACCGAAGGACTTGTCGAGAATTACGTTGCGGCCTTTGGGGCCCAGGGTTGCCTTGACGGCATCGGCGAGAACGTTCACGCCTTTCAGCATACGGCTGCGGGCGTCGTCACCGAAAAATACGTCTTTTGCTGCCATGGTTGTTTTCCTTTACCAGAATTTTGTGGAATCAGTTAACGGGGGCGTTGCTACGGCGGGAGGTCGCTTACTCGACGACCGCGTAGATCTCGCTTTCGCCCATGATGATCAGTTCTTCGCCATCTACCTCGATGGTGTTGCTGCCGGCGTACTGACCAAAGACCACCGTGTCACCGACCTTGACGGCCAGCGGGCGGGTTTCACCGTTATCGAGTGCCTTGCCTTCACCCACGGCGACGACTTCACCCTGGTTCGGCTTCTCCTTGGCGGAGCCGGGCAGGACGATGCCTCCAGCCGTGGTTTCTTCCTCTTCATTACGACGGATGACTACACGGTCGTACAGCGGACGGATATTCATCTGATTTACTCTCCAAATGACGATTTGTTATGCCGAGATCCGGCGATTTCGCACCGGAATTGCCGGTTGCACGCTGTTCTGGGGACAGATTCAGCGATTTCAACCCTGAATTGGCACTTTTCGCAGGAGAGTGACAGGTTTTTTAGCACTCTCCCTCAGGGAGTGCTAATCATAGTCAGCAAATATGACAGGTCAAGGGGTCGGGAGCGGGTGATTGACGCCCCCGGAGGAGTGTCAGCCGTGCGGATCGCGGTCTTCAACCCGCTGGAAGTCGCCCTCGATGGTGACGTTGTCGTCGGCCCGGGCGGCCTGCCCGGAATCCGCCCTGGAGCGGAATTCCGCGCGAAAGCTGGCCTGCCGGCGGACCTCTACCGGGGCGATCCCCAGCAGAGCGCGCCGCAGCGGTCCCACCAGCACTATCAATGCCAGCAGGTCGGTCACCAGACCGGGCACCATCAGCAGAAAGCCGCTGGTAACTACTGCGAGGTCGTCACCGAGGAAGCGCGGCGTGATAAAGCCGCCTTCAGCATCTCTTTGCGCCTGGCGAATCATATTGAGGCCCTGACGCCGGATCATGCTCATGCCCAGTACGATGCCCAGCACGACCCAGCCAATGGCCAGCAGCGGGCTGGTGGCGGCGCCCAGCTCAATGAGGGTCCACAGTTCGAGAAAGGGGAACAGCAGGAAGAACCATTGCATACCAGGACTATGGGGGCGAAGCCGCGCCCTTTCAAGCAGCCGCGTGGTGTACCATCAATCGGCACAGGCCACAGCGGAGCGTAAAAATGCATCTCGACCCCAGGCACATCGATGGCATCCGGCACCAGGCCTAGCGCCGCCGAGAAGGCGCAGGCGGCCGAGGAGCGCCGTCAGCGCATCTGGCAGGTCATACACGCCATCCCGTCCGGCCGCGTGTGCAGCTACGGCATGGTGGCCAGGCTGGCGGGACTGGCCAACGGTGCCCGCCAGACTGCCTGGGCCCTGCGCCACCTGCCCCGAGACACCAAAATCCCCTGGTTCCGGGTCATCAACAGCCAGGGCAAGATCGCCATGCCGGAGGGTTCCCGAGGCTACCGCGAACAGCGCCGGCGGCTGAAGGCCGAGGGCGTTACCTTCAACGACAGCGGCCGGATCAGCTCCAGGAGCTTCTGGTGGGAGGGCGACTAGCGCTGCAGCTCTGGGTCAGGCCCCCTCTAGGCGAGCCCCTCTAGGCGAGCCCCTCTTCTGCCGCTTCACGCCGGTCCTCGGCGGTGGGCGCGACATCACCACGCCAGGGCGCCACCCATAGCAGCAGGGCCATGCCGGGCAGGGCGATGACTGCGCATAGGAGAAAGAACTCAGTCCAACCGATTGCTTCAACAATCACGCCAGTAGAAGCATTCGCCACCGTCCTCGGCAGCGCTGTTATTGCCGTAAACAGGGCAAACTGCGTTGCGGCAAATTTGCGGCTGGTCTCGCGGGCGATAAACGCCGTGAATGCCGCGGTGCCCATACCCACCCCCAGGTACTCAAAGCTGATAACCGCCGCCAGCAGCCACAAGACGTGACCCGCCTCCGCAAGCACGGCAAAACCGAGAATACTAAGTACTTGCAAGACACCGAACAGCCAGAGGGCACGATTGATACCCAGGCGAATCATCACCACGCCGCCCATCAACCCACCGATGATGGAAGGCCATAGAGCTGCATGCTTGGCCACCAGCCCAATTTCAGTCATGGAGAAACCGAGATCGATGTAAAACGGTGTGGAGAGAGCAACGGCCATGTTGTCACCGAGCTTGTAAAACAACATGAAGGAGAGCACCAGCGTCACACCACCCAGGCGTCGCCGGGTGAGATACTCAGCGAAAGGCGCAATTACCGCCTCTCGCAGACCTGACGCCGCAGGCAGTTCCGATTCCGGCTCCGAAACGGCGATACACATCGCCACCCCCACCAGCATGAAGACCGCGGTAATCCAGAACACGCTGGACCACGGTAAATGGTCCGCCAATACCAGCGACAGCGAGCCCGGCACCAGCGAGGAAATCCGGTAGGCCTGGACGTGGATGGAGTTGCCCAGCCCCAGCTCCTCGTCCGGCAGGATCTCGCGCCGGAAGCCGTCCAGCACCACGTCCTGGCTGGCGCTGAACAGGGCCACGATAAAGGCCACCGTGGCCACCGCCGTCAGCGACTGCTGCGGCTGCAGCGTGCCAAGGATGCCGATAGACAACAGCAGCACGACCTGGGTGACGAGCATCCAGCCACGGCGACGGCCCAGGAAGGGCGGCACGTAGCGGTCCATCAGCGGTGCCCACAGGAACTTCCAGGTGTAGGGGATACCCACCAGGGCAAACAGTCCAATCTCCGCCAGGCTCACCCCCTGGTTGCGCAGCCAGGCCGGTACCAGCTGGATCAGCACGTACAGCGGCATGCCCGAGGCCAGGCCGGTGAACACACACACCAGCATGCGGCGATTGAAGATGGCCTCGCGCCACCCCGGAGCCGTGTCAGCGCGCGAGGTCATCGAGATACCGGTGGCGGTAGGCGCGGGGTTGGTGCGCGGCAAGGGTTTCCTCAAAAAGCTGCAGGGTTTCTTCTGCGGCGCGCTGCCAGGAAAAATGCTCCGCCCGGTCATGGGCTCGCTTCGACAATTCCGCGTGCAGGTCTGCATCGTGAACGATCCGCCGGACGGTCCCGGTCAGCTCAGGAACGGAATAGGGATTGATCAATAGTCCCGCGTCACCAGCCACCTCGGGCAGAGAGCTGGTGGATGACGCAATCACCGGCACGCCATGCTGCATCGCTTCCAGCACAGGCAGCCCGAAGCCCTCATACAGCGACGGCATGAGCAGGCAGTGCGCGCCGGCATAGATGGCCTGTAGTTCCGCATCGGAAACGTAGCCACACAAGATGACCCGGCCCGACAATCCCAAGGCCTCGATTCGGCCCGGCAGGTCTTCGCCCCCCCAACCCTCACCGCCGACGATCACCAGCGGAGGAATGGCCGGGTCGTCCTGCAAGCCGGCAAAGGCATCGAGCAGCCGCGGGAGGTTCTTGCGCGGCTCAAGGGTTCCCACGAACAGCAGGTATTGGTCGGGCAGCGCCATCGCAGGCCGGGACAGCGAAACATTCTCGGCGGCGGCCTCATGTACCACCTGGCACTTGCCCACCGCCAGCGGGTAGTAGCGAGAGACCTCGCTGGCGGTGAAGCGGGACACGCAGATCACCCTGTCCGCCATTCGAATGGACGGTCCCATCAGTGTTCGCTCCAACCACAGATTCTTGGGGCGCATGGTCTCGGGAAACTGGCGCCAAACCAGGTCGTGGATGGTGACTACCGAGGCAATGCGCCGGTTGAGCGAAAGCGGCAGGTGGTGGCGCGGAGACCAGAACAGGTCCACCACATCCTGCACCGCCCAGCGCGGGTACTGCCACTGCGCCCAGCGCAAGCTTCCCGGTGTACCCCCGATCGCGTCACCGTGACGGGCCCACAGGCGCGGATTGCTCGGGACAGCCACCTGCAGAGGCCTGTCACTGTAAAGGAACCACTGATGCCCCTGGGCCACCATAGCATCGAGCATCGCACGCGTGTAGCGGCCGATACCCGTGAGGGGCGCGGCCAGCGGCCTGGCGTCTACGGCAATTCGCACTGGCTACTCTGGGGATCCGAGGGCGAGTTCGCCATTGTGGTCCGCGTGGCTATGTATGCCGCGATACACCTCGGCATACCGCCGTCCCATGATTTCCCCAGTGAACAGCTCCTCGAAGCGGCTGCGCGCCTGTCGCCCCATGATGTCGGCCTGGGCCGGATTCTCGTGCAGGCGATCCATGGCCTGCCGCAGAGACCGGGTGCAGCCCGGTGTCACGACGTAGCCGGTCTTGTGATCCATGTTGATGTGGCTGGTGCCGCTTCCCACCTCGGCGGAGATCAGCGGCTTGCCGCACATTGCACCCTCGAGCAGGGTCACCCCGAATGCTTCCGAGCGCAGGTAGGAAGGAAACACCACCCCACGGCAGAGGGCAAACATTGCCATCTTGACCTCGTCCTCGACGTAGCCACAGAAGCGCACATTGTCGAGGCCCAGGTCGTGGGCCTGTTTACGCAGCTCCTCCTCGACCGGTCCGGAGCCGGCAATAAGCACCTGGTAAGGAGCACCCTGCATGGCATCCAGCAGGATGTGCAAGCCCTTGTAATAGCGCAGGACGCCGACAAACAGGAAGAAATCCCTGCCGTAGTCTGCCTCAACCCTGCTGAGTACCGGACCGTCGGGCTCCAGGGCCGGGTAGGAAGCGCGGTTGATGCCGATGGGTACGATATCGACCTTTTCGCCGTAGCGCCGAAGCACGTCGCTGGTGGCCAGGTAGTTGGGGGATGTGGCAACTA
>JANQGK010000283.1 GCA_028277365.1 Halieaceae bacterium | reverse complement strand
CGGCGAGGTGCTCGTCGGTGAATTCAATCAGGTGCTGGGGCAGTACCAGCATGGGCGGTATCAGCAGCACGTCGCCCAGCGCATCCGGGGGATGTTTGAGAAAGGCGTCGCGGTTGAGCACCTGACAGTCGAGCTCCAGCCGTTGCTGGCGGGTGGATGCCGCGAAGCCCGCCAGCATCAGCAGATCGCCGACGCCGTGCACCGCGGACTGCATCGCCTCGGGTAGATTGAGCACAGTGATTCGCATTGGCAGATAGAAGCACAAAATTGTCTTATCCGCCAATACTGGTTGGTGCCGTGAATCACCAGAATGCCTGCTCGCGCTGCTTGCACAGCGACCTATTACCCGCAGGAGTTCATGCTATGCCCACACTACACGGTACGCCGTTTTCCCCGTTTGCCCGCAAGGTCATGATTGCCCTCAGTGAAAAGGGCGTCACCTACGACCAGGTGCCGGTTTCCCATTTCGAGCTGACCGACGAGTTCGAAGCCATCAGTCCGCTCCGAAAAATCCCGGTCTGGACTACCGATGCGGGTGACCACCTCCCCGATTCCTCGGCCATTCTGCAGTATCTCGACCGCGTCTACCCGACGCCGCAGCTTGTTCCGGAAGAGCCGCTGGCAGCGGCCCAGGCCTTGTTCCTCGAGGAGTATGGCGACACGGCGCTGGCCATGGCGGTGGCGCCGCTGTTTATCGAGATGCTGGCGGCACCGGTTGTCCTCAAGCGCGCGCCCGATCAGGCGCTGATCGACAGGAAGCTGAGCGAGGAGGTCCCGCGCGTGTTCGGTTATCTCGACAGTCGCCTGAGTGACAGGGAGTTTCTGGTGGGCGATTCATTCTCGATCGCCGATATCGGTATCATCAGCCCGCTGTGCAACTTCCGTCACACGGGGCAGGCGATCGACCCGGCGCGCTATCCGCGGCTTGCGGACTATGCCGAGCGCATGCAGGAGCGGCCGACCATTGCCGCGCTGTTCGCGAATGAACAGAAGCTGATGGAAGCCATGACGGGCGACGCCGCCGCCGGCTAGTACCGGGCGCCGGACTCGACGCCGCAGAGGTCGATGGTGCGGCAATGCTCCAGGACGGGGCCATGTGATTGCTGCGGCGGTTAAGTGGCCTGGTCCCGTTTGCATCCAAGCGCGCGGTCTATACTGTGCGCTTTTCTACGCCATTTGAGCGCTACCATGCGAATACGCGAAGGCCGCCCGGAAGAGCGCGAGACCTTTTTCATGATGGGCTACGACACCTGGAACGATGGCAGGAGCGTGAGCGACTACCTGGAGGCGCTGCGGCCGGTGCCGCGCTATGCGCAGGCGACCTGGTACGTACTGGAGATTGAGGGGACCAAAGTGGCTGCACTGGCACTGTACAGGTCAGGCCTCAAGCTGCCGGCGGAGTGCTGGGGTGTGGGCTCGGTGGCAACAGTGCCTGAGCATCGCAGGAACGGGTATGCGGCGTTGCTGATGCAACATGTGGTGGAGCTCGCCGAGGCTGAGTCTGTCCGGGGCGTCTACCTGTTCTCTGGAGTGGGCACCGACTACTACCGGCAGTTTGGTTTTGAGTGTGTCAGTGCTGCGCAAGCTGAGGGGCAGGATCCCTGCATGGTGTTGGCGCTGCGGGATGTGGACGAACTGATGGGGGTAATGCCGGAGTTTTTCTAGGCCGGCTGGCCACCTGCACCGGGTAAAAAAAGGGGAGCCGTTGGCTCCCCTCCGGCCTCCCTACGCAGGCTGCGGCCTGCGCGGAGGTGAGGTATCGGCTGAATCTACTCAAACGCCTCCAGAATCAGCGTTTCGCCGATCTGGTTGGCCTCGATGTCTTCCTCACAGAACGGGAAGCGCACCCACTCCTTGTTGGAGTAAAGCCGGGTCTGGTCGGCGAAGTGCGGTGAGGCCGGGTCGGTGGACTGGCTGGGCACCAGGATCACGTCGGCAATCGGACAGTCGCTCTCATCCCAGGTCACGACCTGGATGTAGCTGTTGCCGCTGCTGGGATTCACGTAGCCGCCGTCGCTCAGGTTGGAGCTAATGGCGCCGTAAATGCCGAGGGTCCCCTGGCCGCCGTGAATGGGTACATTCTCGTTGCCGCGCACCAGGAACTGCACGTCACCCCAGGGGGCATCCAGGGCCACGTTGTTGGCCGCCAGCCGGCCGCGGGCTTCCAGCAGAGCGTTGATCACCAGGTCGCGGTTGGCGGTGTCGTCGGTGTCGATGCCGGCGGGGGTGTTGAGCGGGTCGGCGGGGTCGAAGTCCACCCGCCAGAAGCGGTCGCTCTCCACCACGTTCTGGAAGTCGTTGCCCAGCTCGCGGCGAATCACCGCCCAGAACTCTTTCCAGACCTGGGCGCCGCGGCTGTCAAGCTCCACCTTCTGGTCCCAGGCGGCCAGCACGTCGCAGGCGTCCTGGATCGTTGCTGCGGTGGTACCACAAATAGTTAGCACGTCGGCCAGGGTAATCTCGGCGCCGTACACCCGGTTGTTGTACATGAAGGCCTTGAGGCTCTCGAGAGTGAACAGCGGGCTGTCGTCGAAGCCGTCAGTGGCCTGGCGCCGCTCTTCCACCATGATGTGCCCGATGCGGGTGCGCAGAAACTGCTGCAGGCCCTCGTGGCCCACCGGACCCATGGTGGTGGGGAAGCCGGTCAGCGGGTTATTGGCATCGCTCAGCCAGTAGCTGTTGTTGCTGTTGCCCACGTAGTCGAAGGTGCGTAGCTGCGGCAGAGCGCTGGGCCCGAACAGGCCCGAGCCTTCCGGCGCCTCCGGGTCCACGCCCCACTCGCAGTCGGAGGTGGAGCCGTCCAGGGTCAGCAGCACGTTGGTGGTGCCGTCGGCCAGCAGCTGGCCGATGGGTGCGGTCAGGCAGCTGTCGATCTTGGCCTGGTCGATAAACGGCACGGCGGAGATGTCGCCATAAAAGGCCTCGCCATTGCGATCTGCGACAATTTCGTGGAATACGGGATTGCCCAGGGTGGCAATGGCCTCGATGTATTCATCCAGGTTGCTCGCCGTGGCTTTGGTCAGCCACTGGTTGCTGCCGCGCAGGCCGGTTTCCAGGTTGGCGTCCCTGAAGGCCAGGACGGTACCGGTAATCAGCGGCCAGCCATCCAGCAGCGGGCTGACGCTGGCGAAGTTCACGATGGGGCCGAACTGGCTTTCGTAAAAAGTCTTGCTCACGTCAACCAGGGTGCCGTCTGCCTGCCTGGACTGTACCGTTACTTCCACCGGCACGATGTCGCGCAGCTCGCCGTCGTAGAAGTACTGCAGCGGGTCGTCTGGGTTCAGCTCCAGCTCATACAGGCTGTAGCGGTTGGCAATCGATACCGTGTGGGTCCAGGCCACGTCCTTGTTGAAGCCGATGCCCACATAGGGGAAGCCGTGCAATACGGCGCCGGCCACGTCCACCTCACCGGGGATGGTCAGGTGCGCCTGGTACCAGGCACCTTCTCCAAACCACGGCTGATGAGGGTTACCCAACAGCAGGCCGGTACCGGTCTGGGTCATGTCGCGGCCGGCGGCCAGCGCGTTGCTGCCCCGGTCCGGGTCGCGCAGCGCCTCACCCACCTTGCGGAAGGCCTCGCGCATCTGGGCCTCGCCCTCGCCGGTCAGCACAACGGTGCCGCCGCCATCCGGGCCGTTGGCAGCCAGGATCGCGCTGGCAAAGGTGCCGTTGCCCGAACTGCCGCGCAGGGCCTGGCGGCGTTGCAGCAGGAAGATATCGGTGGCGTTGATAGGGGACACCCAATCGGCACCGCGGCAGCCCAGATCACCTTCGGGCAGGTTTTCAACGCCGGTCTCCTCCAGGTAGCGGTTGAAGCCCGCCACGTAGCCAGCGTTGAGATCCTTGACGCGCTGCGGCAGCGGATCGATGAACGTTTGCTCGAAGGCCGCCCGGTCACCGGTGAGATAGGTGAAAAGCAGGTCGTCCTCAATGGAGCCCTCGTCCTCTCCCAGCAGCTCTGCGGAGCGGCCGATGGAGAAGATCACCTCGCGCATGCCCACGCAGAAGTTGTCCTGGGCGTAGGCATAGCCGATGCCATAGCCGAGGCTGGCGTAGTCGTCGGCCCTGACGTGGGGAATGCCGAATTCGGTGCGCCGTACTTCGGCGCTGAGGATGGGCTGGGGCTCCGGGTTGGGATCGAAGGTGTCGTCTGAATCTGAACAAGCGACCAGGCCTGCCAGCAGCGGCGCCGCCAGCCAGCGTGTGTACTTTGGAAACTGCATGGTGTGTCCCTTTACTGCGTTCTTACTCTGTAATCGTTATGAGTACTTGCACCAACATGCACCGCATAGTCGTTTACCAGATAGTGACTACGCGCTGAGAAGTGTACTGGCCTTGCGGGGGCCACCGCAGGTATCGTGTCCTGCGTCAATGCGGTGTTTACCGATGACACTATACAATAAAGGCATATTGGAGGTGTCTATGCCCGCAACCGAACTTCACTCCGGGTACAGCAAAAAGAACTGGCAGGCAGTAGCCAGCCGCCTGCGCGGCAAGCAGCTCAGTGGCCATCCCATACTTGCCACCCTGTACGCCGAACACCGCTACATGGGCACGCTGCTGAAACTGCTGGAAGCCCAGGTCGACTCCCTGGAGCAGGACGACGAGGTCGACCCGCAGGTGCTGTACGAATCCCTCCACTACATGACCCACTTCCCCGACGCCTTCCACCACCCCAGGGAAGACCTGGTCTACGCCCGCGCCGGCGAGTTGGACTACGCCTTAGCAGATAGCGTCGATACCCTGCAGCGCGATCACGATCATCTTTCGAAGCTGGGCCCCAAGGCGCTTGCGGCGGTAGCACACTGGGAGGAAACCGGTGAGGGCGTCGAGCGCCTGCGCACCATCGTTCGCGATTACATTCACACCATGTACAAGCACATGGAGATTGAGGAGGCTCTGGTTTTCCCGGAGATCGAGCGAGTGCTCACGCCGGCGGACTGGGCGGAGCTCGAGCGCGACGACCTGATGACTCCGGTGCCGGACCCCGTGTTCGGCCCGGTGGTGGAACGGGAATACCGCAACCTGGCCCGCAAGGCGCGCCGGGCCCTGCGCCGCGGCGCCGAAGACGCTGCACTGGTGGAGTGGATTGGTCTCGAAGCCGTGCTCGAAGGCCTGGAAGTGCTGGCCATCGCTGGTGAGAGCAGCCGCGCCGCGGCTGTACAACACATCAACGCCGCCGGCGGTGAGGCCATAGACCTGGTGCGCGAGGCGCTGGGTGACCGCGGCCTGCTTACCCTGGGGCTGCGTTGCACATTGGTGGGCGGTAGCCACTACCTCGGCTTCCTGAAAGACCTGGGCGGCATTGCCCGGGATACTTCGGAAGACCTGGGTGAACTGCGGCGCGGTGTCCGCCAACGGCTGGGCCTGGTATTCGACCCGCAGGCCGATCAGGCCACGTCTTCCTCGCGGAACTGAAGCCGGGCCAGGCGCTGGTACAGCGGGCTCGAGCCCAGCAGGCTCGAGTGGGTACCGGTGGCGACCAGCCTGCCGTGGTCCAGTACCGCAATCGTATCTGCCTGCAGGATGGTGCTGAGGCGGTGGGCGATGGTCACCGTGGTGCGCCCATGCATCAGTTCTTCCAGCGCTTCTTGCACGTGACGCTCGCTCTCGGCGTCCAGCGCGCTGGTGGCCTCATCCAGCAGCAGGATATCCGGGTCTGCCAGTACCGCGCGGGCAATGGCAATCCGCTGCTTCTGCCCGCCTGACAGCCGCACACCCTGTTCCCCCAGATGCGACTGATACTGCTCCGGCAGGGCCATGATGAAGTCGTGGGCGTGAGCCGCCTTTGCCGCGGCGACAATCTCGTCATGGCTGGCTTCGGGTTTGCCGTAGGCGATGTTGTAGGACACGTCGGCAGTGAACATGGCGGGCGCCTGCGGCACTACGGCCAGGTGTTCGCGCAGGGTGCGGGTGGTCATATCCTTCAGGTTCACGCCGCCCAGGTAGATCGCCCCAGCCTGGGGGTCGTAGAAGCGTTGCAGCAACTCAAACACCGTGGATTTTCCCGCCCCGGAGGGGCCCACCAGGGCCAGGCTCTTGCCGGGCGGTACGTCCAGCGACACCGCGTCCAGCGCCCGCTGACGGGGGCGGCTGGGGTAGCTGAAGCTGACCTGGTCGAGCGTCAGCGCGGCGCCCTGGGGTTCCTGTTCCGCAGCGGGTTCGAGGATCTCGCTGGTTTCTTCCAACAGCTGTATCAGGCGGTCGGTGGCGCCGGCGGCGCGCATGATCTCGCCCCACACTTCCGAGATGGTGGCAAAGCCCATGCCCACCATGAACGCATAGAACATGAAGGCGCCCAGCTCGCCGCCGGTCATGGCGCCGCTGACCACGGCGTTGCCGCCAGACCAGATCATTCCCGACAGGCCGCCGAACACCATCAGAATCACGGCGGCCACCAGCAGGGCGCGCTGGCGAATACGGCGCCGGGCAATCAGGAAGGCGCGCTGGGATTCGGCGGCAAAGGCCCGCCGTTCGTCATCTTCACGGGTATAGCTCTGCACCGTCTTGATGTGCTGAATGATCTCACCGGCATAGCTGCCTACATGGGCGATGGAATCCTGGCTCTGGTTGGAGAGATTCCGTACCCGGCGGCCGTACAGCAGCACCGGCAGCAGCACCAACGGCACCGCCGACAGGACGATCAGGGTCAGCTTGACGCTGGTCACCAGCAGCATGACCACAGCACCGACGGTGGTCAGCAGCGAGCGCAGGGCCATCGACAGGGAGGAGCCGATAATGGTCTGCAGCAGGGTGGTGTCGGTGGTCAGCCGCGACATGATCTCGCCGGAGCGGTTTTCGTCGAAAAAGCTCGGCTGCAGTGCCACCACGTTGGCGAAGACCGCCTCGCGAATATCGGCGCTGACCCGTTCACCCAGCCAGGACACCAGGTAGAAGCGTGTAAAGGTGCCTATTGCCATCAGTACTGCCAGACCCATGATCACGTACACCGCGTCGCCCAGCTGCTCGGCAGAGCCGCTGGCCAAACCCTGATCGATAAGGATGCGCAGGCCCTGGCCGATGGACAAGGTGACACCGGCGGTAAAGACCAGGGCGACGGCGGCGGCCACCAGGGTGCCGGAGTAGGGGCGCATGAAGTGCACCAGCTGCAGCAGGCTGGAGAGTCGGGCGCGGGAGCTTTGCTTTTTTTCGGAGCTGGTATCGGACATAGACGGTCAAGCGTAGCAGGTTTCCAGCGGCGGAGCGCGGACGCTGGCCTGCCGCCCTTCCCCCTATAATGGTGCGATGACCCCGAAGTTCCGCTCCAGCCACTGGGCGCGCACCCGGCTCTATGTCGAGGGTGATGCTCTGTTCGCGCGCATGCTCGATGCCATCACCAGCGCTGCAGAGCGCATCGATTTCGAGTTCTACATTTTCGAGCTGGACCGGCTGGGCCATCGTTTCGTGGAGGCACTGGGCGACGCCGCGACCCGGGGTGTCGAGGTGCGGGTTATGGTGGACGGCGTGGGCTCCATGGACGACCTGGAGCGCCTGATACCGGCGCTGATGACCCGCGGCGTGCAGGTACGGGTCTACCACCCGCTGCCGTGGTTTTTTGCCAGCTACCGCTGGAGCCGCCGTGGCGGCCTGGCACTGCTGAAGTTTCTGCGCCTGTTGTGGAACGTGAACCGCCGCAACCATCGCAAGCTGTGCATCGTCGACGAGCGGGTCGCCTGGGTGGGCAGTTTCAATATCACCGAGGTGCACCTGTCGGTGGCCGCCGGGGGCCAAGGTTGGCGCGATTATGCGGTGGAACTGGAAGGGCCGCGGGTGACGACGCTGGCGGAGGGTTTCGAAGACCTGTGGAACGGCTATCGGAGCCGGCTGCGGCGTGGCTTTCTGGCGGGTTACCTCAGCAACCGCAGCATTAAGGGTCGCCAGATCAAGAATCATTTCGTGGCGCGCTCGGTGGTGAATGCACGGCGGGTGTGGCTGGCCAACGCCTACTTCCTGCCCACCGCCAGCATGCGCCGGGCACTGCTGCACGCCTGCCGCAACGGCGCCGATGTGCGCCTGCTGTTGCCAGAGCGCTCCGACATCTGGGTGTTTCCCGGACTCAGCAGCCACTATTATCACGAGCTGTTGCGGGCGGGGGCGCGCATCTTTCTTTACCAGCCGGGGGTGCTGCACGCCAAGGCGCTGCTACTCGAACACATGTTGATCATCGGCAGCAGCAACTGGAACTACCGCAGCAGCCTGCACGACCTTGAGCTGGACGTGGTAGTGCGCGACAGTGACACCTTAGCGGACATGGAGCGTGTGATAACTGAAGACACGGCCAACAGCCGGGAGCTGCTGCTCGATGACACGCCCAACCCGAGCCCGCTGTCCTGGTTGCTGTACGGCCTGAGGTACTGGATGTGACTGACTCCGAGCGCGATGTGCGCATCTGTTCCTGGAATATCCACAAGGGTTTCGGGCCCGCCAACCGGCGCTTCAAGCTGGAGGACATGCGCCAGGTTATCCGCAGCGTGGACGCCGATATCTGCTTCCTGCAGGAAGTGGTGGGCCACCAGCTGGCCTACCGGGGCCGCCAGCTCAGCAAAAAAGGTCGAGAGCTGGAGGGCAGCGAGAGCCAGTTCGAGTTTATGGCCGACAAAATCTGGCACCACTACGCCTACGGCAAGAACGCCATCATCGAGGACGGCCACCACGGCAACGCCATTCTCAGCAAGGTGCCCTTTGCCGAGTGGCGCAATCACGATATCACCCGTTGGAGTTTCTCCAGCCGCGGCCTGTTGTTCGGCCATCTCGGGAACGGGCTGGTGTTGGTGTGCGCCCACCTGGGCCTGATCGCCGTGGAGCGGCGTTACCAGGTGCAGCGCCTGCGCGAGCTGCTGGAGAGTGAGTGCGACCCTGATGCCCCGGTGATCGTGGCTGGAGACTTCAATGATTGGCACCTCAAGATCGACCGCTTCATGCGCGAGGAGTTGGGTTTTCGGGAAGTGCACGCGGAACAGGGCGGGCGGCCCGCGCGCAGCTTCCCGGCGGCGCTGCCGCTGCTGCGCATGGACCGGATTTACTACCGGGGTCTGGAGCTGGTAGAGGCTGACTTGCTGCGGGGCGGCCTGTGGGGCCAGCTATCGGATCACGCCGCGCTTACTGCGCACTTTCAGCTTCGCTAGCAGACTCTTTGGGCTCCACGAAGCGGCCGAACACAACGCCCACCTCGAACAGAAACCACATGGGAACGGCCAGCAGCGACTGGGAGATGACATCCGGCGGGGTCAGCAGCATGCCCAGCACAAAGCAGCCCACCACGATGTAGGGGCGCTTTTTCGCCAGATCATCGGCGGTGGTCAGGCCCGCGCGGATCATGATCACCGCGGCGATGGGAATCTCGAAGGCCACGCCGAAAGCAAAGAACAGCTTCAGCACGAAGTCCAGGTAACTCCCGATATCGGTCATGATGGTCACGTCGCCCGGCCCCACCGTAGTGAAGAAGCCGAAGACCAGGGGAAACACCACGAAATAGGCAAAGGCGGCACCGGCGTAGAACAGCAGCACGCTGGAGATCAGCAGCGGGATCGCCAGCATTTTTTCGTTCTTGTACATCCCCGGGGCAACGAAGCTCCATACCTGGAACAGTACGTAGGGAATGGCCACATACAGCGAGACCACTAAGGTCAGCTTGAAGGGCGTCAGGAAGGGTGAGGCCACCTGGGTGGCGATCATGCTGGAGCCTTCCGGCAACAGGGCGCGCAGCGGCTCCGAGACAAACATGTAAATCTCGTTGGAGAACGCAAACAGCGCGATGAACACCACGAGAATGGCGAGCACGCTCTTCAGCAGCCGGTCGCGCAACTCTGACAGGTGCGAGATCAGCGGCATGGCCACGTCGTCGGGTGGGGTCTCTACACTCACGGTTTGGCGGCCCGGGTCTCGTCTTCGGGCGTGGTCTCGCCGGCGGCATCGGCCGCGGCAGGCGACGGCTGCGGGTTCGACGTTTCAGGGGCGGGTTCTGTAGCGGCCTGGGCGTCGGAATCCTCGTCGCTTGAGGGTTCTTTACTCGCTGAGGGCTCTTTATTGGCTGAGGGCTCTTTACCGGCTGAAGGCTCTTTACCCGCTGAGGGCTCTCCGTCCGCCGCGCTCTGGTCAGTCGCGGGGGTGGGGCTGCTGGACGCGGGTGTTTCGTAGGGCTGGTCGATGGGGTAGCCGTCTTTGCCGAGTTTGACGTCGCCAGAGGTGGCGCTGCGCAGGGCCTTCTCGGCCTGTTTCAGCTCTTCCATGATGCCCTGATTGTGTAAGTCCTGGCGGAATTCGTCGGCCCGAAGTTCGCGCTCGATCTCGGCGCGGATGCCGGCAAAGCTGCGGCGAATCTTGTTGACGTAAGCCATCACCGTGCGGATGGCGCCAGGCAGCCGCTCCGGGCCCAGCACCAGCAGGCCCACGATGCTGACGATAATCAGTTCCAGGAAGCCGATATCGAACATGGTTCAAGCGATCGCGTCATAGGGCCTGTTCACACTCACTGAGTTAGCCCTGCTGCCACTGGTGTTGTGTCCTGCAAGGCAGGAATGGCGCAGTGTGGTGGGCCCACATAAGCCATTTCTAACGCCGCAGGGCGCAAC
>JANQGK010000215.1 GCA_028277365.1 Halieaceae bacterium | reverse complement strand
CCGCGGGCGAACTGATAGCCGGCGAGCGCGCCTTCAGACAGGTCACCAGGCGACATGGACTGTAGTATCTGCTCGACCTCGTCTGCACTGTCGGTATGGCGCCCCAGCGATAACGCGAGATCCAGCCTCGCCATCTCCACCGAGGGTGCGCTGTCGGCCCACTGACGCTGCGCCTCGATCAAGCGCTCGGTATCACCGGTTGCTTCATGAATCATCGACAGGCCGGCATAGTATTCGGGGTCGGCCATGTCGCCGCGGTCGGCCTCCCAGGTCTGCAGGGCTGACTCCGCCTCGCCGTCTAATGCCAGAACCTTGCAGCGCTCCAGGCGCAGCTGCTCTTTGGTAATGCCGCTGAACACGCCCGTCAGTTTGAGTGCCTGCAGCAGGATTCGCGCCTGGCGTGTTTTTGCGTAAACGAACGCATATTGCAGCTTGTCGTATAACACCATCGGCAACACCAGGAATGCCAACAGCCCCAGCGATATGACGGTCCAGGCCGCGATGGCGTAGTCCCCCCAGGTATAGGGTGCACCCTCGTAGACTGAGAGAGCCAGGAATCCCAGCGGCAGCGCCCACAGCATCCAGTTGGCAAGAAAGGCTCGCAGTAGTGACTTGCTCGTGCTCTCCTCAACAGAGGCGGCGGCGATCCGGGCGGCGGCCTCATCGGCCATAAACTCACTGCTCTCCGCCCCGACAGGATTAGGCTCGATCAGGATCTTCGGATTGAGCAGCCCGCCGCGCTCTAGCTGCGCCTTGGCGTCGCCGGCGCTGGTGGCGTAGATCGAGCCTTTCTTGGTCTGATCGTTTTCGTCGGTGGCCTTGTAAAAGTAGAGCCCGCCGGCTGCCTCATCCGTGCCGGTAATCTCCGCGGGCTGGAATAGAACGGCCCGAATGGGTTGGCGCACTTCGGCCAGCTCAGTCCACCGTTGGTCGGGTGGCAGCCGCTCGGCCACAGCACGGTACAGGTGCAGGCCAGATAGCCCCTGGTCGACACAGTCCTGGAACACTTTCTCACTCGTATCGTCAATGACCAGAAGGCCTTCCAGGTCGTCGTTATCGAGCCTGTCGTGCACCACGTGGATGTCATCGCACATACTCTCCCAGGTGACCGCGTCGATCTTACTGGTGCGGCGGTAGCGGTCCAGCACTGCGTCGTCGATCTGCTCCTGCCAGTGCGCCTTCACGATGTCGAAGGCCAGCTCCCGCTGCGAATCGTCCAGCGTTATGCCGTGTTCTTCCGCGGTTTTCTCCAGCATTTCGAGCGTGGGTGTGCGGGTGATTCGGCGGTCGAGGTGGATGGCATGAATCTGCTCGAGCGTGGCGCGAATCTCCCGCGGCCCCGGCAGTGTGTGTTGATCGGTTAGCTGGTCTTTGAGCGCGGCGAGCGCGACATCCGGTCGCAGGTCTGTGTCGAGCTGCCAGTCGAGGCTGGGCAGGTCTATGCTCTCATCAGGGGCATTGCCACGGCCCACGACGCGCCGGTCTGTGTTCATGGTAAAGAGCACGTAGTATGGCCGCTGCTCATTGTCGGTTCTTACGGCGGAGACGAGGGGCAGTGATACGTGTCGCGCCACCTGAAAGGAGTAATAGCTATCGTAGTCGCACAGGTCGCCGATTCGCTTGAAACCAAGGATCGCCAGCGCCTGAATCAAGGCCTTTGTCGGCCCTTCAAGCGTTTCGCGTTCAGCGCGGCGTAGGTGGATTCGCGCCGGGCGCATATCGAGATGCGCCTGCAGCTCGGCAATGGGTTTATAGTCCTCCGCGACGGCGACTACTCTGCGCTTGAACCACCAAAAAGCAATGACCACAAGCAGCGCGATTGTGAGGAATACGGCGAGCAGAATCTGTAAGAAGATCATCATCGGTTGGCACCCCTGTTCAATAGTGCACCCGGCGGGTGCCGCCAAATACCACACTGCCTGGCAGTCTAATCCGGCGAACCGGGTAGGTCTGCAACCAATTGCCAATAACGTGACGCAGTGCCCAGCGCCCGATTCCGAGCAATTTACTTAACCCGAGAAATGTCAATTGCAGTGATTACATCAGCTGATAGATAGGTAAACTGTCCACAGATTTGCCAGATTCCCAGGAGGGCCTGTGAGAACGCTATCTAAGGTGAGTCTTGTTTGCGCGTTCGCTGCTTGCAGCGCTGTTCAATCATTGAGTGCTGGAGCCGGCTCTGATGCGCAGCCGATGCGTTCGATGTCGGTGTTGTATGAAAAGGCGTGGATTCATGGCGCCCTTGACTGTGAATCGAACTCAGATCCCGCCATTGAGGTATTTCGTTACGACCGTTCAAGCTACGTACTTCGCCAAAACAAGTGCCTCAGCTTTGAGGCGCCGTTTATCTATGTACTGATTGGCGAAGACAAAGTGCTTGTGCTGGACACCGGCGCAACTGAAAGCGCGGCGGACTTTCCGCTGTATACAACGGTGGAAACGCTGGTTGCAGAGCATGCACAACAAGGCAAGGCGAACGAAAGGGCATGGTTGGTTCTCCATTCTCATAGTCACAGAGACCACTGTGCCGGCGACCCCCAGTTTGAGGGCAAACCTCATGTCACTCTGATAGAGCCAAATGGCGACGCCGTGCGCGATTTCTTTTCTCCCCGCAAGTGGCCAGACGAAGAGAAGTACATTGATTTGGGCGCTCGAAAACTGACCATTATTCCAACGCCGGGACATCAAGAGGAAGCCATCACGGTTTACGATTCGCAAACGAAATGGCTGCTCACCGGAGATACTCTCTACCCAGGCTATATATACGTGAAGGACTGGCACGCCTACAAGAACAGCATCGCGCGTTTGGCAGCATTTTCCGAAGCGCACGATGTGAGCGCTATGCTAGGTGGGCATATTGAAATGACCGGGAAGGCAGGCGAATACTATCCCATAGGAACGGTGTACCAACCCGATGAAGCTGGGCTTGCGCTAAAGGTAGAACACCTTGCAGCGCTCAACTCAAAACTCGAAGAGTTAAACGATTCCCAGAAAATCGTGTTTGATGATTTCGTAGTCGCACCAATGAGTTTGCTCCAAAAAGCGATTAGTGGTGCGGCTAAATGGTTTTTCCAATAGGGGTTCAGGGCAGATAGAGTTCGGGGGCAGTTTACCCGACCCGAGGTCGATCTGTTGCGGTGGTGGCGTCAGTTGAGAGAAAAGTCAGTGGTCCCCAAGCTTTGAGCCGTATTGTGCAGGTTTGAGTCACAGCAAGGTGTTGCGTTAAGAGCGCTTGCAAATACTGGTATGAACTGAAGATATAGCTCTGTCCCAAATAAATAGGTACATGAAAAACGTGCCTGGATAAAAAGAGACTCTGTAAGGATAAGCCAGAAATGTCTGAGCATCAGGACCTCATTTCCTTGATCATTGCTTATACGCTGACCGGCGCTTTTGTTTTCACCGTCGCTGCCACGTGCTTTTCACTGCTCGGCTGGATTACTTTCGCCGAGCGCGCACAACAACAAAAACTGTTCTACACGCTAATAGTCGAACTCGTTGTGATCGGGTTGGGTACGTTCGGTGGGCTACTTGAATTTAACCCTACCAATGCACAGGAAAAAATTGCGGAGCGTGCGATAAGGGAGCATGAGGCATTTAGGATTACCGTTCCCTCAAACTACAAGTCCTATGTTTCCAAGTCCTCAGGTATCGGCTTTGGTTACCCTGACAGCTACGACATGGCGGTATACAACAAATCGAGGCTGCATGGCTCTATCAGACTGCACGACTTTCTTACTCGAGACTTCAATCTCGATGACGAGGACTGGCTGTATGAGAGCATCCTGATTAGAACAAACGACTATACAGATTCTCAGATGGCAGACTTCAGGGAGATGGCGGACAGGGCAGAAAATATGAGTCTGCTGATGGCGATTGTCATCTCGGGAATTCCGACAGACCTTCCCTTTCAGACTGAACAGTTGAGCTCGTCAGACTTCCAGTTCGAAGAAATGATCGTATACGGGGAGCCAGCTGTTTTGGTGACTTATAACGCGTTGGGTAAGGATGGAAGATACACGGTCCAACTTGCCGCGCACGATACGAAGTCTGGAAAATTCCATTTCATGATAATGGGCTCCAGAGAGCAGGATCTTGAAAGGGCTAAGTCGCTGATGAAGTCAATCGCTTCGACGGTGGCCTTCAAGCGGTAATTCTTTTGAGGCAGCTCACGAATGGAGAATGAGCAATAGGGATTTCATGCAATTGGGGTCGGAGAAGCTTTTCTTCAGACACTTATTCAGACCTTGGCCTTCACGGAGCGGCTTACGAATCTTGCGGCTAATGACTCAGCTGACTGATTCGCGTTAGTCCGGGCGCGTTGCCTGGAAAGGAAAAGCTCCCACCCCCATACGGGGGCAGGAGTAATCAACGGTTCACCTCACGTGAACCCAGAGTGACGAGGTCGTTCAGAACGCCATCAAGACCACCGTAAACGGAGATTTTGTCGATGCGTTCCGTGACCCGCTCCAGAGCTTCCAGCTCTTTCAGGCGCATCAGCGTCGGGTTGTTTTCCATCATTTTCGCGGTGTTGTGCAGTGACCGCATGGCTTGAGTTTCCTCGCGCCGTTTGATCAGGTTGGCCTCGGACTCTTTTTGAGCCTCGACCACCTGGTTCAGGATCAACTTCATATCACCGGGCAGAATGATGTCTTTGACACCTACGCTCGTCACCTCGATGCCGTACTCGGCCATGCGGGCGCGAATGTCTTCTGCGATCGCCAGGTTCAGACGGTCCTTGTCTTCCAGCAGGCTGTCCAGCGTGTGCGTGCCCACCACTTCCCGCAGCCGCAGCTGCAGCTCACGGTAGATGAAGGCAGCGTAGTCGGACAGCTTCGCGTCAACCGTTTCCGGATCAACGATTTTGTAGCTTCCGCTCAGGTTGATGCGCAAGCTCACCCGGTCTTTGGTCAGGATTTCCTGGCCGCTGACTTCGATGGTTTGCAGGCGCATATCCAGAATGCCGACAACTACGTTGCGGTTGTAGGTCCAGAAGCCGTAGCTGCCCGGCGTCAGCATCCGCTGGTACTTGCTGTCCACGCTGAGCATACCGACATAACCATCGGCCACCTCGCAGAACTTGATGCTGCGGCTCGCGGCGCGGCCACGGTCAGCAGTCAACCGGTAGTTCAGCAGGCTCAGCAGAGCCGGCTCGACTTCGCAGTCGCCAGAGATGTCGATAACGTCCACGCGAACGCGTTCAATGTCCCGCCACACGGCCAGGAAGCTACCCGGAGCCAGTACATCCTTCAGGTGGCCGTCCCGGTAGACCAGGCCAACCTCGTTGTCGCCCATCTCGAAGTGCTCGATGTAGCGGGCAAGCAGGTCGCTGTGGGTTTTCACCAGGAACTTCGCCTGAGCTGCGCCGAATACAACATCGGAGACGTCGTACATCTCAATGCGGGCGCTGCCGCCAAAGCGCAACACACGGTGGCGTCCCGGCATCAGTACATCGACCAGTCGGTTACGCCGGTACAACAGGGCGCGTTCGTTATCTGCAATATCAATCGTTTTCCAAAAAATCATGTCAGTCCTCCTCTTCCCTGGAAAACAGGTTTGGCTAATAGGTGAGGCCCACCCGGTAACACGGTGGCCGCCGATTTTCGCCGCACGGGGCAGCCAGCGAGCGGTTCGATGGCGCGTCGTGGAGGAGTGCCTCTTCCTGAGGCGTTACTGCATTCTCACCCACGACGGCCAGCAAACATCGTCCACTGCCGCGCACGGCGGCCACCGAAGGCGACCGCATTACCGGCGTCTGCCGGTAGGGACCTTGCCGGGCGATGCACTGGCATCACCGCGGATCAGCCCACACCAGAGACCATGGACCTCGGTTTGGTTTTTCAACAAGGGTATGAACCTTGTGGGGAGTCGAACCCCAGGTCTCTCGACCTTTTCCCATTACCGCTTAACAGGCGGTGTCTTCGACGGGAATCGAACCCGTGCCCAATCGACTAAGTCTCGATTGCTCTACCTACTGAGCTACAAAGACGCGTTCAGGCTTCCGTTCAGGTTGGTACACAACACGCCAGTGGCGCTTGTGCCGGGCCGGCGTACAGAACCGGCACCGCTAACCCGTTGGGAACATCCCAAACTCTGTGATGGCAGGCTGCCTTCAAGCAGCCTGCCAGTTCCTTTGCCCACCGAAGCGGGCCTGCAAGTACTCCATCTGATCACCACAAATGCGGTGATTCGCCAGGTACATGTACTCGTACAGGTTGGGCTCGAAAGGAACTGCGAGCAGTTCCATACCAGCCTGCTCGGGGGTGCGACCGCCCTTGCGGTGGTTGCACCTGGCACAGGCGGCAACCACATTGGTCCAAACGTCACGCCCGCCCTGAACCCGCGGAACCACGTGGTCACGGGTCAGCTCGGTGCGCGTGAAGACCTGGCCGCAGTACATGCAGGAGTAGCCGTCACGACGGAACAGAACGTCGTTGCTCAGCGGCGGAACAACACCCGGCACGCCGACGCGGCCCTCGCAGGCGATGATCGGAGCAAGGGTGATACTCGAACGACGACCGTTCCGGTTAATCCCGCCCAACATGCGCGTGGTCTCGGTACCGAGGGTCCAGGCGACCTGCTCCTTGACGTAAAGGACGGCAGCCTGCTCCCGCGAAACCCAGCCAACAGGCAGCCCGGCGCAGTTCAAGCGCAAAATTCGCATGTTCATTTGCCATCCTCCCCGCGCCTTTAGCGCGCATAAAAAAACCCGACAGACAGTGGCCTATCGGGTTTCCTTAACGGGGCTTTCCCCCGGGACTACCTTGAAAGGCCTCGCGC
Source organism: Halieaceae bacterium (assembly GCA_028277365.1). Classification (GTDB taxonomy): domain Bacteria; phylum Pseudomonadota; class Gammaproteobacteria; order Pseudomonadales; family Halieaceae; genus JANQIO01. The sequence goes on along the minus strand of JANQGK010000215.1, from coordinate 20,892 downwards.
CTTCCAAGTGAAAGACGCAACTAGCTCGCCGCCTCCTTGCCAAACTGGCCCAGGTGGCAGCCGCACAGCGGCACACGCCCGGTACGGGGCGAGTCGCTCAGCAACTGAATTGTCTGTCTCTGTAACATTTGTTGTGGTCTTCCAAAAAACTGTCGATGTAAACCGAGGACGCGAACTATAGTCCGATAAAACACGGTGTCAACCGTGCGCGCAATAAAATGCGAAATTCTGGCTGTACTCCACTCGGCAAGAGAAGAGCCGGAGAACGCATTATTGGAAGGATGGAGACACAGGTCCCCTGGCGGCTTAAGCATTCGCGGTCAAAACCTCGTGCTGACCGTTAACGGGAGTGCTCCATCAATTGGCCTTCAGAAGAGCCGCAGCACTGGAGGCTTTGGGGGCAGTTCAATTAACTCGAGAAACGTCTGATGCAGCGATTGCGTGACCAGGGGATAGGTAAACAGTCACCAAATGTGTAGTGTTATCACTCCCGCTGAAGCGAGTCCCAAGGAGTCCTGAGATCATGCAACGTCCCGTAAGTTATCTACTGTCGTGTGTCATTCTTGTAGCCGCGGCGCATGTCGTGAGCGCAGAGACCTCGCCCGCCGACCCCTACGCAGAGGCCAGGGCGTACATCATTGCCTGTTCCCATGACTGGGCCGAGACCGTAGTGACGGGAGACCGGGGGAAGAGGAAGGTGTATTTTGCCGATGACTTCGTCGGTACGAGTACGTCCGGCAGCCGTTATGACAAGGCCGCGATTGTCAAAGAAACCGGCCCCGCCAAGTACCTCGTTTCCAATACGATCAACAACATCGATATCAAGTTCTACGGGGATACCGCCATCGCCTTCGGCGATGAAACCTGGCGCAAGAAAGACGGCAGCAGCGGCCGCTATGTGTGGACCGACGTCTGGGTCAAAATCGAGGGCGAATGGAAGATCGTAGCCGCACAGGATGTGTCGGTGGCTGCTGAGTAGCCTGTAATTCCGGAGACAGACAACTTAGCTCGACGCGGCAAGGGTGCGGGCATAACGCAGATCTGCTTTCAAAGGACCGCAGAAGGTATAACGCCGGGACCGGTAGTAGCAATGAGTATACGGAGTGGGACGCCGTGAGTGGGCAGTGGGTAGTAGTTGACAGAGGTGGTGTCGGTGGCTACGTCGGTAAGGTTCTTGGCAAGAGCGCGTCGTGCACCTAGTAAAGCAATTCTATGCGGTCCTTACCGCGGGGTTCTTCAGTTTCGGTTTGAACCAGGCGCTCGGCAAGTGTCCGGATATCGGTGTGCTCTCCACGGACGCGCGCTACCTGGTTCTCGACGGCGATACGCTGGAGACGAGAGATGTCGGTAATCTCTGGTGGCTGGGTATCCGAAACGTCGACAACGTCGTCCACGGTTCGACTCTCGGTGGGCTGGGTCTCTACTCTGATCGCGTTATGGATATGGCAACAGGTAGCTTTCGGGACGACTACTGGCAAACCGGCGGCTTGTTTGTGTTGGAAGACCTGGGTCGGCAGTTGTACCACACCAGCAAGGTACCCGGCTTGTCCGATCTGCCCAATTCAGAGCTGCAGTGGATAGCGTCTCCAAAAGATACCAGACCTCTAATTCTGCGCCGGCAGAACGGAAAGAGCTCCGTATCTCTGTCCGATGCGCAGCTAAAGGAATCCCCGCAGGGAAGTACTACCTTGAAGACTCTGCGCGCAGCCTGTGAAGACTCGCCTGGGAGAATTTTTGCCGGAGGGGTGGATCACAGACTATCTATTGAGCAGGGCGTCGTTTCGACCGACAGGTTGGCGAGAGCTCACAGGAAAAGCGGTTATACGATGTCCGGGCGGTCTCTGAATTGCCTCGCTCTGATGGTCAAGGTTGCCGAGGAGGATGTGACGATGATGCACAATGCCATCATCGATCTGTCCACCAATTCGATACTGTCTGAATACAAAACCAAGAGATATGTATCACCGGTGTTGATCGCCAACGGCGGCCGATTACTGCAGCAGGTCCATGCCGTACCCAAAGAACGTGCATCTCGCGTCGAACGCACCGACGAGTACCGGTTGCTCGACACCAGGGATGGGCGCGTTCTCAGATCTACTCGTCTCGGGATCGACGGCGAGCTGCAGTCGCACTCCTTCTGCTCAGACGAGAGGGAGTACATGGTCATAAAATCCCCCGGCCGTGTTCACCTCCTGGACCCCGAAAAGCTGGAAATCGTGGTCAGCCGGGACGTCCCCTTCGAGCGCTATTTCGTGTTCTGAAGCCGCCGGAGCGCAATGCATCCTACACTAGTTGGAGGCGTCCATTTCCTGTGGGCCCGGCAGGTCGAGGATTTGGTACTCCTAGATGTGGTCGATTTCCAGAATGCTACCCGCATGAACGCGCGGAGCTTTTCAGGGGGGTAAAGAACTGCGCCCTCAATGCGGCCGGATGCAACTATGCGAGCTCCGTGCGCGGTCACATCAATAGGCCGCCCTGGTAAACCACTGGGTATCATGATGAAAAAGTTTGGGATTTTCGGTGTTGTAGCTCTAATAGCGACCCTGCTGTTTCTCGTAACGAGGATGACGGGCGTTGAACATATGCAACAGGAGCAGGGGGATACTGCGCAGGAAAAGATACCGGCGTCCTACGTGGTGAGTGCAGACCGTCGCATCTACAAAATCGACTTGGAGAGTTCGCAGATCATTGCAACTTCCGAGCCCATCGAAGGTATTGGACGGCCTACCTCCATCGATATAGATAGGCAGAACGGGCGGCTGTATATCGGTAGCGATCGCGGACGAGGCCAGCGAGAGTTCACCCCACTACTGGTGGTAGATGTCAACGAGGACCGCTTTAGCGTACTCGAGCGGTTCACTATCGACCCACTAACAGATTCTGCCGACGACTCAACAGTCTCAACGCCGCAAGTACACGCGGTATACGGATTGATGCTGTCCCCTGATGGGAAAGAGCTGTATTTAGGGTATGGCGGGCCCGGCCACAAGCTGACCGTGGTACTCGACAGTTTCACCGGGGCCATCATCCGGGAAATCGACCTGCCGATGTTTGGGGCCAGTGTTTACACCTTTTCTCCTGATGGCCGGAAGATCGCGGAAATGTGGCCTGCCGGTAGCGCGGTGATAGAGCAAGACGGCACTGAGGCACGTAGAGAGTGGGGTGCTGGTGTCGCCGTTGGCGACCTTCTCACTGGTAAATGGATATCAAAAACTGCGCTGGAGGACGGCCGCGGGCTTCGAGCTCCGTGGGAGAGCACTTCGGAACCGTTCGTCTATTTCCGTGACTCGAACCGGGTCATGGAGGTGTTTGACCGGGATACCGGCACAGTTCTGTCGAGAGTCGATCTGTCCAAACTCACGGGTTTGCAACTGGAACATAAGGCGACGACCATTGGCGACACCGGTCTTGTAGCTTTGCCGATGACTGGAAGTGCTCAGAAGGGTTACATCGTGATATTCGATATCGATTCACAGGAAATTGCCTCCAAGATCGAAGTTGGCCAGCGGCCATCCAATATCGCCCTGGCCGACTCCTAAGCAACATGGCTACCGGTAATCCCCCACCAACTGCCCATCGGACGAGCCTTCAAACTGCGGCAGCCCATCCGTGATCTCATAGAAATCTGATTTCTCGGCGACAAAGATGTGCCCGATCGTTTGCAAGCCGGTCGGCTGGTCCAGGGAGCCGGCGACAATGCCATAAGCGTCCTGGTCGGCGTGGTCCCAAAACAGCCCCGTGCCGCATTCTCGACAAAACCCGCGACTGGCCTTGGCTGTTATCTGGTACCAGGCGAGTCCGTCGTCTCGCAACATTTTTACCATCGCCTTCGGCGCCTTCGAATGTGGGCCAAAGTGACCGTTCAGCCGCGTACACTCGCTGCAGTGGCAGTTCACGACGCCTCTCAAGGGGCCCTCCACCTGATACCGAACGGCGCCACAGAGGCAGCCGCCGGTGTGCAGTTTGTCTTCATCGAGTTTTGGCATGGTGCAGTGCTCCCAATGGTCGTAGCGATGCCTTTCATCATTCAGCGACTAAACCTTAGGTAACCCTGATGGTTCCCGCAATGGCTCCAGCGTGCTGTGTAAACCAGCAGGCCGCTGTGTTGGGTGTCGGTCTGTTGCCTGAACACTGCCTTACTGCTCTTCCAACCCGAAGGCCCAGGCGAAGGGCGCCGGGTCGTAGAACTCCCGAAACAGTGTGATCTTGCCGTCCACCACATGGAACAGGCCGCCGTACTGCTGCTGGTAGTGACGGCCGGTGGGAACGACATCGACGCTGCCCTTGTACTCAACGAAGATGATCTCCGGGTCTTGCATGGGATAAAACACCAGCTCGGACGTGAAATCCGCTTTGCCACTGTTAGCGGGCCAGCCGGCGTACATGTCCAGAATGGCTTGCTTGCCGACCACGCGCTTGGGGTGGCCGGGCGGTGAAAAGGGCATATCTTGTACCGCGTCATCCGCCCACACCGAGGCAAATGTCTCCATGTCCTTCTCCTCAAGCGTCACCAGCATGGTTTCCACCGCAGCACGGGTGCGTTGGCGAGCCAGATACGGTGCGAGGTTTGCCAGCGCATTGGCGGTGGCGGGCTCGAACACTTTGCGGGTGCCGACCTCACCGCGCAGATTGAAGGTCATCGCCACAATGCGCCAGTCACCGCCATTCGATACGAGCTCGTACACGTAACCGCCGCTTACCTGCCAGTGCAGCCCTTCGACGTAGTGGTCGGCCACCACGTCTGCCGTTGCCACGGCGTGGCGACCGTCGATCTCAACAGCGATATTTGAGATGGCATGCCGCGTGCGGTCGAACCCGGGCAGCAAGCTGGCCCATGCGGTCATAAGGGCTTCCGGACTTTTGATTTCCGGCTCGCCGCCCGAGAGGGATGTGTAGTCGACGCGGATTTCGTCAGCGAAGAGCCTCTCCAGAGACTCGAAGTTACCCTGGTCAGCCAGCACGGCCACACTTTCGACGATGGTGTGTATGGCTGCCACATCCTGAGTGTTCGCCGCGGCGGGGGTCAGGCTGAGAGATGAAAGTGTCATAACAAGCAGTCCTCGTAGAATCAGTTTCATGGAAAAGTCCCCCTACCTCAGGGTGCGGCGAAAGTGCTCGACAGCCGCGTCCACAGCGGTTTCAACGGCATCCTCACGGTCGTAGAAATCAAACTGCGTCACGTCGTCCAGCCACAGCGTGGTGGCGTTGTCACCCATGCGGCGAGCGTATTCCTTCGCACCTTGCGGGATGGCCGCAGCATCGGAGTGCACGAGCAAGGTGGGCGTTTGCAGCGCGTCTGCGGTGCTGATGGCGTCATAAGTCAGCCACGGTTCCCAGGACGCGACGTTGAACTTGTTGTCGTATTCCGGGATAAAGCCGCGGTCGGCCTCGGTGTAGTAAGGCGCCTTATACATCAGCGCGTTTTCGTTAGTGGTGCTGGCGGCTTCGATGATCACCGGGGCGTCTGCCTGTTCGGCGGTGCGGCCGGCTTCCAGCAGTTGCGTAACACCCTCGCTGCCGCCGTACACTTGCTCCACAATCGCCGGGTTGTGCAGCCAGGGCGCGACCAGCGCGACGCTTTTGACGGCACTGTTTTGCAGGGCGGTGTCGCTCATGTATCCGGCCGACGCGCAGATACCGAGGCCGGCGATGTGTGCGGGATCGATCTCCGGGCGGGTCAGCATATGGTTCACCGCGGCGTGGATGTCCTCGATCTTGCGCTGCGGGTGCTCAAGATAGGGCGCCGCGTCCGGAGACTCCCCCCAGCCACGGAAATCGAAGACCAGTGCGGCGTAGCCGCGATCCGCCAATGCCGCTGCGTAGGTGGCGGGCATCTGCTCTTTCACGGTGGTCCAGGCGCCGGTGACCACCACCCCGGGAAGGCGGTCGCCTTCCTGGTAGCTGTCGGGCAGGTACAGGTTGCCGTGCAGGGATTGACCGGCGTTGTTGAATACAATCGGCTTTTTCATAGCAGCCTCCACAGCGTTGGTGACCAGGGTGGCGGCAAGCGCCGCGTTGACAAGAAAGCTTTTCATGGGCGTTTCCTCGAATGGGTCGTTGATCGTGGTGACCAATGTACCGAGGGCGGCCCGTCGCCTCTTGTAGCTAACTGCGGAGTTTTTGAAGGATTCTTTGAAACAGTGGGGCGGCTAACCCTGGATTCTGGCGCGGTACTTGGAGGGTGATTCGTCAGTTAACTGCTTGAATATTCTGGAAAAATGCGCCTGGTCGGAAAAGCCGCAGCCAATCGCGATATCGATCAGCGGCGTGCCGTGTTCGGCAAGCTTCTTCTTGGCCTGCTCTACCCGATAGGTCATCACAAACTGCATCGGGCTCAGGCCGATGGTCTGCTTAAAAAGCTGTGCAAAGTGCGAGGTGCTGAGCGCCGCCTGGCTGGCCAACTCTTCCACCCGCACCGATTTGCTGTAGTTCTTCGCCACGTAGTCCAGCACGCGCCGGTAGTGGTCTGCGGTGAAGCTGCGGGAAAACTCGTACTCTTCTTCCTGCAGGCCGTACTTCTGTATCAGCTTTACGAGGAACACCCGCGCCAGGCTCTCGAAGATCAACGCTGAGCCCCGCTCGTCGCTTGCCAGCGCATCCCTGAGCATCACCCCCGCCTGGCATATATCGGCGTCTTCAAACTGCGGCACTGACTCAAGCTGCGCGCTGGTGAGCAGCACGCCCACCTCGGTTTTTGCGAAGCGCTCAAGTTTGTCGGGGTCGAGCGTCACCACGATCACCCTGGAGGTGTCGTGCCAGCGCCAGCCGCTCTCCACCCCGGCGGGCGTGAGCACGATCTCATACTTTCTGTAGGTGAAATCCCGGTGCTCTCCGTCGCGCCAGTTTTCCACGCGATGGGGCTCGTCTTTCAGGTTGAGCAGCACGTGGTGTTGATCAAACACCCTGGTCGGCATGCTGGCCGGCTCGGCTTCGAAGTACTCAAGTGTGAGCAGCTCCGCCGCCGATGCCCGGGAAACGTCGGAGCTCTTCAGGAGCGGCGATGAAGGATAGATATCCTGATACGTCTGCTTGCTCATTGAACTACACATCCACTCGATCTACTGCTCGCCCTGTCTCGCCACCGGGGCGCGACCCGATCCGATGATCGCAGGTCTGGAGATATGAACATATCACGAGGAGCGCCCCGCGACTTGCCCGCTGCCCACAAGACGTCGCCGACGTAGAGCCCTTGGCGTACAATCGGCGCCCTGGTTCTACGCCGCGCTGGTATGCCGCTACTCAAACTCGACAAACTTCACCTTCAGTACGGCACCCAGGTGCTGCTCGACTCCATCGAGTTCAGCGTCGAGCCGGGTGACCGTATTGGCGTGCTCGGCCGCAACGGAGCGGGTAAGTCGACGCTGCTGAAGGTCATTAGCGGCGCCGTGGTTGCAGAGAGCGGTGAGCGCTGGGTGCAGCCGGGTTGCCGCATTGCCTACCTCGACCAGGCACTGCCGAACGCGGATGAGCAGGATGTCTACGATGTGGTGGCCCATGGGCTCGCTGATATTGGCGACCTGCTGGCGCGCTATCACCACTGCATTGTCGAAAACGACATGGCGGGCCTCGCCCGGGCCCAGGCGGAGCTGGAGGCGAAAGACGGCTGGCTGCTCGCACAGCGAGTCGAAACCGTGATCAGTCAGTTGCAGTTGCCCGGCGATGTGAAGATGAAAACGCTGTCTGGTGGCTGGCGCCGGCGGGTGGTGCTGGGGCAGGCGCTGGTGAGCGAGCCGGATATCCTGCTGCTGGACGAGCCCACCAATCACCTGGATATCCCCGCCATCGAGTGGCTGGAGAAAACCCTCAAAGACTACGCCGGCGCAATCCTGTTTATCACCCACGACCGGGCCTTCCTGCAAAAGGTCGCCAACACCATTGTTGAGCTGGACCGGGGCCACCTGCGGCGCTGGGATGGCGACTACCGGGGCTTCCTGCGCTTCCGCGACCAGCAGCTCGCGGCGGAGGAGAAAGAAAACGCCCTGTTCGACAAGCGCCTGGCGGAAGAGGAGAAGTGGATTCGCCAGGGTATCAAGGCGCGGCGCACCCGCAACGAGGGCCGGGTGCGGGCTCTGAAGGCTATGCGCGAGGAGCGCAGCCAGCGCCGGGAACGCACCGGGCAGGCCAACTTCCGGTTGGAGGCGGCCGACAAATCCGGCAAGCGGGTGGCGGAGGTGGAAAACGCCACCGTCAGTTTCGACGGCCGGTGTGTGATCAAGTCGCTCACCACGCTGGTCACCCGCGGTGATCGCATCGGTATTGTCGGTGCCAACGGCGCCCGCAAGACCACGCTGTTGAAACTGCTTTTGGGAGAGCTTGAGCCCGACAGCGGCACGGTCACCCTGGGCACCAAGCTCGAGGTGGCCTACTTCGACCAGCTTCGCGCTCACCTGGACCCGGAGAAAAACCTGATCGACAACGTCTGCGGCGGCCAGGAATTCATCGAGGTGGGCGGCAGCCGCCGCCATGCCATCTCCTACCTGGGGGATTTCCTGTTCACGCCGGACCGGGTGCGCACGCCGGTGAAGGCCCTCTCAGGCGGTGAGCAGAACCGCGCCATCCTCGCCCGGCTGTTTTCCAAGCCCGCCAACCTGCTGGTGCTGGACGAGCCCACCAACGACCTGGATGTGGAAACCCTGGAGCTGCTCGAAGAGATCCTTATGGACTACCAGGGCACGGTGCTACTGGTCAGCCACGACCGGGCCTTTATGGACAACGTGGTCACCAGCATCCTGGTGATGGAGGGCGAAGGCCGGGTAAGCGAACACGTGGGCGGCTACAGCGACTGGGTCGCCAAAGGCGGCCGGCTGGCGGGGCTGGACGATCCCGCGCCGGGGGCGAACACTCCCGAGAAGCCCGACAAGCCAAAGCCGGCGGAGCCGAAGGCGCCCAAAGCGAAGAAGCTCTCCTACAAAGACCAGCGCGAGCTGGACGCTTTACCCGATCGCATCGAGAGCCTGGAAGCTCAACAGGCCGAGTTGGAAGCGGCCATTTCCGCGCCGGATTTCTACGAGCAGGATCACGCGGTCGCCAACGCCACCCTCAAGGAGCTGGCCGACCTGCAGGTGGAACTGGAAACCGCTTTCGCCCGCTGGGAAGAGCTGGCGGAGTAGCGATTAACTGATAGCCGCGGCGGTGTATGCCTCAGCTAAAGATACAGTGACGCCCGCTCCTGCAGGTATTCCACCACCGGCGTGGAGCTGCCGCTCTCGATAGCGTTTCTGTAATGCACGCGGGCGCGGTCTTCATGGCCCAGCAGCCTGAGCACTTCGGCGCGGGCGATGTGGAAGGGCGTGTAGTCCGTCAGCAGCGGCTCGCAGTCCATGGCGTCCAACTCCTGCAGCGCTTGCTCTGCCTGCCCGGCAAATGCGCGGGCGACACTGGCATTAATCTTCACCACGGGTGACTGCACCAGCGCGTCCAGTTTTTCATAGAGCGACAAGATGGCGCCCCAGTCGATCTGCTCCCAGCCTGGCGCCGAGGCGTACAGCGAGGCGATACCCGCCTCCAGGTGGTAGCGCGAGGGGGAGCGGGCGGTGCGTGACCTGTGCAGGTATTCCATGCCGGCGTCGATGGCAGCCCGGTCCCAGGCGTTGCGGTCCTGGTCCTTGAGCAGCACCGGCAGGCCGTCTTCGCCCTCCCTGGCGTTGAGCCGCGACGCCTGGAAGCACAGCAGGGCCGCCAGTGCCTGAGATTCCGCCGTGCCGGTGTAGCGGGTGTCGGCCACTTCCCGGGCCAGCCGCACCGCTTCCAGGGCCACGTCCCGCCGTACCAACTGTTCCCCGGTGCGCGGGGCATAGCCCAGGCTGAACATCAGGTACACGACTTTCAACACGGCGGGCAGGTGCTGTTCCAGTTCAAACACGCTGGGTGGGCCGGCCTGGGGCCGGGGCAGCCGCTGCAGTTTGCGCTTGCTGCGCGACAGCCGTTGGGCAATAGCGGTCTCCGGCGCCAGGAAAATGCCGGCGATCTCCCGGGCGGTAAAGCCGCTCACCACCCGCAGGGTCAGCGCGAGCTGGTCGATGCCCTCGAGTGCCGCGTTCCCACACAGGAAGATCAACTTGAGTTCCGGGTCGGCAATACGCTCGGGTTCGGGCTCGGGCGCCGCCTCGATATCGATGTGCTCGTCCAGGCGCCGGTTGCGGGCCTCGTGGCGCAAGCGGTCGATGGCGCGGTTGTGGGCCACCCGGGTCAGCCAGGCGGCGGGATTGTTCGGCGTGCCCTGATACTGCCAGGTCGACAGGGCCGCCAGCATCGCCTCCTGGGCCACGTCCTCGGCCAGGTCCAGGTGCTGGTGGCCCAGGCGATTGACGAGGCCGGCGATCAGCCGGCCCCGTTCCCGGCGCGACAGCCGGTCGAGCTGGTGCCTGATGTCTTCCTGCGCCAAGGGGCGTCAGACCTCGTGCACCTGGCGGATCTCGATCTTGCTGTTGTGCTTCAGATGTGGGTGGTTCCGGGAAATCTCCACCGCGGCGTCCAAATCTGCGGCCTCAATAATCATCAGCCCGCCCAGGATTTCGCTGACCTCGGCGAAGGGGCTTTCGTGTACCTCTACGCCGGCGCCGTTGCGGCTGACGGTCTTGCCCGGGTCGTCGGTGAGCTTGTGGCCGCCGGCGTACACGCCGTCTTCCGTGGCCTGTTCCACCCAGGCCACGTAGTCCTTGATAACAGCCATGTAGTCGTCTTCGGAAAGGCCCACGTAGCGGTCGGGTGCGTGGGGCAGCAGTAGTGCAAATTTAGCCATCAGTTCGTCCTCTTGATCGAATGCGTCGTAGTGGCCACAGCCACCGTCATACCCACGACGATCCAGCGCCCGCGATATTGACGGCTAAGCACAAATTTAGCGCACGACACCGATCACCGCGATGAGGGCGGCGATGGCGGCAATCAAGCCCTGCGGTACACTGGCAGCCAGGACCCACCGATTGCTGGATATGCCATGACGCCTGTAGATCTGATGGTCGCCCGTATGAGAGCCACGAATGCCGTGGCCATCCGTATTGCGCCGGTGTTTGTGGTCGTGTTTGCGCTGCTCACTATTGCAGACGGTCTAAACATCTACCGCTGCGGCTGGTTCTGGACGTCCATCGGCACGCTGCTGAGCGCGCTGGCCTGGGCAACGGGGCGGGGCGAGATCTCGCTGCTGCGCGGAAACGTGGCAATGATCTTCCTGATTGTCGGCGTCTCCGCAGGTCTCACGCCTTTCCTGGCCCCCTACTTGCTGCCGTATGTGGCGGTTTGAGGTGGCGCAATACGTTTCCTCCCGGTATGTTGAGTCAGTGCAGTGTGGGCAAGCCCGGCAGGAACGAGGTAGCGGCTCGTTACGGCGAGGGACGCGACCCGCCGGGCAGCAGGATTTCAGAGTGACGACGGGAGCGGTCCAATGGTCAGTATCGAGTTTCTTCTAACATCTCTGGTGGTGGTGCTGATCCCCGGTACCGGTGTGCTCTACACGGTTGCGATCGCGCTGTTCATGGGGCGCCGGGCCAGTACTGCCGCTGCCGTCGGGTGCACACTCGGTATCGTCCCGTCTCTTCTCGCCAGCATATTGGGTCTGGCCATCGTTATTCACACCAGTGCGCTGGCCTTTCAGATTGTGAAGTATGCGGGTGTGGCTTACCTGCTCTATCTCGCCTGGTCGATGTTGCAGTCCTCCGGCCCGCTGACGCTCGAGAATGATGAGGAAGGCCGGAGAGGCCAGGGCCTGGTGTCGGTAGCGTTCAAGGGCTTTCTCATCAATATTCTCAACCCCAAGCTCACGGTGTTCTTCCTGGCGTTTCTGCCGCAGTTCATTCCCGCCCACATGCAGCAGCCCACCCAGGCGATGCTGGTGCTAGGGCTGGTATTTATGGCCATGACCTTTGTGGTGTTTGTGATCTACGGCCTGCTCGCAACAGGCGTGCGGCAGTACGTGATTCACTCGGAGAGAGTCAGTGTCATTCTCCAGCGCGTGTTCGCGGGTAGCTTTGCTGCGCTCGGGCTCAAGCTGGCGCTCACCAGCCGCGAGTGACGACGCCCCGCTGACGCGAGGATAACGGGCAATCGCGGCCCTGCGATTTGCCTCGTTCTATAGGGCCGATTACGGCCAGTCTGGTAGCCGGGGTTTGCTACTCTCGTTGTTCTAAAGTCTGTGCTTCACAGCATGGGCCAGCTCCCGAGAGATAGTGATGAAGATACCCGCGGCCGCCAGCTTCACCTCGTTCGCAGACACCCTGCTTGAGCGGGGTTTCTGCCTGCTACCCGGAGTCTTGAGCGCAGCCGAGTGCCGGGACTTTGTCAGTCAGTACGGGCGGGAGCAGTGCTACCGGTCCACCGTTGATATGGCGCGCTACAACTTCGGCAGCGGCCAGTACCGCTATTTTGATGCCCCACTCCCCGGGCGTATCGCGCGGCTGCGGGCAGGTTTCTACGAGTTGCTGGTGCGTGCGGCAGAAAGCTGGTCGCAGCGGATGCGGAGCGAGCAGTGCTTTCCCGCGGCTTTCACGGAGTACGAGGAGGCGCAGCGGCGCTGCCATCAGATCACGCCCACGCCGCTGATTCTTCGCTATCGCAGCGGCGACTATAACTGCCTGCACCAGGACATCTCGGGTGAGCACTACTTCCCCTACCAGATGATTATCGCGCTGAGCCAGCAGGGGCAGGATTTTGAAGGCGGCGAGCTGGTCCTCACGCAACAGCGCCCGCGGATGCAGACAGTGCCGCATATCGTGAAGCCAAACCGGGGCGACTGTGTGATTGTCGCTTCCAAGTACCACCCCTGTGCGGGAAAGCGCGGGCATTACCGGACCACGTTCAGGCACGGTGTCGCGGAGATCACCGGGGGTGAGCGCTACAGCCTGGGCATTATCTTCCACAACTACTTTCAGAATCCCGCTGGCCGGCGTTTTTCCACGGACGGACCGGCTGACACCGTATCCTAGGCGGAGCGAGGCAGTCTCATGACAATAATGGAACTGGGTGCCCTCGGTGAGCTGTTGGGCTCGATCGCGGTGCTGGCCACGCTGGTTTACCTGTCGGTGCAGGTTCGGCAGAACACGCGCGCCATGGAGGAGGGTAAACGGCTGGCGCTGGCCCAGACCTATAAAACCAGGGCCGATGCGCTGCAATTAATGCTGGTGCAGGCGGCGGACTCGGAATACATCGGCCCGATCATCACCCGGCTCACCAGCGCCGGGTACCCGGACGACGTCAGCGCACTCAGCCAGCTTTCGGTGGAAGAGCGCGGGCGATTCCGCCAATGGCAAATCGCGCAGCAAACCCACTGGGACAACATGTATTTCCAGTACGAGCAGGGCTTCCTCGACGAGGCCTATTATCAAGACGCCTTCGTTCCCCGCGTGCGCCGGTTGGCGCCCATTTGGCGGGCTCTGAGCATTGACGGTGGCCGGCGCGGCTTTCACGCTGAGATCGACCGCATCCTGTCCGAGGCGAGAGGCGAATCAGCGCCCACTCACCCCGGTGCCGGCAGCCGGCACTGCGAGTGTCGGCAAGGCCAGCGCCCGCATTGAGCCGCGGCGGTACTTCGCCGATTACGCTTCCAGGAGCGTTTGCGAGCAGATGGCCCGCACGTCATGCGCCTGGCCGCCCGCCTCCAGCGTGAGGTAGAGGGTGATCAGGTAGAAGCCGACAAAGATGAAGTCGCTGTGCAGCTTGTAGTCGTGCTCGATAAAAAAGGCGAACAGCTCGTCGAAGGAGGCCTTGAAGGTGTCGATGGAAAAAGTCTGGGCCCGCTGGTCGATGCCGAAGTGGCGGTAGAGCAGGCCTTTTAATTCCGCCTCTGCTTTCTCGCTCATGCCGGGCCTGAGCATGCCCATTTGCTTGAGCGCCTTGTCGAAGGCCCTGTCGTCATCGGTATAGAAAGAGCGGTACAGTGCCACCATGCCCTCACGGAATTCCGGCCGCAGCCGTATCCACAGGCCGTTGGGCGCGTAGTGCAGGGCGTCGCCGTCCAGGCCGAATCGCACGGTTCTAAGGTCGATGAACAAGCCGTCATCGTTCAGCCATTGCGCAAAATACAGTTGCAGGATGGCGTCACCTGCGGTCTGAAGGGCGTCGGCCTCTTGCACCCGGTCGAGGCGCTCCGCCCCGCGCAGTTTCTTCACCCAGATGATCTCCGGCACTGTTTCGCTTAAGCGGTCGCGCAGGCCGGCTACGCCGCGGCCGGTTACGTAGCGGGTGCTCACCTCGCGCATGGCTCCTAGCAGCGGTGCCCACTCGATGGCGTCCCAGCCGCTGGTGGGCACGAAGCGGGCGAGCTGGCGCAGGTCCTTGGGAACAAAGGCGGGCAGTTTCACAGTGGCCTGGCGTGTTACTGAACGGGTAGGGAAGTGTAGAAGTCTTGCAGCCACGCCTGCCACCGCTCGCGGCTCTGCTGCTGGATGCCGCGTCCCAGGCTGAATTCCATCACGCTGTGGCGGCCCTTCAAGGCGCGGGGCATGGGCATGATCAACACGTCGTGCCGCTCGCTGAAGGCGATGGCGTTCTCCACCAGAACGTCGGGTTCCACCGGTAGTTCGAGGTGGAACAGGTTGGTAGGTGGCTTGTCGGGCGTGGTGGTGAAGCCCATGGTCCGAAACTCGGCCGCCAGCCAGCGGGCGGATTTAACCGCTTGCGGAATGGCCTCGAGGTTGCGCTCCAGCCCGGCGCGGGCCGCCAGCACGTAGGGGAAAAGCGAGTACAGGTTGCCGCCGGCCTGGGCGATGCCCGTTTTGGCTTCCTCGATAAAATCCTCCGGTCCGGCTAGCACCGAGCCGGCGATGCCGCCGATATCCTTGTAGAAGCTCACGTACACCGAGTCGAACAGGCCGGCGATCTCAGCCATGGAGCGCCCGTAGTAGGGTGGGCACTGCCACAGCCGGGCGCCGTCCATATGCAACTTGACGTTGTGGCTGCGAGCCCAGTCGGCTTGCTGCTTGAGGTCGTCCCAGGTGGGTAGCTGGCCGCCAATCTCACGCATTGGCAGTTCCAGCAACAGGGCGGCCAGGTCTCCGGCGCCTTGGAAATCATCCAATGTCGGTACCTGCTCCGGGTCACCCAGCAGCACCGCTTCCAGGCCATAGAGTTCGCGGTAGGCCTGGTGTTCGTGTAGCTGCAGGTGTGAGGTGGGATGAAACCCTACCCGCCGCTGGCCGGCCCGGTCGGCCCAGGTGCGCAGAGCGACGTTCTGGGCCATGGTGCCGCTCACCAGGAATACTGCCGCCGGCTTGCCCAGCAGCTCGGCGATATCGCGCTGGAAGGATTCGATCAGCGCGCCTTCGCCGTACAGGTCCTGCGCGTCGTAGCGTTCCGCCCAGCGGCCGATGTCTGCCAACTGTTCGGCCATGGTGAGTTTCGGGTGGCCGATGAGGCGGTACTGGCAGGCATCTACCACCTCCCGGTAGTGCGCTTTGAGGGCTGGATCGATCATGCCGCCATGATACGCGATGCAGGTGATAGAGCGTTGTGCTGCTCGACAGGGTGTTGAGCCCGCGGCTGACAAGCGGCGTCAGCACATAAAGCATCACCGGAACCATAAGCAGGCTGATGACCAGGGTTTTTGCCGGCAGCGGCCAATGGCTGAGCAGAGGCTCGCTGACCAGCGACAGCAGCGTGATAGTGGGGTAGACAGCCAGCCACGTGGCAGCAACCTGTCCCAGGCTTGCACGACTGGGCTTCCATGGTGCGCTATACATGGCGCCAGGCTTCCATGTTCTCTTCCAGGTGGGTGATCGACGTGGTGCCGGGGATCACGATCATGTTGGGCGAGCGCTTCAACAACCAGCCTAGCGCCTCCTTGGCCGGCAAGGTGGCGCCCTGGCGCATGGGGTGCGCACCCAGCGGGCCGTAGGGGATGAAGGCAATGCCGCGTTCATTGGTGTAATCCACCAGATCACCGTCGCCGGGCTCGGCCCGATTGAAGCGATTCTGCACCGAAGCGATGTGCGCCACGCCGAGCGCCCGGTCGAGCTGTTGGCGGTCCACGTTTGAGAGCCCAATGAAACGCAGCTTGCCCGCCTGGCGGGCATCTTCCAGCGCGCCGACTGACTCCTCGATGGCGACGTTTGGATCCACCCGGTGCAACTGGAACAGGTCGATCCGCTCCAGCTTCAGATTGCTGAGCGCGCTGTCGATTTGCCGGTGCAGAATCTCGGGTCGGCCATCCATAACGATCTGGTCCGGCGCGCGCTTGTCGACTCCGCCCTTGGTGGCAATCAGCAGGTCATCGGCGTAGGGGTGCAGGGCGTCGGCGATCAGCTTGTCGGCCCACTCCGGGCCATAGGCGCGGGCGGAGTCGATGAACTGCACGCCCAGGTCCACGGCCCGGCGCAGCAGCGCCTTACCGTCTTCCCAATGGGGGTAGGGACCGAAGTTGCCGGGTTGGCCGGTCAGGCGCATGGCGCCGTAGCCCAGACGCTGTACCTGGCGCTCGCCGCCGAGTGCGAAAGTGGTGTTGATGTCGTTGCTATCCATGGTGTGTCTCCTTTGGTTTTGCTCGGGGTTTGCTCTCGGCTCTGCTGGTGAGTGTCTGCGAGCCATGGGGCTACTGTGCCGAGATTCCCAATAATGCTGTAGACGGATAGCGGGTATTTCAGATATACGTATTACGCATGGCCAAGGCGTTTGACCGGATTGGACTGTTGCAGACCTTCGTGCGCATCGCTGAGGCGGGCAGCATCAGCGCGGCGGCGCGGGATATGGGCCTGTCGCAGCCCGCCGCCAGTCGCCAGCTCGCCGAACTGGAGCAGCGGCTGGGGGCCCAGCTTCTGCACCGCACCACGCACTCGCTGGCGCTGACCGATGCCGGCCGTGAGCTGCTGGGCGACGCCCGGGGATTGATCGAGCGCTGGGAGGCGCTCTCGGAACGGCACGCCGGGCAGACGCAGGACGTCGCCGGCCGTCTCAAGGTGGTGGCGCCAGTGGCCATGGGCCAGGAGCATCTCGCGCGTATTGCCGTCAGCTTTCAGCGCGAACATCCCGGCGTTGAGATGACCTGGTTGCTGGATGACAGCCCCATCCGCTTTGCGGAAGTCGGCTGCGATTGCTGGATCAAGGTGGGGCCGGTGCCGGACGACACTCTGGTGGTTCGCAAGCTGGGCGCGGTCGCGCGGCTGCTGGTGGCGGCCCCTGAGCTGCTGGAGGGCCAGGTGCCATCCCCCGCCGCCGCTGCAACGCTGCCGCTGGTGGCGCTGGCGCCCTTTGAGGGCGGGCGCATTCCGCTGTCCGACGGCTCGCGCAGGCAGGAGATTTCGCCGCCGGTGCGCATGCACACCAACAATATCTATGCCGCCAGGCAAGCCGCCCTGATGGGGGTGGGCATGGCGGTCATGCCTCTCTGGTTTGTGGCGCAAGAACTGGCGCAGGGTGCCCTGGTCAATCTGCTGCCCGGCTGGCAGGCCCCGGCGCTGGACGTGCATGTGGCCTATTACGGCGGCAGCTACCGGCCGCTGCGGCTCAAGAGATTTGTGGAAGTACTGATGGAACAGGTACCGAGAATCGAAGGGATCGGCGCCGAGTAAGGCCAGCTGGCCTGCGGAGGAGGGCGCGTCCGGCCGGCTACCCGTTGTTGTTCGGCAGTTGTGTAGTTGCTCAAAATTTCGGCAAACTTGGAGTGGGGAAATACTGAGCGAACACGGGAGGCCGCAGGGTCCGTCCCGGCCATAACAATGACAACCAGCAACACCGACAATGCCAGCCGCGAGCTGCTCGATTTCGAGCGCATCCGCATACTCTACGCCAACATGAAGTTTGGCTACCTGGGCGTGACCTCAGGCATCCTGATGCTCTACATCACGGTGTCCGCTTTCTCTTCCAGCCAGGCCGCCAACGGCTGGCTGCTGGCGGTCTTGCTGGCCAACCTGCCGCGCATCAGGCTGTCGCTCCATTTTGACCGACGCCTCCGGGCCGGCACCATCTCTCCGGCCAACGTAAAGCCCTGGGAAGCGCGCCTCACCTGGACCTGCGTGCTGGCCTACATGACCACCATCTCCTCGATCTTCCTGCCCTACGGCGCACACGCCGCCGACGCGGTGCTGATCTGCTCCCTGGTGTTCATGATTATGGCGGCCGGCGGGGTGATGATGCTCAGCACCTCCCTGCCCGCCATTGTCATCTACCTGTCGATGATCGCGGCGGCCATCATTGTCAGTTTCCTGAGGCTGCCGGACCCGATCTATACGTGGCTGGCCCTGATTTTCTGCGTCGGCTATTTCCAGCTACTGCGGCTGATTTTCGGGCAGCACCAGATGATCGTTGAGAACATCGCGCTGAAAATCGAAAACAGCCAGTCGGCGTTGGTCGACCCCCTCACCCAGCTTGCCAACCGCCGCCAGTTGAGCGTGGTGATCGAGAAGCTGCTGCCTATGGCTGAGCGCAGGGGTGACCCCTTTTGCGTGATCATGCTCGATCTCGACAACTTCAAGGAGTTCAATGACGCCCAGGGCCACCACGCCGGCGACGAGCAGCTTGTTCGCGTGGCGGGGGTTCTGCGCGAATGCTCCCGCAAGGAAGACTTGGTGGTGCGCTACGGTGGGGAAGAGTTCCTGATGGTGCTGCCGCGCACCATCATGGACGACGCCCATGTTATTGCTGAGCGCATTCGCGCCGCGGTAAAGCTGCAAACCGCCCTTACTATCAGCGCCGGGGTGGCGGAATACGCCCGCCCACAGGATTTTGAGGCACTGGTGCGTGCAGCGGACGGCGCCCTGTACGACGCCAAGAAAGGCGGCCGTGACCAGGTAGTCAAGGCCACAGAGGAGACCGGCGGGTCATGACCGCACCCAGTCGCAGGGTGGTTAGCGCACGAAGCCGATCACGGCAATGAAGTGGCTGATGGAGCCCATCAGCACGAACAGGTGCCAGATGCCGTGGGCGTGGTCCAGCTTGCCCATCTTGTCCAGCACGTAGAACACCACCCCGCCGGTATAAGCGAGGCCGCCGATCAGCACCCATAGGTAGCCCGCCGGGGGCAGGCCGTCGCGCAGGCCGTCCAGGTCCAGCGACACCGACCAGCCCATGCCCAGGAACAGGGCCACCTGGGCGATCTTGACCGCGCGCCCGCGCATGAACACTTCTGAAAGCGTGCCCAACAGGGCCAGCACCCACACAAACAGCAGGATGCGCAGGCCTGAGTCCGGCGGCATGCTGATCAGCATGAAGGGGGTGTAGGAACCTGCAATCAGCAGGTAGATAGAAATATGATCCAGCACCTTGAACAGTTTCTTCAGGCGCGGGAAGGGGAAGCTGTGGTACAGGGTCGACATGGTGTACAGCAACACCAGGGTGAACCCGAAGATGCTGAAGCCGGTGATCACCAGCGGGCGGCTTGCCTGGATGGCGACCGCGAGGAGTGCCCCCAGGCCGACGAGTGCGAGCACTGCGCCGACCAGGTGGCTGATGCTGTTTAAGCGTTCACCGTAATACATGCGCCGAACGCTACAGCATGGGCGCTTGCTTTGGTACTACAGGGCGACGATATTGCTCGCCTGGGGGCCCTTGGCGCCGTCGGTGACGACAAACTCGACCTTCTGGCCATCGGTCAGGGTCTTGAAGCCGCTGCCGACGATGTTGCTGAAGTGAGCGAATACGTCCGGGCCGTTTTCCTGCTCGATAAAGCCGAAGCCTTTGCTCTCGTTAAACCACTTAACCGTTCCGGTTACTGTCTCTGACATTGTTCAGTCCTTGCGAATAAAGAAAAAAGGTCGCGCGCGCCATTGGCCGCGTGCGAACGCGTAGTGAGTAAGACCAAAATTGAGACTCTGCAAAACGTGATGGAACTGCGAACAGCGGTGAATAATCAAGGTGCTTCAAACTACTAGCGTGCAGTGTAGACCATCGCGGCCACAAAAGCTGCCTTTTTTGCTGTTACCCCTGTGGCACCTTATTGCTGGTGCTGCCAGGCTTACAGCAGCGCCAGTGTGTCCAGGTCGATCATCTGTTGCGCCGGGCGTTCAGCCATTACCGCAAACATCTCGTCGCCGCGGTCCGTGCGTTTGGCCAGCATAGATGCGGTGATGGCCATCACGAAGCCGCTGGAAGCGTACAGGCGGTAGGCCGTCCAGGCCTCCTGCCAGTCGAGTGGTGCACCCAGTGCCTCCATCTGTGCGCAGTAGAAGCCGACCAACTCCTCTTCCACAGTTCGTCGCTGCGCCGGGTCGGCCACCGAAGTGCCGATCAGGTAAGACACATCCGAGAGTGGATGGCCCGGGTACAGCGTCTGCCAGTCGAGGACGACCACGCGCCCGTCAGCGCGGCCGAACAGCATATTGTCGATGCGAAAGTCGCCGTGGGCCACGCTCAATAGCTGGGGCTCGGGGTCGTCCCTGGCCATCACCGCGGAGACGAAGGCGTCGCCCATCTCGAACAGCTTGGCGGGCAATCGTTCCTGGTAGCGCTCCCGGAAAGCGGGCCAGAACTGGGCGATAAACTGTTTGCGCATAGCCGCCATTTCCGGGTCGATGCGCAGCCACTCGAGGGTCTCGAAGCCGGGCTCGTTGAGGAAAGGGGCATGCAGGCGAGCCGCCTCTTCCAGCGCTGCGCGCAGCGCCGGCAGGTCGGCACCGGCGAGCTGGTCACCCTGCCGGGCCGGGGCGCAGTCCTCCAGCAGCAGCACGAACTGATCACCGGCCTCGTTGAGCGCGCTGTGATAACAGGTGGGCGCGCACACGCTGCTGCGGGCCGCCAGCTGTTGGTACCAGCTCACTTCCTTCACGTAGAGGTTCATCAGCCGGGCGGAGGCCAGGCTGGTCTCGTCGGGACTGGGGCACTTGGCCACCAGGGAGTCTGGCAAGCCGGCGACGGGCGCGCCCCACTGGAGCTGGATGCGAAAGCTGTCGGCAATCTGCCCGGTGCCGATGGCTTCGCTGTCAAAATCTGCCAGGCTGCCGGATGGGGCGCCCAGCACCTGTTCCAGCCAGGCGC
>JANQGK010000209.1 GCA_028277365.1 Halieaceae bacterium | reverse complement strand
TGTTTCCTCAACCCGGAGCGGGTATCCATGCCCGACTTTGACGTGGACTTCTGCATGGAGCGCCGCGACCAGGTCATCAAGTACGTGTCGGATACCTACGGCGGCGACGCGGTGTCACAGATCATCACTTTCGGCACCATGGCCGCCAAGGCGGTGGTGCGCGACGTGGCGCGGGTACAGGGCAAGAGCTACGGCCTGGCCGACAAGCTATCAAAGCTTATTCCCTTCGAAGTGGGCATGACCCTGGAAAAGGCCTATGAGCAGGAAGAGGTGCTCAGGGATTTTCTCAAGGAAGATGCCGACGCCCAGGAAATCTGGGACATGGCCCTGCAGCTCGAGGGCCTGACCCGCAACGTCGGCAAGCACGCGGGCGGTGTGGTGATCGCGCCTTCTGAGCTCACCGAGTTTTCGCCGCTGTTCTGCGACGATACCGGCGGCAGCCTGGTCACCCAATACGACAAGAACGACGTGGAAGATGTGGGCTTGGTGAAGTTCGACTTCCTGGGGCTGCGTACGCTGACCATCATCGACTGGGCGGTGGACATCATCGACCGCCAGCGCCGGGCCGCGGGTGAAACGCCGCTGGATATTTCACAGATTCCGCTGGACGATGCGGAGACCTTCAGTCTGCTGCAGAGTGCGAAGACTACGGCGGTATTCCAGCTCGAATCCCGCGGTATGAAGGATCTGATCGATCGCCTCAAGCCGGACTGCTTCGAAGACATCGTCGCCCTGGTGGCGCTGTTCCGCCCGGGGCCGCTGCAGTCGGGCATGGTCGACAATTTTATCAACCGCAAGCACGGCCGGGAGGCGATTTCCTACCCCGACGCCCAGTACCAGCACGAGTGGTTGCAGCCAATTCTCGAGCCCACCTACGGCATCATCCTCTACCAGGAGCAGGTGATGCAGATTGCCCAGGAGCTGGCGGGCTACACCCTCGGTGGCGCCGATCTACTGCGCCGCGCCATGGGCAAGAAAAAGCCCGAGGAGATGGCCAAGCAGCGTGCGGTGTTTGAGGAGGGCGCCGCGGGCAAGGGCGTGGAGCCGAACCTGGCCATGAAGATTTTCGACCTGGTGGAGAAGTTTGCCGGCTACGGCTTCAACAAATCCCACTCGGCGGCTTACGCCCTTGTCTCCTACCAGACCGCCTGGCTCAAGTCTCACTACCCGGCTCCGTTCATGGCCGCGGTGATGAGCTCGGAACTGCAGAACACCGACAAGATCGTGACCTTCGTCGACGAATGCCACGCTATGGGCCTGCCGCCACGGCACCCGGACGTGAACGTGGGTGACTACATGTTCACGGTCAACGAGGCCGGCGAGATCATCTACGGTCTCGGTGCCATCAAGGGCCTGGGCGAGGGACCGATCGGCAGCATCATGGAAGCACGCCAGGAGGGCGGCTCCTTCACCGACCTGTTCGACTTCTGCGCCCGCACCGATCCGAAGCGGGTAAATCGCCGCGCCGTGGAGGCGTTGATCCGCTCCGGTGCCTTCGATTCCCTCGGTGAGGATCGCGCCGTGCTGTGGGCGGCGCTGGACGACGGCCTGCAGGCGGCCCAGCAGAATGCCGCCAATGCCAGCGCCGGCATGGACGATATGTTTGGCGGGCCGGTGGCTGACGTGCCGGACGGCGATGTGTACGCCAACTACCGCGGCGCCAAACCCTGGTCCGCCAAACACACCCTGGCGGGCGAAAAGGAAACCCTGGGCCTGTGGATTACCGGCCACCCCTTCGACGAGTACGAGGCGGAGCTGCGCAAGATCGCCCCCACCCGGTTGACGGAGCTGCGCGCCGACGGCTCCCGCAACCAGGTGGTGACCGGCCTGGTGGTGGCCATGCGCACCATGAAAACCCGGCGCGGCGACACTATGGCGGTGCTCAGCATCGACGACCGCAGCGCGCGCCTTGAGGTCACGGTATTTGGCGACGTCTACAGCGAGTACCGGGAGCTGCTACAGAAAGACGCCATTCTCATCCTCGAGGGTGCGGTGGCCAACGACGACTACAGCGGGGCCTTGGGCATGCGTGCCAACGCTGTGCGCAGCCTGGAGGAGGCCCGCCAGGCCGCTCGCGCCGAGCTGACCATCGAAGTAGCCGCCGACGTGGTGGACGAGGCCTTTGCCGATCGCATCCAGCTCTTGCTCGAACGCGCCACCGAGGGCCAGTGCCCGGTGGCCTTCTGGTACTGCCAGCCCGACAACCGGGCGCGCCTCCCCCTGGGCGAACGCTGGCGCGTCAGCCCCACCGACGATCTCATCCAGCAACTCCAGGAATGTTGCGGCCCCGGCAAGGTCACCCTCAGCTATCCCGCCTGATGCCGGCTTCGAAGCGACATCTATGATTGGTCAGAGCCCAATTGAGGCGCATCAAGAAAGGTTCACTCGTGGCTAGTTGATGTCACCGGCAATGCCTATTCTGGTGAGCATGCCTGAGACGACCTTCAAGGCAGTCCCCACCGCGGGCGAGCCGAATGTGCTCGGGCCCGGGCGTGCCCAGGCGTGGCTGGATCTGGTGCAGGGAGTGTCGGGCGCTGTGCTGGTGCTGTTCATGTGGGTGCATATGTTTCTGGTGTCGAGCATCCTGCTGGGCAAGGACGCCATGTATACGGTGACCCGCATGCTGGAGGGCGAGTTCATTTTCGGCCGCGCCTATCCGGCGCTGGTGAGCGGCGTGGCGGTGGCGGTGCTGGTGATCTTTCTGGTGCACGCACTGGTGGCGATCTGGAAGCTGCCGGGGAGCTATCGGCAGTACGGCCTGTTCTGGCGTCACTGTCGAGGTCTTGGCCATGCGGATACCAGCCTGTGGCTGGTGCAGGTAGTCACTGGTCTGGTCTTGATGTTTACCGCCACCATCCACCTCTACGACATGATCATGCACCCGGACATGATCGGTCCCCATGCCTCCTCTGCCCGGGTCTATGGCGGCACCTGGCTGCTGGACCTGGTGTTGATGTTTGCGGTGGAGATACACGCCGGAGTGGGCATCTACCGGTTGATTATCAAGTGGGACCTGTTCGGCCTGACCCGGCGTCGGCTGGCACTGCGCCGGGTGGTGGCCGGCATTGTACTTTTCTACCTGGTGCTGGGCAGCTTTACCTTCTCGGCCTACATGAAAATTGGCGCCGAACCTGCAGTGCTGGCGGGTGAGCGCTACGTGCCGAGCTGGCAGCGGGCTGGCGACTGATGGATATCATTCACACAGACGTGCTGGTGATCGGTGGTGGGCTCGCCGGCCTGCGGGTGGCGATCGGCGCCCGCAGGCGTGGCCATGAGGCCATCGTGCTGAGCCTGGTGCCGCCGAAGCGTTCCCACTCGGCGGCAGCGCAGGGTGGCATGCAGGCCAGCCTGGCCAACAGCCTCAAGGCCCGCGGCGACAACGAAGATGTGCACTTCGCCGATACCGTGCGCGGCAGCGATTGGGGCGCCGACCAGGACGTGGTACGCATGTTCGTACACACTGCGCCCAAGGCCGTTCGCGAACTGGCGGCCTGGGGTGTGCCCTGGAACCGGGTGCGGCGCGGTCCGCACCGGGCCATTATCAATGGCCAGGCCGAGACCCTGGTAGAGTCGGACACCGCCCACGGCCTGATCGATGCCCGCGACTTCGGCGGTACCCGCAAGTGGCGCACCTGCTACGTGGCCGACGGCACGGGCCATTCCATGCTCTATGCCATGAGTGACCAGGCCATTGCCCGTGACATTCCCGTGCACGAGCGCTGTGAGGCCCTCGCCCTGATTCACGAGGACGGCCGCTGTTACGGCGCCATCGTACGCGACCTTGTGAGCGGCCGGCTGCGGGCCTACCTGGCCCGTGCTACCTGCATTGCCAGCGGCGGCTTCGGGCGCATCTACCGGGTATCCACCAACGCGGTGATCAACGAGGGCATCGGTGCCGCCATCGCGCTGGAAACCGGCGCCACGCCGCTGGGGAATATGGAGGCGGTCCAGTTTCACCCCACCGGCATCTTCCCCGCGGGCATTCTGGTGACCGAGGGCTGTCGCGGTGACGGTGGCCTGCTGCTGGACGGCAATGAGCACCGCTTCATGCCCGACTACGAACCGGAAAAAAGGGAACTGGCTTCCCGCGACGTGGTATCGCGGCGCATGGAGCAACACATTGCCGACGGCAAGGGTGCGCGTACCCGTTTCGGCGAACATCTTTGGCTCGACATTCGCCTCCTGGGGCGCGAGCACATCGACACGCGCCTGCGCGAGGTCAAAGAAATCTGCCGTTACTTTCTGGGCATCGACCCGGCCACCGAGCTGATCCCCGTGCGCCCGGCGCAGCACTATTCCATGGGCGGGATTCGCACCGATTACCGTG
>JANQGK010000187.1 GCA_028277365.1 Halieaceae bacterium | reverse complement strand
CGGGTTCCGTGAGCTTCATGTTCTTGATACCGGAAACCTTCGCGAGGTCAGACATGGTGGTATAGGCAACCGGCTCATCGTCATCGCGCAGTTCGTCTGGCCGGTTGCGCATCGAACTGAGAATATTGGTATTGACCAGGTGGGGCCCCGGAAACAGCACATGCGCCTGCAGGGCGGCGCTCTCCATCAGGAACTGGTAGTGCAACACCTCGGACAGGCTGGTGACCGCGGCCTTGCTCGACGCGTAGATTGGCGTGGTCGGCATGGATGTCAGGCCGCCGTTCCCTGAGGACGTGTTTACCACGTGCCCGCTCTCCCCGTGCTCCAGCATGTTGGGTACAAACGCGCGAATGCCGTTGGCCACGCCCATGACGTTGACCGCGAAGCCCCACTGCCAGTCCTTGGGTGTCAGCGACCAGACGCGCCGCTGCGCTTCCTTGATGCCGACGCCGGCGTTGTTACACAGCACATGCACCTTGCCGAACTGGCGCCGCGCTTCAGCGTCCAGTGCGGCCATTGAGTCGGGTGAGGTGACGTCAGCTTCAACGCCGATTACGTCGTAGCCACGAGCTGCCAGCTCGCCGGCGCTTTGTTCCAGGGCGGGGGCTTCGATATCGGCCATCACCACGCGCATGCCGGCTTGGGCAAACCGGTCGCAGAGGCAGCGGCCCACACCTGAAGCGCCGCCGGTGACCACCGCGGTCTTGCCTTCGTAGCTACCAGGCATGTCTCAAGCCGCCTCTCGCAACGTGTTCACGACGACCTCACTATGTCCAGCACCGGCTCCGGCTGCGCCTCGTCGGGGTAGGGGCCGCCGACGTAGAACTGCGCGAAGTACTTCCTGAAGCGCATGATGGGACCATCACCATCGCAGAGAACGGGATTGCGCAGGTGGAACTTGTGGCTCCAGATGGGGATGTCCCCTTCCAGCCCGGTCTGGCCGTTGGTGTTCTTGATGGCCGCCTGTATGCCCTTACCCTTGAAGGAGTCGGCGGGGTAGGGCTGGTGGATATAGATGAAGCGCACGTCCACGCATTCGGCGGTCACCGGCGTGACCAGCACCTGTAACAGATACTCCATCAGGCCGGTGAAGCGCACCCATTTCTGCCCGGCGCCGTTCTGCACCACTTCCACTACGGTCTCGATGCTCTGGCGCTCACCGGCTTCCGTCTTGATATCCTGCATGCCGGTCACGCGCGAGCGCCGGATGTGACGGTCGTAGGTCGTCTCGCCCTCCGGTACCGCGTCCATGCCGTGCACATACTTGAAGTGCGCAACGTCCACGCCGTTCTCGGCAATCTCTTGTGGGTTTGAGTCAAAACGCCACTGGAAGCGGGCCCGCTCGGTCCAGGCGGGGTCGCCGATTTCATCAAGCTCGATCACCTCGTGATCCGGTGCAGCCCCTTCCGGGTGATACCACGCCCAGATCACCTCGTTGTGTTCGCATACGGGGTAGGTCTTCAGGCAGGGTTTGCCCTGCCACTTCGGTGGTATCTGGCTGGCGTAGGGAATGTCGGTGATAACCCCGTCGGTGTCGTACTGCCAGTGATGAAACGGACAGCGAATGGACTCGCCCTGCACGGTGCCGCCATGACCCAGGTGGGCACCGAGGTGCGGGCAAGCCGGGTCCGTCAGGCCGAGCTTGCCCGAGGCAGTGCGGAACAGCACCATGTCGCGCTCAAAGTAGCTGACATTTACCACCTCGCCCACGGCGACGTCGTCGCTGTAGCCGATGCAGAACCAGCCGAAGGGCATGGGCATGGGAAATCTTTTGGACATGGTCATCTCCTTGCGCGCTCAGGCTGCGGCTGCAGAAAAGTCCGACTTCAGTGGGCCGATTCGCTGCGCGATCTGTCGCAGCGCGGCTTCGTCGACGTCGTAGCACTCAAGCGCATTGGCGCCCAGCATGGCGTCGATCTCGCTTTCGGGAACGCCGCGCATATAGGTCAGCAGCTTCTCGCGCGTCTTCGGCCAGGAACCTTCGGGATGGGGGTAGTCGGTGCCCCACATGACGCGATCGATGCCGATTTCATGGCGCACTGCCATGGAGCCTTCGTCGAACAGGGCGGAGGCCCCCACCCAGCAGTTGCGTTTGAAATACTCACTGGGCGGCATGGTGAGGTTGCTGCGGAAGTCCCCCAGCTTGCCCGAGGTGTGTTTGACCGAGGCGCGCACGTCCATCATCTCCAGCAGGTGTGGAACCCAGAATTCGCTGACTTCGGTCATCACGAACTTGAGGCCGGGAAACTTCTCGAACACGCCGCCAAAGATGAGGTACCACATCGGCCGTCCGGCCCACCAGGCGAATTCCGTGAGGAAGATGCCGATAGCGCCAGGTAGCTGGTAGTCATAGTCAGGCGACGGCCCGGAATGTGTGTGTACCACGAGGCCGTGTTGTTCGCAGAACGCCCAGATGGGGTAGTACCTGGGGTGGTTGTAGCCTTCCCTGTCGCCCATCAGTGCCGGTATCAGGATGCCCTTGAAACCGTTCTTGTAGGCCCACTTGACCTCGGCCAGCGCTTCTTCGACGTCGTACAGCATCAACACGATGGCGAGACCTATGCGCCGGTGCGGGTCGTCGCGGCAGAACTCTGCCATCCAGCGATTGTGCGCCCGTGCGCCGGCCCACTGCAGCTCCGGGTCCACGCCCCAGGGCTTTAGTGCAAGCCCCGCCCCGAAGGGTGGCGCGTTCTGTTCGGTGATGCCGTCGGGAAACAGCACTTCCGCGGCAACGCCATCGGCGTCGATCACCCGGTTGCGTACTGTCCCGTCCCACGCGCCCTTGAGGTCTTCCTCGATACCCTGGCGCCACTTGTCGTTGAATTCCGACAGCAGCAGCTTCTCTTCAGCGCGACGCGTCATCTCGCGCTGAATCGGCAGCGCCTCATCGAAGGCAGCGTGGTATTTGCTGTCCAGATAATCGCGGTAGCGCTCCATGGGCAGTCCCGCGTGCCCGTCGGTGGATACGATCAGAAAGCGGTCCATTGTGATTCCTCCATAAGCCCCTGCTGCAGAGGCGCATACTCGCGGACGGACCTCATTCCTTGACGGGTCCGCCGTTGTGGCCGGGCCAGCGACTGCCGGAAATATTGTCGACATGCGGCCAGAACGCTTCCGGGTCCAGCGGGTCCGACAAGCTGATCTCGCGACTCAGGTACTCCGGCCACCAAAGGTGCGCCGATACCTGCTCCCGCATCGGCAGGTGCGATGCGATGGGGTCCCATGGGCTCTCGCGCAGCGTGAGCATGCCGTTCAGTGCGACCCGGTGGCCGGGCCCGTATTTGCCCTTGACGTGCACCACGTGCGGCGGGAAGTCGTAGCCCTTGCCACCGCCCACTTGTCGCGAGACCTTGACCCACCATTCATTGCGCTCCAGGCCGTCGGCGGGCAGCGGGTCCTCGGCCCCCATGTGGCCTTCGAACTCCACGAAGGTGTAGCGCTGGTGGCTGCAGCGTGCGGATACCTTGTCACCCAGGCGAAAGTACTCGGTCTCACAGGGAAACTTGGGCTGCCCGTTGGTCGCATAGCTGATGAAGATGGCCGACTCCTGGCTGATGCCGTAGCCGAGTGCCCACTCGCCTGCCACGCCTTTGAAGTCGGCATCCACCGTCATAAGAATGCCGTACTCGGGTTCGTTGTTGACCGGGAGGTTGTAGATGGTGAGATTCACCTGCCCGCTACTGGCCGCCTCTATGCCGGGAGGGAGCAGCGCGGCCACTCTGTCCGGCTCGGTGCGGTAGACGATTTTCAGCATGGGCCACTGGCTGATCTCACCGGGGCTGTTCGAGGGCTCCTGGGTCGGGTCGGACATGCGTTGGCTTCTCCTTATGCTTGGCTATCCATCGTCGCTGCAGGCTGATAAATACTCACGACAGCACCGGAAAAACTACACGCCTGCCCGGCAGAGAAAAACGGTGTCATCGTGTCCAGTCTGTTTCCTGAGCGAAAACAGTGTTACTGCCTGGCGGGAGATGAACTCCTCACTGCCGGTTCATAAAAAATCGCCGAGCTGATGGCGCGTTCCTGCAAGCTGGTGGGAGAGGGCGCTTCCACCTGCAACCGCTGGGCGTCGTAAGTCGACCAGCGGGGGGTGTGTATCTCGATCGCCCGAGCGTAGTAGAAGGCCTGCTGCGCCGGATCGAAGTCCGGGTCCTGCCACAGAACCCGCAGCGCCGGCGCGCCGATACTGTTGGTATAAGTTGCTGAGGACACATCCACCGTATTGCCTACCGGTGTTACGCGACCGTCTTGCTGCCGGCGACCCTCATCGGACAGTGCGATATCGAAGACTCGTTCCTGTGACCTTCCGCTCGAGTCTACCCAGCCCTTGATGATCTGCAGTCTGTCGAGGTTGGCGCCCTGGGGATCTTTCTCGGCCCACACCGCGAAGCGCGGCGCGCCGCTGGTGCCGGGTCGGATCGCGTTCCCCGTCAGCATGCCACCCATGGGCACTCCCTGTGCATATGCCTGCGCCAGCAGCGCCGGGTCGTCCATCAGCGTTAGCGCAAAGTCGAAGCTGCCGAAGAAGCGCAGGCGGATACGTGGCCCCGAGGTGGCATAGGTTTCCCGCCGCTCCAGTGCCTCAAAGATGGCCTCGCGGGTGTTAGCTTCCGCCCACACGGCGGCCAGCCCGGCCGCTCCCCAGCGACGGGAGCGCTGCATGGACTGCGGCAGCACCGAGGTCAGTCCCAGTCGAATGGCAGCCGTGCCGTCCATCAGTGGCAGCTTGCCGTGGTGGTTGTCCTCTTCCACGGAGCTGCTGGCGTTGTGGCTGTCACTGCTGCCGATGACGCCGAACCGATAGGGGTTGAACCCCTCGCTATGTGACATCTCCAGTCCTGTGCGTAGCGCATCCCTTGCGTAGCTACCGCGGGGTTCACTGTCCTCGCCGCTGGCGCTGAGCAGGGTGGTCATCAGCTCGAAGTCGGCGAATTCGTCCTGTGGCGACAGCAGCGGGTGGGTTTCCGACGTGCCCTTGATCTGGAGGATTTCACCGACCGGCTCGTTGCGGTTGCGCTGTCTGGCATAGTCCGCCGTCATGGGGCTGCCGTCGTACTGCACCCGGTCGTACATCAGGCCGTTGGAGACATTGCCGTTGTGGGGTATCGCCAGCATCTCCATGCCCACGGCGCGCTGCGCGTCCAGCGCGTCCCAGAGATCTTCCGGGTTTTCCGAATCCAGCGAGCTGAACGGAAACTCCGGCACGTCCGCGTTCTTGTAGATCACGTTCCTGTGCAGGTTCTGGTCGGCCGGCATGGAACTCCACTCGTAGCCCACGAACGTCGTGAACACGCCCGGCTCGTAGTGGGACTCGGCGCTCTCGATCATGGTCTGCCAGGCATCCAGCCCAATGGCCCAGGCTTCCTCGGATTCCGAGAAGCGCTGCAGCCCCTTTACCCCGCGCATGATCTGCACCAATGCCAGGGTGATGGATAGTGGACCGTCATTCAGCAGGCGCTCGCGCAGGCTGCGGGTATCGAGGGGCAGCGTTGAACTGCCGTCCGCCCGAGCCGCGCCCAGGTACTCGGAATGATCGGTGACAGCGGCAAAGTCCAGGGGGCGGCCTATGCGAATCGGGTAGCCGGCGGCGTGTTCGATGGTGCCGCCCCTGGCAAACCGGTAGGCATCATCCGGAACCGCGCGCACGCCCAGCACGTAAGCATCGGTGGAATAGCTGGTGTGTATATGCAGGTCCCCCCACAGCAACTGACCGGTGGCTACCGGCTCGGTCGCAGGCTTTAGCGGTGGTGGTTCCGCCAGGGCAGGGTCGAAGGCAGGGTGCAGTGTCGGGTCCGGCACCGGCCCGCAGGCGGCCAGTACGACGCAAGTCACAACAGTCGCCAGCGCCCCGGGCCGCATCAGCTACGCCTCCGTCGCCGCCACACCACGCAGGCCACAACCAGCAGCACGAGTCCCGCTGCCGCCGCCGGCAGGTACTTCGGCAGATACACAAACAGCAGCGCGTTGAGCGCTACCTGGCGGGGCATCTCGTAGTCCTCTGGCATGGGCAGCACGCCGGCGCGCTGCACGTATGCCTCGTAGTCCGCCAGCATGGACTGGAACCGCTCGGGTTCGCGTTCCCGCAGGTCCGTTGTTTCACCGGGATCGCGGCGTATATTGAAGAGCTGCCAGCGGTTGTTCCCCAACGGCGGCATGTTTCGTTTCAGCTTGTAGTCACTGCGAAACAGGGCCGAGTTGCCGGAGAACTCATAGCCCACGCTGTCACCCGGCGACCGCAGGGGCCGGGTATCGCCGCGCAGGCTGCCGGCCAGGCTGACGCCGGAGATCGCAAACTGCGGTGCAGAGGGCGGCGAGGGTTCTACACCGGCCAGCTCAAGGATGGTCGGGGCGATATCGGTAATATGGGTGAATTCACGGTAGATCGCGCCCTGGCTTGCGACGCCTGGGCCCGCAACCAGCAACGGTACCCGCACGCCGCCTTCTCCGGCGAAAAACTTGAAGTCGTTGAATGGGGTGTTTGCCACACGTCCCCAGCGGCTGCCCGCCGCTACCCAGCTGCCCTTTTCACCCAGTGTCTCGACCTCGCGGTGATAGTGCATCTCCAGCCAGCGTCGCGCGTAGTCGCTGCGGTAGGGCTCATTCGCCGCGGCGCCGTTATCCGACAACAGCATGAATACCGTGTTTGCCAACTCGCCAGTCCCCTCCAGATAGCGGCGCAGGCGCCCGATCTCATGGTCCATGGCGGTTGCCATGCCGGCGTAGGCCTGCATGCGGCGCGCTTCGAAATATTGCGCGTCCGGCGTCAGCTCATCCCAGGCGGCCTGGGTAGGGCCGGCGGCAAATTGGGCGTCGTCCGCGAACAGGCCCAGCTTGCGAAGCCGTGCCTGCCGGTCCTGCTGCACCCGCGCCCAGCCCTCTAAGTAGCGGCCCCGGTAGGCGTCGATAAAGCGTGCGGGTGCCTGTATCGGCGTGTGGTTGGCCTGGAAGGCCACGTAGGCAAAGAACGGCGCCCGCGGCTCACCGGCAGCCTGCGCCAGGTAACTGATGGTCTTGTCAACGATGTGGCGGGAGCTGTAGAAATCCTCGGGCAGCGCTGTCATGCGCTCGCCGTCTTCGTACCAGAACACCTCGGCCTGCATGGGCAGATAGGGGCGCATCTCGAAATGGTCCGACCCGCTGTCGGCCTGGATCAGTGAGTGATCGAAGCCCCGGGCGGGCGGCAGGTTGCGTTTGCTATGCCCCAGGTGCCACTTGCCGGCCACCAAAGTGCGATAGCCGGCGTTCTGGAGCATTTCCGACAGCGTGGTCACGCGCTCATCCAGCACGCCACCGTAGCCCGGCTTGCCGCGGTGGGACAGCGGCATGAGTTCGCGCATGCTGCCGATGCCCGCGAGGTGGCTATCGACTCCCGTCAACAGCATGGCGCGGGTCGGGGCGCAGCTGGCCGCCGTGTGAAAGTTGCTGTAGCGCACGCCTGCGGCCGCGAGCGCGTCGATGTTGGGCGTGTCGATTTCGCCGCCAAAGGCGCCGAAGTCCGAAAAGCCGATGTCATCCGCCACGATGAGTACGATATTCGGCCGCATGTCTGCGACGCAGGCCGCACTCAGCGCCAGCGCCGCGGCAAACGCAAGCGTTCTAGACAAGATCGAAGGCGATCGGCATGGACTTGATGCCGTTGATAAAGTTCGACCGCAGCCAGCGCACATCACCGTCCAGGCGCGGGTTCTTGATGCGATCGAGGATCTCGGTAAAGATGATTTCCAGCTCCAGGCGTGCCAGGTGAGAGCCTATACAGAAGTGTTCACCGATGCCAAAGGCGCGATGGTTGTTTTTCACGTCCTCACGCTGCGCACGGGTGATATCGAAGCGATCACCCTCGGCGAAGCGGGCCTCGTCTGCGCTGGCGGCGCCGTAATAGAGTTGTACGCGGTCACCTTTTCTGATGGTTTGACCGTCAATGTCGACATCTGCCATAGCGGTGCGCTTGAAGGTGATAACCGGCGGGTTGTAGCGCAGCATTTCCTCAATCGCGCCTTCCAGCAGCGATCGATCCTCCTGCAGCATGTCGTATTGATCGTGCTCCATGAGCAGGCGCATGCCGTGGGTGGTCACGGTGCGCGTGGTCTCGTTGCCCGCCACCAGCAACAGCAGGAAGAAATTGCAGAACTCGTCGTCGGTCAGCGGTTCGTCCTCAACCGTGCCGTTGAGCAACACGCTGGCAATATCATCAAGGGACTGGCCACGGCGGGTGGCGGCAATTTCCTGTGCCAGCATAAACATTTCCATCATGGCATTGATGCCGTCCTCATCGGAGGTCTGTAGCTCCGGGTCGTCCATGCCAATCATGATGTTGGTCAGCTCGAACAGCCTGCCCCGTTTTTCCAGCGGAACACCCACCAGCTCACAGATGGCAATCAGAGGCAGCTCAGCAGCGATATCGCGAACAAAATTGCAACGACCCGTCTCCGCCCTGCGCTCCACCGCGCGATCGAGTATGCCTTTCGCGATCTCGGTGAAGCGCGCCCGGTAGCCGTCGACGATCTTCGGCGTGAAGGCGCTGCGTACCAGGCGCCGGTACTTCAGGTGTATTGGCGGATCCATATTGATCATCTGCATTTGCAGAAACACCAACCGCTCATCGTCCGGCTCGCCGGGCATGCAGGATTTCACGTGGGATGAAAACAGCTCCGGGTGTTTGGAAACGAAGTCCAGGTCTTTCTGGCGGCTGATCGCCCAGAAACCTTCGGATTCTCGCGGATTCTCCTGCCAGCAAACCGGCGCCTCGTTGCGCAGGTAACGGTAGGCCTCCCGCGGGTGGCCCTGCTGGTAGAGGTCCGGGTCGCTGAGGTCAAAGGGGCAGCCAGCCATAGAAAGACTCCGTCAATAGGTGATGCCCCTGACTATAAGCCGCGCTCTGCCGAAGGCACAGGCGCCATTGACCGTGGCAAAAAAAACAGTGTTTCCCAGCGCTGACCCTGCGCGCAAACCCTGATTAGCCAACAGACGTGGACAATGAAATTCCGTACAGCCGCTTCATCGGTTCGGGAACAGGCTCTAGAGTTTTCCTGCCTGCATCGGCATGGAAAACCGCCCGTGGCCGGCAGGACCTATATCCACTACCCGTAGCGACGAGGACAACCTGATGAACAGCAGTGCCGCTTCGATACCTGAACACCGCCCCGTGCCCGACAGCGCGTACAGTCTTGGCTCCGAGCGCTCCAATCAGCTTCTCGACGCGGCTCGACAGCTGGCGCCGGTGCTCAGGGAGCGGGCAGAGGCCTGTAAGCAGGAGCGCTGCGTGTCCGGCGAGACCGTCGCCGATTTTCACGCGGCGGGTTTTTTCAAGATCCTGCAGTCAGAGGCGTACGGCGGTTACGAGATGGACCCTCAGGTGTTCTATGCGGTGCTGTTGGAAATCGCCAGGACCTGCATGTCCTCGGCCTGGGTACTGGGTGTCATCGGTGTGCACAACTGGCAGATGAACCTGTTCGATCCCAGGGCATCGGAAGAAGTTTGGGGGGATGATCCCCGTGTGCTGATCTCTTCTTCATACGCCCCGGTCGGCAAAGTCACGCCGGTGGATGGCGGCTTCCGGCTGTCGGGCCGCTGGAGCTTCTCCAGTGGTTGCGAGCACTGCCAGTGGGTCTTCCTGGGAGCGGTTGTGCCGACGGCGGAACAACCCTGGGACATGCAGAATTACCGCACCTTCCTGCTGCCACGGGGTGACTATGAAATAGCCGATAACTGGAACGTGGTGGGCCTGCAGGGTACGGGCAGTCACGATATTGTCGTGGACGATGTGTTCGTGCCCGAACACCGCACCCACCGCATGCGGGAAGACCGTGGCGGTGCCGGTCATCAGGACAAGGCGCCCCTGTATCAGCTTCCCTTCATGCAAGTGTTTGCGCGGGCAGTCTCAACGCCGACGTTGGGCGCAACGGAGGGTGCACTTGAGAACTTTATCGATGTCGCGAAAACCCGTTGGGCGGGACCCACACCCATGAAGGATGACCCCAACGCGCGCCGGCTGGCTGCCGAAGTGCAGTCCCAACTCGAGAATATGAAGCGAACGCTGTTCGGCAACTTCGACCACCTTATGGAATGCGCACGCGCGGGCCGCATCGCCGACCTGACCGAC
Organism: Halieaceae bacterium; assembly: GCA_028277365.1. Taxonomy (GTDB): domain Bacteria; phylum Pseudomonadota; class Gammaproteobacteria; order Pseudomonadales; family Halieaceae; genus JANQIO01. Next base: position 6,039 of record JANQGK010000187.1, on the reverse strand, counting down.
CGTGCCCGGTTCCGCTATGACACCGCCGTCGTCGCAGACCAATGCGTTGCCCTGTCCGCCCGCATGCTGAAGGGCGTGGGTTCTTCGGGGATAAGGTTGGGCAGCCCCTTGCTGAACAGGCACCTGGATATCATGACCAGCCAGGCGCATATCGCCAATGTTTCCGAACCGCTCTCGGTCAACCTGGGCGGCATGCTGTTTGGCGAAGAAGCTATCGACACGGCCATCTGACACCGCGGTTTGATCGAGCCAGTTACCGGAATAGCGGCTCGCAGCACACCCCAACTTGCAGGAGAGACATGCCATGCAACAGGCTCACCCCGTGCCCGAAGGGGCCTACGTCGAGTGCCGGAACCGTCAGCGCATCCACTATCTTGAAGCAGGTGAGGGCCCGGCCGTGGTATTTCTGCACGGTTCCGGTCCCGGTGCCAGCGGTTACAGCAATTTCAAGGGCAACTACCCGGTGTTTGCCCGGGCGGGCTATCGCTGCCTGGTTCTGGACCTGGTGGGTTTCGGGTATTCGGACAAGCCGGAGAAGGTGGAGTACACCCTGGCGTTCTTCGTGGAGTGCGTAAAGCAGGCGCTGGACGAGCTGGGCGTGAAGCGCTGCAGCGTGGTGGGCAACTCGCTGGGCGGCGCTGTTGCCATCGGCCTCGCGCTGGCGCATGCCGAGCTGGTTGAGGGTCTGATCCTGCTGGCCCCCGGCGGACTCAGCGCGAGGGAGGAATACCTCGCCATGCCGGCTATGCAGAAAATGTTTGCGGTGTATGCCAGCGAGGGAGACCTGAACGCATCCAGCATGCGGGACATGTTCGAATACGGGTTGGTCTACGATCCAGCGCACATCAGCGACGAGCTGCTGGCAGAACGCATGCATATCATGGGCCTCATGAACGCGCAGGTCATGGCCACCATGGCGATACCCGAGCTGGCGGAACGGCTTGTAGATCTGGAGTGTCCGGCCTTGGTTTTCTGGGGCTGCAACGATCGCATGATGCCGGAGAGCGGGATTCTGGCGCTTGTCAGGCACTGCAAGGTCATGAAGCTGATCGTGCTCTCGGAGTGTGGGCACTGGGTGATGGTGGAGCACGAGGCACTCTTCAACCATGAGAGCCTCAGCTTCCTCGCCCAGTTCGCGAGCGTGACGTCTTCGCCAGCGGAGGCCGTATGATGACTATCAACAGCATCAGCTACGCCATCATCGGCGCAAAAGATCCGGCGACCTGGCGCAGCTTCGGTCTGGATGTGCTGGGCATGATGGAGGCTCCGTCAGGCAGCGAGAGTACTGTGCTGCTGCGCTGTGACGAACGTCCGTTCCGGTTCATGGTGGTAGCCCACAAAACCGATGCACTGTTGGCCACCGGCTTCGAAGTGGGCAGTCAGAAGCACTTTGTTGAACTCTGTGAAGCGCTGACAGCCGCCGGAGTCGGCTATGAGGAAGGCACTGCGGAAGAGGCAAGTGAGCGCCGGGTGCGCGGATTGATCAAGCTTCTTGACCCCGCAGGTAATGCTATAGAACTGTGCCACGGGGCGGCACTGGACTACGTAAAGTTCGTGTCACCCCAGGGCATCGACACGTTCGAAACCGGCGTTAACGGAGATATGGGCTTCGGGCATGCCGTGCTTCCGGCCCCCAATCTCAAAGACACCTACAGGTTTTACACCGATGTTCTCGGCTTTGCGGACAGCGACTATATGCACTTCCAGTTCAGCGATGAACCGGAAGACGAGGGCATGGGACTGCACTTCCTTCATGCTGACAACCCACGCCATCACTCACTGGCCCTGTTTCAGGGGGAGAGTGTTGCCAACTGCATACATCTCATGCTGGAAGTCACGAGCGTGGATGAAGTGGGGTACTGCCTGGACCGCGCGCTGGAGCGGGAGATTCCCATCACCTCCACCCTGGGGCGCCATAGCAACGACAGGATGCTATCGTTCTACATGATGACGCCGGGCGGCTTCCCCCTGGAGTTCGGCTGCGACGGCCTGCAGATCGATTGGGCCAATTTCACACCGACGGTGACGGAACTCCCCAGTATCTGGGGTCACAAGTGGGGCGGGTAAGCCGACCGCGTCAGCGGCTGGCGTCGAAGACTACCTCGCGGTAGGCCGGGTTTTTGGCCGCGACGATATCCTCGAAGGCATCCTCCAGGTAACCCGCTAGTGGGTGTGTGAATATCCAGAAGTTCCCAGCCCGAATACCCTCAAAAACCTGTGTGGCGACCTGCTCGGCAGGGATAAAGTCGGGCTGGCCGGCCATCAGGTGTTCCGTAGGGGGCGTGGTGCCGTCGCTGGGCGCTACTCCCATCAACTCATCGCTGATGGATGTCAGCACGGGGCCGGGGCACAGCAGCGAGACACCGATCGGGGCCTGGTGTGCAGCCAGGTCGTAGAGAAGCGACTCGGTAACGCCACGCACGGCCATTTTCGAGGCCGTGTACTGGGCCATCCCCGGCGCCACCACCAGCGATCCAACGGAACCCGTGTTCACGATATGCGCCGCTTCACCTGCCTCCAGCATCGCCGGAACGAAGGCATTCAGGCCATGAACTACCCCCATCAGGTTGATGGACAGCAGCTTCTGCCAACTCTCTGCCGTCTGTGTCCAGGTCTCGCCAATCTGCAGAACACCGGCATTGTTGAACAGCAGGCGAGGTACTCCCAGCTCGCCCAACACCTCATTGGCGAAGGCGGTGACAGCGCCTGCGTCTGATACGTCCAGCTCCCGGGCGAGCACGTTCACACCCTCTGTCTTCAGCTCGTCGCCCAGCGCTGTTAGACGGCTGGCCATGACATCTGCCACCGCAACGTGCATGCCCTCCCGTGCGCACTGGATGGCGATCGCGCGCCCAATGCCGCTGCCTGCACCGGTTACGACGGCCGTGCCGCCGGCAAAACTATCCATGGACAGAGCTCCTTGTCTCGTCAGATACCAGCGACTCTAGCGATCAGAACGAGGCAAGTTAAGCCAGATTGTGGAATATCACTTTCCACAACAGACAGGTAATGCCAATGGGGCTCTGGGAGCAGGCCTTGGCGACGGGTACTACGCAGGGCTCAACCGGTCGGCTGATTGACACTCTGTTGAGGACAGTTAGTTCTCACGGGCGGGTTTTATGAAATCGCTGTGGACAGTTAATGTTGGTACATCCCTGTAGAGGTCTCGTGATGGTTTCCCCAGGGTTGAGTGCCAGCGCGGCCACCCTGGAGGCCGTCTGGCGGCGACGAATAACGATAATTCAGCTGCGCCCGCACACACCGCGTGCTCCGAGAACAGGGTTCAGAACACGGAAAAACCGCGTGCCGGCGTCGCTCAGGAGGTCTTATGCCCAAGCGATATGCCCCACACCTGGCACTGGCTCTGGCCTGTTCCGGCACCAGCCTGCCCCACCAGGTAGCCGCAGAAGAAGTCTTCGTTCTTGAAGAAATCATTGTGACTGCACGGCGCAGAGAAGAAAGCCTGCAGGATACGCCGGTATCGCTCACGGTAGTCTCGGGTGAGCTTATCGAACAAACCAAAATGCTCAGCGTGAATGACCTCGAACAGCGCACGCCCGGCCTCAACGTGCGAGCCTCCGACAACGGCGTCGGCAGTGCACTCCAGGCCTATATCCGCGGGGTAGGGCAATTCGACTTTGCACTGACGGTTGACCCCGGCGTTGGTACCTACGTGGATGGCGTCTACCTGTCACGCACAGTCGGGTCAAACTTCCAGTTGGCCGACATAGAGCAGATTCAGGTATTGCGAGGGCCACAAGGCACGCTTTATGGCCGCAATACTATTGGTGGAGCCATAAACGTCGTGACCCGAAAGCCTACGGGAGACACCAACTTCACGGCTGAAGTCATAGGCGGCGAGTACGACTTTGTGTCTTTCAACGGTTATGCCGAGTTTCCGATTTCAGACAAGGTGTCAGGCAGTATCTCTGCCCTGACCAGGAACTCGGAAGGCTGGCAGGACAGAAATCGCGGCGACGATGCGGGCAACGACGATATGTGGGCAGTCAGAGGTCACCTGAATGCCGACTTCAGCGAAGCCTGGAACTCACATCTGGTGATCGATTACACGGATATCGACCAGAACGTTTATCCTCAGGTGCTCTCAGACTTCAATCCAACAGCGACGTTTCCGTTCTTTGCGAACGCTTTCGTGCTGGGACCGCAGGGCGAATCCTGCTGTACGCCGAATATCAACGGTATCGACAATAGCGACGCATTGAACGAACTGGATCGTGACCAAAACGAGATCTGGGGAGTGTCCTGGACCAACACCTGGGACATGGAGGGCATGAGCCTGAAGTCCATTACAGGCTACAGAGACATGGACAGCAGTTCTTATCGCGATGCCGACAACGATAGCTACGACCATTTTTCCGTGGGATCGGCTTTTGACGTGCAGACCGTGAGCCAGGAATTCTTGCTGAGCAGCGAGACCGAAGGCGCCTTCGAATGGCTTGTCGGCCTCTACTACATGAATGAAGACGGGGACCACTTGAGCGACGTGACCGTGGCAGACGGCCTGTATGAAGCTCTGTCTTCGCTGCCGGACTCGGTGATTCTCAACGGTGTTCCAGCCCGCTTTCTCGCCGTGCCGCTGGACCTTACCCTGCGTTATGACCGGTCACAGGAAACCACCAGCTACGCGGCGTTTTTCAATACGACATGGCACATGACGGACGATGCCAGGCTCAATATTGCAGGTCGCTATACCTACGATGAGAAAGACCTGGACATGTTCACGCTGAAGCGGGCCAGTCAAACGCCTATCCTTCGCCCGGGCGTCACCGACCCCGGCGCGTGTTCAGATGTCGTGGCTGACGGCAATGGATCTCGCGTCCGCTGTGAAGATGACTGGGGGGAGTTTACGCCCACCATTGGCGTTGAGTATGACTTCAGCTACGACGTTATGGCCTACGCGCACGTCTCAACCGGTTTTCGCAGCGGCGTATTCAACGGTAGGCCCACGTCGACAGAACAGATCTCGGTGGCTGACCCGGAGACCCTCCTCAGCTACGAGGTTGGATTGAAATCCGTGAGCTGGGACGGGCGATTGCAGCTGAACGGAGCCGTGTTCTACAACGACTATGAGGACCGCCAGTTTCTGGTGAACAGGCCGTCGGAATCGGCAGACAGCGCCCTGGCACTGGTGGTGGACAACGCTGCTGACTCAACACTGTGGGGTGCGGAGCTTGAGTTCGTAATGCTGCCCTTCAAAGGCCTCACCCTGAGCGGCGGCGTTTCTTACATCGATCCGGAATATGAGAACTTTGACGTAGTAAACCCGGATACCGGTGAGCTCGAGGATTTCACTGATCGTCCGTTTACCAACACGCCAGAGTGGACCGCTAATCTGCTGGCGCAGTATGAGTTTTCGCTAAATAACGGGGGCAGAATCCAGCTACGTGGAGACCTGGCCTACACCGACGAAATCTTCTACACCGATGACGAGGCCTGCACCTGCTTTGATCGGCTGGCGGCGGATAGCTACACCATATACAACGCAGGTGTGACCTACTTTTCACCCAACGAGAAGTGGGAATTGAGCGTGTTTGGCCGGAACCTCGCCGATGAGCGGGAGATCCGCGGCGGCTTCGGGGTAGACGCCTTTGGCACTACCACGGTGAGCTTCACCGAGCCCCGGCGCTACTTTGTGAGCTTGCGCTTCCGCGGCTAGCTATCAGCCCCGTGGCACAGGCAGGCTGAACGCCCCAGGGGAAACTGGGGTCATTGGTCTGGCTGGATAGTTCTGATCAAAAATGAAATTCTCATTACGACAGAAATGGTCTGGCCGGCCAGTTCTGACATATGAAAAGTGCTCTAAGACTGCGAGGTTGTTTGCTTTCAGACTTTGTCCACGCAAGTCCGTTTAAGGCCCAGTTCAAATATCTCTCATACAGTCTAGTATCTCTTTCGCGGTCGCGTTAAAATTGGGCCTGTCGTCCGCCGGAATCCTTATTTACCAAGAAAAACAATAAGAGAGCCTGGTCTCAGGTTAGCGGGAACATGTAAGATTTTCCTCGAAAATATTTGCTAAGG
>JANQGK010000340.1 GCA_028277365.1 Halieaceae bacterium | reverse complement strand
AGATCGTGGTGGGAGCCCTGCCAGGCGGCATATTCCTCGGTGTGGCACCCGCGGCAGGCCTCCGCGCCGACGTAGTCGGGGTTCGCCAGGTAGGCTGGGTCCGCGGCCAACGCCGGCAGGCTCAGCAGCAGCGGCAGGATGATAGTCGACAGTCGCATGGGAACGCTCGGTGTTTAGCGACACGGTACACGACCGCGTGGCGGTTACCAATCGCCGGTTGCCGCTACTGTCCGCGGCGGGAAGCCACCAGGTAGAGGAACTCGAGGCCCAGGGTGGCGGCAGCCAGTGCGGTGATCTCACTACTGTCGTAAGCGGGTGCGACTTCTACGATGTCCATCCCCACCAGCTCGAGCCCGGCCAGGCCGCGCAGGGTGCCCAGCACCTGGTTGCTGCTGAGGCCGCCGGCCACCGGCGTACCGGTCCCGGGCGCAAAGGCCGGGTCCAGGCAGTCGATATCAAAGCTGACGTAAGCGGGGCCTGCGCCGACATGGTCACGAATGGTCGCGGCCAGCTCGGCAGATGACAGACCGCAGGCCGTGTCAGCATCGATCACGCGGAACGGGTGACTGTCGGGTTCGTACCAGGTGCGGATGCCCACCTGAATGCAGCGCGCCTCGTCTAACAGGCCCTCGGTGCGAGCGTGGTGGAACATCGCACCGTGGTCGTAGATCCAGCCGTCTTCATCGGTGTCGGTGTGGGCATCGAAGTGAATCAGCGCGAGCTTGCCGTAGCGCTTCACGTGCTGGCGCAGCAGTGGCAGGGCGACGTAGTGGTCACCGCCGAAGCTCAATAGTGTTTTGCCGGCGTCGAGAATTTCCCAGGCAGCCGCTTCGCAGGCGGCCACAAAGGCGGCGTGATCACCCTGGTAATACTGGACGTCGCCGCAATCGACGGCGGTGATGCGATCAGTGAGTTTGAACGGCCAGGGCCAGCGGGCCTCCTCCCAGCGCAGGTTGGCGGAGGCCTGGCGGATGGCGTTGGGGCCGGAGCGTGTGCCCGCGCGCCCGCTGGTGGCAAGGTCGTAGGGCAGGCCCAGCACGGCCACATCGGCTTCGCTGCTGCTGATGTCTTCGCACAGGGGCAGGTTGAGGAAGCCAAACAGATTGGCATACATCTGCGTGTTGTCGCGGGACAGGCGCTCCATGCTCAGGCGGCGCCAGGTTCGCTGCGCTTCGCCAGGTAAGCCTCCACCATGTCCAGCAGCAGGGTATAGGTGCCGCGCAGCATCTCCTCCAGCTGCGCCTCGTCCATGCTGGCGTCGGTGGGGGAGCAGGTGCAAGCCCAGTGGGCGCGACAGCGGGTGTCGTCGATGGCTTCGATGCGGGCGCTGGCCAGGTAGTCAGTTACCGGCAGGGGGATACCGCGGGGGATACTGTAGCTGAAGCTCATGGTGGCCGGGTCCTGGGATTCCAGCACCTCGTCGATGGGCTCCATGCCGTCCATGTGCAAGCGGCGGGTCATACCGATGCCGCTACCTATGATCTCCACCTGCTTGACGCCCGGAGCCCAGGCCATGTTGCCGAAGTCTTCGAGCACTTCCCAGACGGAAGTGGCCGGAAAGGGGAGCTCTCTTTCAAAAGCGATGCCTGCCATGACGTATCCTGCCAGTGGGTTTGCGGCAGTATAAACCAGCAGCCGGGAGGCCGGTCAGGCGGTGAGCGGCAGCTCGCAGTAGGGGCCGTCGTTCTCCAGCGCGGTACGCGGAGTCATACTGCGCTGCCAGAGCCGCTCGCTGAGGCGCGAGGCCGGTTCCTGGCAGCCGTCGTGCAGCCACGCGGCGAGGCCCGCTGCGACATCGGCAAAGTGAATCTCCGGTGCCCGCGGCGTATGGCGCAGCCAGCTGGCCAGGCGCACGTCGTCGAGGTCTCCCATGGCCGTGGCATAGCCGAGTTCAGTCAGCGCCAGGGCATTGGAGAGTTGCTCTGTCTGGCCCGTCAGAGGTTTGGTGAGGGCAGGCTTGCCCAACTCCAGGCACTCTGAAATCAGTTCGAAGCCGGAATTACAGATCACCCCGCGACAGCTATGCAGGTCTTCCTTAAAGGCGGCGATGCTGGTGGGGTGGAGGCGCACGTTGCCGGCCTGCTGTTTCGGTAGCCCGGGGGCGTACTGTACAAAGCGGAAATCGCTGTGGCCGTTGAGCCAGGTGGTGACCCGGGACTGGTCCTCGAAAGGCAGGTATACCAGATAGTGTTCGCCCCCGCGGGTCCGCGAGTGCCCAAGGTCCAGAATCGGCGGCAGCGTGTGGCTGTCGTAGCCGTGCCAGTGCAGGCCGAGGCCGGTTTTCACCGGCGCGAAGTTGCGCATGATGAAGCGCGAGAGCCAGTGATCACCGGCGGCGGGGGCATCGCCACCAAAGGCGTACTGGTGGCCTATGCCGACAGTGTTCACGCCGCGCAGTCGGCCGGCCCAGGCCGTTACCGGCTCGAAGTCGGTCACCACCAGGTCGTAATCCAGCACATTCAGCTGCCAGACATCATGCAGGAACTGCGGTGCGTTGTTGTCGATGGCAGTGCGCAGGTAGCTTACGCGGCCATTGCGGGTGGTAAAAGTGAGGCCACGGCGGTGCAGGAAGTCCCCGAAGGGCTCCATGTCGAAAAGCTTTTCCCGCTCGCGTCCAGAAAACAGCCAGTCCACCTCAAGCGGGTAGTGCGACAGCGCCTCGGCCATCGCGCGCGCGCGGCTGATATGGCCCTGGCCGGTCGCCTGAACCCCGTAAAGAATCTTCATATCAGTTAAGCCCCAGCAGCGAACTGGCAAACAGCGCAATCAGGGTGCCCATGCTGGCGCCGGCCAGGATGTCACCAGGGAAGTGTACACCCAGCAACACCCGCGACATGCCAACAGCAGCAGCCCAGATCAACAGCGGCGCCGCAGCGGCGCCGTACAGCACGCACAGGCAGGTCACCAGAAGAAAAGCAGCTGAGCTGTGCCCGGAGGGGAAGCTGAACTGATCCGAGGCGACGATCAGGCTGCGGAAGCCGGGCACGAACTGCTCCGGGCGGCGACGCTTGAGTCCGTTTTTCAGAATCCAGTAAACCGGGCGTTCAATTGCCAGGGCGAGTGAAATTACCAGAACCAGATCACCTGCATACGCCGCGCCCATGATGATCAGCATCAGGGGAGTCAGAACGTGGAGGTAACCGTCGCCGGAGTGGGACACTGCTTTGGCCGGGGGAATCAGCAGGTAGCGATCGCCGTTCCTGAACAGCCAGGCAAATAGACGCAGGTCGGCCTGTTGCAGGGTACTCAGTATCTGCATGGGCGCACTGTAAGCGCCCCTCATTGCCTACCCGTGAACATTTTGTGGAGCTTTTGTGACAGGCTTTTCGTTGGTGAGCCAGGCAA
>JANQGK010000222.1 GCA_028277365.1 Halieaceae bacterium | reverse complement strand
TGTAGATCAGCTTGTACCCGGCGCCAACCTAGCGGCCTATGTCCAGGCCGTAGGCAGCATTCCCGTGCTGAGCCAGGTGCGCGAGCAGGGGCTGGCGGGAGACCTCTTCCACAACAACAACCTCGATGGCGCTCGCCAGCTGGTCATGTCGCACCTGCGCTTCGTGGTGCACATCGCCCGCAGCTACTCCGGCTACGGCCTGCCCGAGGCGGACCTGATTCAGGAAGGCAACGTCGGCCTGATGAAGGCCGTGAAGCGTTTCGACCCCGCTCGCGGCGTACGCCTGGTATCCTTTGCCGTACACTGGATCAAAGCGGAAATCCACGAATACATCCTGCGTAACTGGCGCATCGTCAAGATCGCCACGACCAAGGCGCAGCGCAAGCTGTTCTTCAATCTGCGCGGTCAGAAGAAGCAGCTCGGCTGGCTGAGCCGGGCGGAAGCGGAAGCCATCGCCGCCGACCTGAACGTCGACGTAAAAGACGTGCAGAGTATGGAAGGCCGTCTCAGCGCCTACGACATGGCCTTCGAGTCGCCGGTAGACAGTGACGACGAAGATGCCTGGCAGGCGCCGGCCAACTACCTCGAAGACCACCGCGAGGATCCGGCTGCCCTGGTGGAAGAAGCAGACTGGGCCGACAACAGCGAGAACCGGTTGCACCTGGCCCTGCACGAGCTCGACGAGCGCAGCCAGGACATCGTCGCCCGCCGCTGGTTGACGGAAGACAAGGCCACCCTTCAGGAGCTGGCCGCCGAGTATGGCGTATCCGCCGAGCGCATTCGCCAGCTCGAGCAGAATGCCATGAAGAAACTCCGGGCCAGCATGGAAGCCTGATCGGCGGCCCGCGACCGGCGACCGTGCAACCGGAGCCCAATCACTCCCCCTACCTGAGTATCGCCGCCGGCAGTGGACTGCTGGCGGTGGCGCTGGGTGCCTTCGGCGCCCATGCCCTGCGCAGCCAACTCGACCCTCGCGCCATGGGCATCTACGAGACCTCCGTGCAATACCACTTCGCCCACTCGCTGGCGCTGCTGGCCGTCGGCCTGCTGTATCGCGGCGCGGCAGCACCGCGCCTCTTGGGTTTCGCCGGGTGGGCCTTCAGTGCGGGGCTCTTGTTGTTCAGCGGCAGCCTCTATCTGCTGGCCGTGACCGGCCTTGGCTGGCTGGGCGCGATCACTCCGCTGGGGGGGCTGGCGTTCATAGCCGGCTGGTCGCTGTTGCTGGCCTGGACCCTGGGGCCGGGACGCAGCGTTCCATGAGTACCGATCCACGGGGCCGCATTCGCAGTTTCGTTATGCGCCCGGGCCGCATGACGGTGGGCCAGCGCCGTGCGCTGGAAGCGGGTCTCCCGCGCTTTGGGCTGGAGCGGGAAGCGGGGCCGCTGGCGCCGGATATCGCCTTTGGTCGCAGCGCTCCGCTGGTGCTGGAGATCGGTTTCGGCATGGGTCAATCGCTGGTAGAGATGGCCGCCGCTGACCCCGACACCAATTTTCTCGGCATCGAGGTGCACCGCCCTGGCGTGGGTCGCCTGCTGCACAGCGTGATGGAGCAGGAACTGGAAAACGTTCGCGTATATTGTGACGACGCGGTGCTGGTGCTCGAGGAGTGCATCGCCCCTGCCAGCCTCGATGGCGTGCAGATTTTCTTTCCCGACCCCTGGCACAAGAAGCGCCACCACAAGCGCCGTTTGATCCAGCCGCCTTTTGTGCGCCTGCTGCGTGAACGCCTCAAGCCTGGCGGCTTCTTGCACCTGGCCACAGATTGGGAGAACTACGCGGAGCATATGCTCGAAGTATTGTCTGCGGAGCCGAGTCTTGAGAATCGCGCGGGGGCGGACGAATACTCGCCGCGCCCGGAACAGCGCCCGCTCACCAAGTTCGAGCAGCGCGGCCAGCGCCTCGGTCACGGGGTGTGGGACCTGCTGTTCGAAAGGCGCGATTGACCGCGTCAGGCCTATAAGAATTCGCTGACCACGCTATCCAGGTAGCGCCGCCCTAACGGTGTGGCGCAAATCCTCTCTTCGCTGACCTCCAGCAATTCCCGTGCTACCAGTGACTCGATAATGGCGGCGACGCTGTCCAGAGACTGCCCGGTCCGGGTCTCGTACAAGCCCGGCGCGAATCCCTCGCGCAGGCGCAGCGCATTGAGCATGAAGTCACCGGGCAGGTCGCGGCTGTCCAGCAGTCGGCCCTGGGCGTTGGCGTCTTCGGTGGCGAGGTATTCGGAGGGCTGGCGCCGTTTCGCGGTGCGCCGAACCTCGCCGGCCTCCGGCAGCGTCAGTTTGCCGTGGGCACCGGCGCCGATACCGAGGTAATCACCAAACTCCCAGTAATTGAGATTGTGGCGGCTGTGAAAGCCTGGCTGCGCGTAAGCCGAGACCTCGTAGTTGGCAAAGCCCGCCCGGGCCAGCATGTCCTCGCCCTGGGCCTGGATGTCACCCAGGTCATCCTCCACCGGCAGCACCGGCGGCCGCTTGTAGAACGCGGTATTGCGCTCGATGGTGAGCTGGTACCAGGACAAGTGGGCCGGGCCGAAGTCCAGCGCCTGTTGCAGGTCGGCCGCGGCCGTGGCGACAGTCTGACCTGGCAGGCCGTGCATCAGGTCGATGTTGAGGCTGGCAATGCCAGAGGCCTGGGCCATGGCCACCGCGCGCCGGGCCTGCGCAGCATCGTGCACCCGCCCCAGCGCAGCCAGGCTGCTGTCATCAAAGCTCTGCACGCCCAGGGAAATGCGGTTCACGCCGGCGCCGACGAAGCCCGCGAATTTCTCGGCCTCGGCGCTGCCGGGGTTGGCCTCCAGGGTGACCTCGCAGTCCTCGGCCAGCGCCAGCCGTTCTCGCACCCCGTCGAGCAGGGCCTGCAGGGATGACACCGTCAGCAGGCTGGGGGTGCCGCCGCCGATAAAAATCGACACCAGGGGCCGGCCCCGGGCAAGGGGCAGGTCGCGGTCGAGATCCCGCAGCAGCGCGGCGACGTACTCAGCCTCCGGCAGCGCGCCCTCCTGCTGGTGGGAGTTGAAATCGCAGTAGGGGCACTTGCGCTCGCACCAGGGAATGTGGATATAGAGGCTGAGTGGCGGCAGCGCCAGCTTGCTCACCCTAGCTCCTGCTCCAGCGCCGCGAGCAGCAGGGCCATCGCCTGGCCCCGGTGGCTGATGCGGTTCTTGGTAGCGGCGTCGAGTTGCGCCGCACTGACAGCTTCCGAAGGCACGAAGAACAGCGGGTCGTAGCCGAAGCCGCCGTCCCCCGCAGGTTCTGTGAGGATACGCCCCTCCCAGTCGGCCTGGCAGATGATCGGGTTGGGGTCCTGCCAGTGGCGCAGGTAGACCAGCGCGCAGTGGAAACGGGCGCTGCGTTCCGCCTCCGGCACATCGGCCAGGGCGGCCAGCAGTTTGGCGTTGTTGTCGGCATCGCCGGCCGTTTCGCCGGCGTAGCGTGCCGAGTAGATGCCGGGGGCGCCGTCCAGGGCGTCCACGATCAGACCGGAGTCATCGGCAATCGCCGGCAACCCGCTGTGATGGGAGGCGGCATTGGCCTTCAGCAGCGCGTTTTCGACAAAACTGTCGCCGGTTTCTTCTACCGGCGCGATGTCGAAGGCCGACTGCGGCACCGCCTCGCAATCCCAGTGGGCCAGCAGGCCGGCAAATTCCGAAAGCTTGCCGCGGTTGCCGCTGGCAATCACCACGCGGTGGGGCTTGATCTCTGTAGCCATGTTGCTCGACGTCCTCAGCGCGAAATGTGGTAGATGGCGGTGGTGGCGAACAGGTTGGGCCAGGCCTTCGCCAGCACCCCGGCGTTGTTGGACGGCCCCACCATGTCGCGCTGCAGGATGCGAATGGCGCGCTCTTCGCAGAGGCTTTCGAAATCACGCACCGTGCAGAAATGGATATTGGGCGTGTCATACCAGGTGTAGGGCATGAACTTGGACACCGGCATACGGCCGCGGCTGCCCAGGTAGAGGCGGCAACGCCACTGACCGAAGTTCGGGAAGGTCACGATACACTCGCGGCCGACGCGCAGCATTTCGTCCAGCACCAGGTGAGGGTAGCGCACCGCCTGCAGGGCGTGGGCCATCACTACCGTGTCGAAGCTGTCGTCGCGGAAATTGGCCAGTCCCCGATCGAGGTTTTGCTCGATGATATTGAGGCCGTGGGCGATCCCGGCGGTGATGCTGGCGGCGTCGATCTCGAGCCCTATGCCCTTCACGTCCCGCTCTGCCTGCAGCCGGGCGAGGAACTCGCCGTCGCCGCAGGCCAGGTCCAGCACTCGCGAGCCGGGCTGAATCCACTGCTGAATATGGGTGAGGTCTTGTCTCATGTGCTGCGCACCCGCTGCATGTAGGCGGAGAAGACTTCCAGGTAGCGGGGTATCGGCAGCAGGAAGGCATCATGGCCCTGGTCGGCCTGGATTTCCGCGTAGGACACCGACTTGCCCGCCGCCAGCAGGGCGTCGACGATCTCCCGGGAGCGCGCGGGCGAGAAGCGCCAGTCAGTGCTGAAGGACAGGACCAGAAAAGAGGCCTGCGCCCTGGCGAAGGCCGCCACCGGGTCGTCCTCGTATTCCCGGGCCAAATCGAAGTAGTCCAGCGCCCGCGTCATCAGGATGTAGGTGTTGGCGTCAAAGCTTTCGCTGAAAGTGCTGCCCTGGTGGCGCAGGTAGCTCTGTACCTGGAACTCTACCCCTTCTTCGCTGCCGATCTCGAAATTGCCCGAGCGCAGGTCGCGGCCGAAGCGGTCGGCCATGGCATCGTCTGACAGGTAAGTGATGTGGCCCACCATACGGGCGATGGCCAACCCGTCCCGAGGCACCGCCTGGTGCTGGCGGTAGCGGCCGCCGTGAAATGCCGGGTCCGAGGTGATGGCCTGGCGGGCAATTTCGTTGAAGGCGATATTCTGGGCGCTCAGTTTCATGGCCGCTGCGATCACCACGCAGTGGCGCACGCGTTCCGGGTACTCCAGCGACCAGCGCATGGCCTGCATGCCACCGAGGCTGCCGCCAATCACGGCCGCCCAGCAGTCGATACCGAGCCGGTCTGCCAGCATCGCCTGGCTGTGCACCCAGTCCCGGGCCCGCATGGGAGGAAACTCGGGACCGTATTCCTCGCCGCTCTCCGGATCTGTGCTCAGGGGCCCGGTGGAGCCATGACAGCCGCCCAGGTTGTTGAGGCTGACGACAAAGAAATAGTTGGTATCGATAGGCTTGCCGGGGCCGATGCAGGCATCCCACCAGCCGGGCCGGCGGTCTGTCTCGCTGTGATAGCCCGCCGCGTGGTGGTGGCCGCTGAGGGCGTGGCAGACCAGCACCGCGTTGCTGGCGTCGGCATTGAGTTCGCCATAGGTCTCGTAAACCAGCTCGAAGTGGGGCAGCCTGCGGCCGCAGGCCAGCGTCACACCGTCCGGGAATTCGGCACGCTGGGGAGTGACCAGCCCGACGCTGTCAGTGGCGTCCGGGGAATACATGCTGGCTTTAGAAACCGACAACCAGCGCGGGCGGTAGGTTGACACCGCGCGCCGCGTAGCTGACGAAAATCTGCGCCACCTGGATGGCCACGAACACCAGGATGGGAGACAGGTCGAGACCGCCCATGGCCGGCAGCAGCTTGCGGAACGGGGCCATCACCGGCTCGGTGAGCTGGTGCAGCAGGTAAATCACCGGGCTTGGGCTGCCGGGAGCAACCCAGCTGAGAATGATCATGGCGAGAATGGCGAAAAAGTAGAAATTGAGGAACAGGCTGACGATGCCCAACGGCGCCCACAGCAACGCCAACAGTGGTGGCACCAGGCCCACGCCGTGGACAAATCCCAGCGCGAAGATGGCAATGATCTCCGCCAACAACAGCAGCACCAGCGAGGCGATATCAAAACCGCCATAACCCGGGATGATCCGCCGCAGCGGAAGCAGCAGTGGGTTGGTCATGCGGGCTATCGCCTGGCTGATGGGGTTGTAGAAATCCGCTCGCACCAGCTGCAGCAGGAAGCGCAGCAGTACCAGCAGCATCAACAGGTTGAAAAAGACGTTCACCAGCAGGGTGAAGGAATCGGCAATCGGACCCATAGCGTTTTATCCCAGTTCCCCGGCAAGCTCCCGGGAGCGTTCTGCGGCAGCCTGCATGGCTGTTTTGACAATATCTCTGAGCCCGGCGGCTTCGAAGGCCTCGAGGGCGCGCTCGGTGGTGCCCCCGGGACTGGTGACACGTCTGCGCAGTTCGGCGAGTTCCACATCCCCCACCGCCGCCATGCGCGCCGAGCCCAGTGCGGTTTGCACCGCGAGCGCGGTGCTGGTCTCGCGGTCCAGGCCCAGCTCTTCGGCAGCGTCGACCATGGCCTCCAGGAACAGGAAGAAGTAGGCCGGCCCGCTGCCCGACAGCGCGGTCACCGCATCGATCTGGTTTTCTTCCGGTACCCAATTGACGCTGCCCACGGCGCCCAGCACCGCTTCGGCCAGTTTGCGCTGAGCGGGCGCGCAGGCGGCATTGGCATACAGCGCAGTGGCGCCTTCGCGCAGCAGCGCCGGCGTGTTCGGCATGCAGCGCACAATGGGCGTATTCTCACCAAGGGCGGACTCCAGGCTGGTCAGGGTAATGCCCGCGGCAATCGACACCGCCATGGCGCCGCTGGCGCTCAGCGGCTCGCGAATGCTGGCCGCCGCTTCCGCCATGGCCTGGGGCTTGACCGACAGCACTACTACGTCGGCACCAGCCACCGCCTCGGCGTTGTCGTGGGTGGTGCCCACCGGCGCCTGCAGTCGCAGGCGTTCCAGCGCCTCTCGGGTAGGGTCGCTGGCGCGGATGTTTTCCGCCGGCATGCCCTGCTCCAGCAGTCCGCCGATAATGCTCGACGCCATGTTGCCGCCGCCGATAAATCCAACTTTCAGGTGTTTCACGCCCTGGAATCTTTCGTTCGTCGTTGTGAGTGCCGGCCCGGTCGCACTACCCGGAATCCAGCCGAGGCAGCAGAGTATACACGGGGCTCAGCGAGGCCCGAAAACATCGGTGCCGATACGTATCATCGTGGCGCCCTCGGCAATCGCCGCCTCCAGGTCTCCCGACATGCCCATGGACAGGGTGTCCAAGTCTGGAAACTCTGGCTGCAGCGCCTCCAGTGCAGTGCGTAGCGCGGCAAAAGGCGCTCGCTGCTCGTCGTGGTCATCGCTGGGGGCCGGAATGGCCATCAGGCCGCGCAGCCGGATACCGGGCAGCCCGGCAACCGCGGCCGCCAGCGCCGGCAATTCGTCGGGGCTGACACCGGCCTTGCTATCTTCGCCGCTGATGTTGACCTGCAGGCACAGGTTGAGGGGCGGCAGCGCCGCCGGTCGCTGCTCCGAGAGGCGGCGGGCAATCTTGAGCCGGTCGACACTGTGCACCCAGTCGAAGTGCTCGGCGACCGGGCGGGTCTTGTTCGACTGCAGCGGCCCGATGAAATGCCAGGTCAGCGCCAGGTCCTCAAGGCTGGCAATTTTGTCCAACGCCTCCTGCAGGTAGTTTTCGCCGATGTGGGTGACCCCCGCCCCGGCTGCTTCGCGCACCGCCTCTGCGGGCTTGGTCTTTGCCACCGCCAGCAGGGTGATGGCGCCCGGGTCGCGACCGTAATTTTGTGACGCGTTTCGTATTCTCTCCTGGAGCTTTGCTATATTCTTGACTATTGCGAGGTCAGTCATGGCGCGGGCTGGTGCGGTAGTTGGCACTTATCCTTAGGTGTGTTGTGGGTGCTTGAGTCGAGGGTTGCATGCAGCCCGGAAGACAGTTCACCGGACCTCGTCGACAGCCATTATAGAGGGCCTGTTGGGGTTGTTGCTGCCTTACATGGTCGATCGCGGTCGATAGCCGCACGGTGCAGGTCCGAATCCGCGAGAGCGCGCGGCGGGCTGGAGCCGCGGCAAACACAACAATATGACCCTGGAGCACGCAGCGGAAGGCGCAGGGATCTAGCACACTGACGGCTTAAACAGGGGAGCCGAACTCTATGGACATTACGGAATTGCTCGCATTCAGCGCCAAACAGGGCGCCTCCGACCTGCACCTGTCAGCCGGCCTGCCGCCGATGATCCGGGTAGACGGCGACGTGCGTCGCATCAACCTGCCGCCGATGGATCACAAGCAGGTGCACGATCTGATTTACGAGATCATGAATGATAAGCAGCGCAAGGACTACGAGGAGTTTCTGGAGACCGACTTCTCCTTTGAGGTACCTGGCGTTTCGCGCTTTCGCGTCAACGCCTTCAACCAGAACCGCGGCGCCGGTGGCGTGTTCCGGACCATCCCCTCCAAGGTCCTGACCATGGAAGACCTCGGCATGGGGCAGGTCTTCAAGGACGTTGCGGAAGTGCCCCGCGGCCTGCTGCTGGTAACGGGGCCTACCGGCTCGGGCAAATCCACCACCCTGGCGGCCATCATCGACTACATCAACGACAACCGCTACCAGCACATCCTCACCATTGAGGACCCGATAGAATTCGTGCATGAGAGCAAAAAGTGCCTGATCAACCAGCGCGAGGTGCATCGCGACACCCTTGGCTTCAATGAGGCGCTGCGCTCGGCGCTGCGGGAAGACCCCGACATCATCCTGGTAGGCGAGCTGCGCGACCTTGAGACCATCAAGCTGGCGTTGGAAGCGGCGGAAACCGGTCACCTGGTGTTCGGTACCCTGCACACGCAGTCAGCTGCTAAGACCATCGACCGCATCATTGATGTATTCCCCGCGGCGGAGAAAGCCATGGTGCGTTCCATGCTGTCGGAATCACTGCAGGCGGTGATTTCACAGACCCTGTTGAAAAAGGAAGGCGGCGGCCGGGTGGCTGCCCATGAGATCATGCGTGGTACCTCGGCGATCCGTAATCTGATTCGCGAGGACAAGGTGGCGCAGATGTACTCCGCCATCCAGACCGGTGGCTCGCTTGGCATGCAGACCCTCGACCAGTGCCTGGAGCGTCTGCTCGAGAAACGCCTGATCAGCCGCGAAGCGGCGCGTGAGAAAGCGAAAATGCCGGAGAACTTCTGAGTCGCCTGGGCGGCAGAGAGCGGGTTAGCGCGGGAGAAAGCCAGTGGATATCGATAAGCTATTAAAGTTCATGGTAGACAAGGGGGCATCTGACGCCTTCATTACTGCCGGCGTGGCTCCCAGTCTAAAGATCAACGGCAAGGTGATGCCGGTGTCGGATCACATCATGACCCCCGAACAGGTGTTCAAGGTGGTTACCGGCGTGATGAGCGACGACCAGCGCGCGGAGTTCGACGAACACCACGAATGTAACTTCGCGGTGGCGCGTGATGCTATCGGCCGTTTCCGCGCTAGTGCCTTCTACCAGCGCAACCAGCCGGGCATGGTGCTGCGCCGTATCGAAACCACCATTCCCACCATCGAGGACCTCAGGTTGCCGTCGGTGATCCGCGACCTCGCCATGACCAAGCGCGGCCTGATTATCTTCGTGGGCGCCACCGGTACGGGTAAATCCACCTCGTTGGCCTCGATGATCGGTTACCGCAACAAGAACTCTACCGGCCATATCATCAGCATTGAGGACCCGATCGAATTCATCCACGAACATGCCGGCTGCATCGTCACCCAGCGTGAAGTGGGCATCGACACCGACAGCTTTGAAGTGGCGCTGAAGAACACCCTGCGCCAGGCACCGGATGTCATCATGATCGGTGAGGTGCGCACCAAGGAGACCATGGAGCAGGCGATCACCTTCGCGGAAACCGGCCACCTGTGTCTGTGCACCCTGCACGCCAACAATGCCAACCAGGCTCTGGATCGCATTCAGCACTTTTTCCCGGTGGAGCGCCACGACCAGATCTGGATGGACCTGTCACTGAACCTGCGCGGCATGGTCGCCCAGCAGCTGGTGCCCACCAAGGACGGCAAGAGTCGTCGCGCGGTGATCGAAGTGTTGTTGAACACGCCGCTGGTCTCCGACCTGATTCGCAAGGGCGAGGTGCACCTGCTCAAGGAACTCATGGCCAACTCCAACGAGCAGGGCATGCAGACCTTTGATCAGGCTTTGTTCCGTTTGTTCAAAGAAGGTGCGATCGACGAGGAAAAAGCACTGGCTCACGCGGATTCACGCAACGACCTGCGCTTGATGATCAAGCTGGACGCCGAAGGTGCCGACGGCATGGCTGCCGCGCCGGACCTGAGCATGGTCGAGGAAGAGGACGACCGCCAGAGCTTTATGCGCTAGCGGCGTTCTCTGCCAACCAGGTATCCAGGATCAGTTGCGCTGCCAGGCTGTCTGCCGGGTTTCGCTGAAAGTCACCGCGGTGACCGGCCTCTTTCAAGATCTGCTTCGCGTCGAAACTCGACAATCGCTCATCCATGTAGTCCACCGGTAGCCGGCAGCGCTCTTGAATGCGGCGGCCAAACTTCGCTGCCCGCCGCGAAAGCTCGCTTTCACTATCGTCCATATTGAGGGGGCTGCCCACTAGCAGCAGGCCAGGCTGCCATTCGGCCACCAGGGCTTCCAGCTCGCGCCAATCGGGAATGCCGTCGCGGGCGTGCAGCACCGTCAGGGCCTGGCTGGTACCGGTTTCCCGATTGCCGACCGCGACGCCGATCTGGCGCAGCCCGAAGTCGAAGGCTAGCACGGTGGCGGATTGCTGCTGGGTGTTGGGCTTGTTTGAGATGAAGCTCAGGCGTGCCCCGCCTCCCCCGACAGCAAGTTCATGTCGACCCCGAGCCGGGCCGCGGCGGTACTCATGCGCAGGTGGTAGGGCGTGTCGAAGATGATGGCACTGTCGGCGGGCAGCGTCAGCCAGCTGTTATCGGCCAGTTCCGATTCCAGCTGTCCGGCAGACCAGCCGGCGTAGCCGAGGGCCACCAGGCAGTCCTCCGGACCCTCTTCATTGGCAATCGACTCAAGGATATCCCGCGAGGTGGTGAGCCAGATTTCATCCGTTACCGCCAGTGTGGCTTCCCAGTCGCGGGGTGCCGGCCGGTGTAAAACGAAGCCGCGGTCCATATGCACCGGACCACCGGCCATGACCGGGGTCTCCTGCAGGCGCCCGGCGGCGGACAGGTTGAGGTGCTCCAGCACTTCCTCCACGCACAGGTCCAGAGGCTGGTTGATGACAATGCCCATGGCCCCGTGCTCGTTATGCTCGCACAGGTAGGTTACGCTATTGGCAAAAATGGCGTCCGTCAGGCTGGGCATCGCCAGCAGGAAGTGATTGCGCAGGCTGTCGCCTGTGGAGCTGTGCGCTACGGCGTCGTTCATGGGCAGGTACCGGTACGGCCTGGGCGGCGGGTAGCCTTGCCCCTAGCCTCTCACTGAGCTTAGCCGGTTTTTCCTGAATTTCCATGTGCGGATGATTTCGAGCATATCGGTAGTTTCCCGCAGCTCCGGCGGAAAGGGCGCGAACGGAGCGGCCATACGCACAATGCGAATCGCGGCCTCGTCGAGCACGGCGTGCCCCGAGGATGACAGCACCTCGATATTGTCGATGGTGCCGTCGTAGCGGATGGCGACCAGCAGTCGCAGGTCGCCGTAGATACCGTACTGCCGGGAGGCGGCCGGGTAGTGCTGGTTGCCCACCGCCTCTACCTGCGTGCGCCAGTTATGCAGGTAGGCGGCATCCACAGCAGCGCGGGCAGAGAGCGCCGTGAGCCGCTTGACCCGAGGCCGCTCGGCGTAGGCCTGCTGCTGTTCATCCAGGCGCGCCTCGAGGCTGGCAATGCTCTCGGAGAGTTTGCGAATCTCGGGATCGATGGCGGCCGAGAACACCGGTTCCGGTTCCTCCTCCAGGGGCTCCTGTACCACCTGGCGCAGGGCCTCGTTGATGGTGGTGACAATGGCATCTTCCCGAGCCTGAGGCCTGACTTCCGTCACCAGTGGCGCGCCGCCCAGCTCGCGAATGCGGTTGTCGCTGAACTCCGCCTGACGGCGGGTGGTGAGCTCGGCGCGCTCGGCCAGAGTGCCGCTGCCGGCCTGGTTGGCCTGGGCGACAAAGCGGGCGTCTTCGGGCGCCTCACTGCTCTGGTACTGGGCCAGGGTCACCTCCAGCTGGGGGGTGCTGTAATCCGAGGCGTCGTTGACGAAGCTGACGCCCAGAATGAGCATCAGGTGCAGGGCGAACGCGACGAAGACAAAAAAGCCCAGGTAGTCGTGCTGCGGGCTGCTGCGTTCTGCAAACTCCATTACGGCGGTAGCGTACCTCTTAGGGCCTGTTCACACTCACTGAGTTAGCCCTGCTGCCACTGTCAGGCTAACCGCTCCATTATACAGTCCATCAACTGGCCGCCAATGTCGGTGCCATAGGCGGCGTCGATTTCACGGATACAGGTAGGGCTGGTGACGTTGATCTCGGTGAGGTAGTCACCGATGACGTCCAGGCCAACGAACATCAGGTCTTTTTCCTTCAGCGCCGGGGCCACCTGCTCCACGATCCAGCGGTCCCGGTCGGTCAGCTCCTGGGCCACACCGCTGCCGCCGGCGGCCAGGTTGCCGCGGTTCTCGCCGGCCAGGGGAACCCTTGCGAGGCAGTAGGGTATTGGTTCGCCGTTGACCATCAGGATGCGCTTGTCGCCTTTTGATATTTCTGGAATGAAGCGCTGGGCCATGATGGTGATCTGGCCGAACTCCGTCAGCGTCTCGAGGATGACGTTGAGGTTGGGATCCTCCGGTTTAACGCGGAAGATCGCCGAGCCGCCCATGCCGTCCAGCGGCTTGAAGATCACGTCACCGTGCTCTAGATAGAAGGCCTTGAGTCGATCGGTATCGGCGCTGACCAGCAGCGGCGGGCAGCACTGGGGAAACTGGGTGGCGAAGACCTTCTCGTTACAGTCTCTGAGACTGCTGCAGCGATTGACAATCAACGTGCCCTGGCGTTCCGCTACCTCGAGCATGTAGGTGGTGTAAATGTACTCGTTATCGAAGGGCGGGTCCTTGCGCATCAGGATGACATCGAGTTCGCCGAGCGACCGGGTGCTGACCCCGCCTTTCTCGAAAAAGTGGTCCGGGTCGCGAAACACCGACAGTGCGGTCATGCTTGCCAGCGCCTCTCCCTGTTCGAGAAAGATATCCTGCGGCGTCATGTAGCTGATCTCCCAGCCGCGATCTGCGGCGGCCCACAGCATCGCCAAGGTACTGTCTTTCTTGTAATTGACCTTCTCGATAGGGTCCATGACCACGCCAAGCTTGACGCTCATAGGGGGCACCTCGCAGGGAAAGAGCGGCTAACTTACGCACTTGTCATGACGGGTGCAAGCGATGGCCGGCGCCCTTAAAATGGAGGAAATCCTGCAGGAGGAAGGCGATGAGCCTGTATCTGGCGCTGGCGGTACTGCTGGCGCTGTCGACCCTCACCGCGCTGATAAAGGCCCGGCGCCTGCACTACGGCGCCATTCCCTGGTTTTTTGTCGGCTGGCTGACTGGCGAGCTGGCTTGGTTTCACCTGGCCTGGTCGCTGCCGCTGAGTGTCCTGGTGGTGCTGGGGGACGGCCTCGACAGCAGCACCGGTCGCTGGGGGCTCACGCTGTTCCTGTTTAGCTGGATCGGGCTCGTCTGGTTGCACCTGCAGGCCCTCAATACCGGTGTCGTGCTGGAGAGCGCGCTGCGCGATGCGCTGGGCAAGAATTATCGCGGCGACATCCCTCTCACCCGGCAGCATGTGCTGGATGCGGCCCTCGACACCCGCGCCTGGATGCGGCCGTTCCGCATGCGGCGTCCCGGGGTGCGGGTACACAGCAATATCAGCTACGGCGAGTATGGGATTCGCAACACTCTGGATATCTACCAGCCCGATGAGCCGCGTGAGGGAGGCTACCCGGTGTTGCTGCAGGTGCACGGTGGCGGCTGGATGGTGGGTGCCAAGCACCAGCAGGGCCTGCCGCTGATGTATCACCTGGCCAGTCGGGGCTGGCTCTGTGTGGCCTGCAACTACCGGCTCAGCCCGCGCTCGGCCTTTCCCCATCACATCGTCGATGTGAAGCGCAGTATTGCCTGGATCCGCGAACACGCCGCTGAGTACGGGGGCAACGCGGACTTTCTCGCCATCACCGGCGGTTCGGCGGGCGGCCACCTCGCCGCCCTGGCGGCACTCACCCCCAACCACCCAGATTGGCAATCGGGCTTTGAAGAAGTCGATACCCGGCTACAGGCGGCGGTGCCGTTCTACGGCGTCTATGACTTCCTTGACAGCGAGGGGATCCGCGGTGCCATGTCCATGGAGGACATCCTGGCGCGCTACGTGATGCAGAACCGTTCCAGTGATTCGCGCGAAGCCTGGCAACAGGCCTCACCGATCGAACAGGTGCGCCCGGATGCGCCGCCGACCTTCCTGCTGCAGGGTACGCATGATTCTCTGGTCTGGGTAGAAGAGGCGCGGCACTTTGCCAACCGCCTGCGGGCGGTATCGGAACAGGTAGTCGCCTACGGTGAATTGCCGGGCGCCCAGCACGCCTTTGAAGTGTTTCACTCAGTACGCACCGACCAGTCACTGGAAGCGGTGACCGGTTTCCTGGAGTGGTGCCATGCCCGCTGGCTGGCGGAGCGCTGAGCCCGGCCTGGCCTGCAATCTCAGTCGCGCTGCTCGGTTTCAGTCCGATACAGCTCAAAACCCCGCGATTGGTAGTTCTGCAGCGCCGACGGGTGGTCCAGGCTGCAGGTGTTCACGGTGACCCGGTTGGCGTCCCAGCCCCAGGCCTCGGCTATCGCGCGGTACAGGAAATAGCTGCCCAGACCTCGTCCGATGAAGGGCTCGGCCAGACCGAAGTAACAGATCTCGACGCTGTCATCGCCGCGCTTTTCCAACTCGAAGTAGCCCGCCGGACTGCCCTCCACCCAGGCGGCCCAGGTACGCAGCTCCTCCCGCTCGGCATAGGTGCGCCACTGGTCGTCGGACCACGACAGCTTGTCGACCCACTGCCAGGGGGCCCCCACCAGTGCATAGAGGAAGCGGTTGAAGCTGAACTGCCTGACCCGGGCCTCCTCGACGCGGATGCCGCCCGGGTCCGCCACCGCCTGCAGCTGTTCGCGGCTGGTCTGCTGCAGGTACCAGACCGTGACCTCATTCACAGGCCAGCACCCTGTCGAAAGACCTTTCCCGGGGTGCTACATAGATTCCTTTGGCCATGGCCGGCTCCGGCTGCTGTGTCTGTCCAGATTATTTCGGCTGCGCGTGCCGACTACAAGCGCAGCCGGCCGGGTGCGACCGGCCAGGTGCGGCCGGCCAGGCGCGGGCGCGGTCAGCCCCTGGTCAACTTCGCGGTATGGCTGGACGTTGCTGTGAGCACGCCGTCGGCGTTGTACAGCTCGCCCTCCAGGAAGCTGATCTTATAGCCGGCCCTGCGGATCGTGCCGCGGCAGGTAAAGCGCCCCGCCAGCGAGGGTTCGAGGAAGCTGACCTTGATTTCCAGACTGGCCAGGCCAGTCACGTCGCGATGGTTGGCAAATACTGCATGGGACATGGTGGCGTCCAGCATGGCGGTAACGATGCCGCCCTGTACGATACTGGTGGAGTGACAGAGTTCTTCGCCGATGTCGTATTCCATGACACAGAGGCCCTCGTCGATGTCGACGATCACACCGCCGAGGGTGCGAATAATGGCCGGCCGGTGATTGTTAAGGCCGGCGATAAGTTCGGCCCTGGACGTGGCTGAAGCGTCTGTCACTGCATGTCTCCCCAGTGGAATTGAAGAATGGCGAGCGCCGCTAGCGGCGCGGTTTCGGTGCGCAGCACCCGAGGTCCCAGTGCCAGCGCTTGGAAGCCCGCGGCTTCGGCGGCGTTGACTTCCGGCGCTGCCAGTCCGCCCTCTGGGCCCACCAGCAGGGCTACCGAGTCCGGCAGCTTCTTCTCGGTGAGGCCCTGTTCGCTGCGATGGTGCAGGACCAGCTTGAGCCCCGCTTCGGCCCGCAGGAGCCACTGCTCGAGCGGCAACGGGTCGGCGATAGCAGGTAGGCGATTCCTGCCGCACTGTTCGCAGGCGCTGACGGCAACCTGCCGCCAGTGGCGGAGCTTTTTTTGCTGGCGTTCGCCCTTGAGGCGCACTTCGGTGCGCTCGGTCACCAACGGCTGGATGGCGGTTACGCCGAGCTCAGTGCTTTTCTGCACCACCAGGTCCATGCGTTCACCACGGCTGATACCGACACCGAGGGTGACGGCGAGGCTTGCTTCCCGGTCGTCGGGGCAATGCTCCCCCACCCGCACGCTCACCGCTTGCTTACCGACTGCAGAGATGGTGGCGCTGTACTCGCCGCCGCTGCCGTTGAACAAGCGCAGGCCGCTTCCCTCACGCAAGCGCAGGGCACCGGCAATATGGCGGCTGGGCGCAGCTTCCAGGGTCAGCTCGCCGCCTGCCGCCAACGGCCGTTCGGTATAGAACCGCGGGGCGTCGGTCATGCCGAGGCGCGGTTGGCCTCGGTGGGGGGTGCGAGCTGCAGGTTGTGGTAGATGGTCCGCACCGGCTCGAGCTGGTTCATGGTGTAGAAGTGGATGCCCGGGCAGCCGTTGTCCATCAGCGTCTGGCATAGCTGAGTGACCACTTCGATGCCGAAGGCGCGGGTGCTATCCGGATCATGCTTGAAACCCTCAATACGCTGGGCAATCCAGCGCGGGATTTCCGCGCCGCAATTGCGCGAGAAGCGCGCCAGGTTCTCAAAGTTGGTGATCGGCATCACGCCTGCGAAAATCGGCTTGTCGATGCCCGCGTCCAGACAGCGGTCGAGGTAGTAAAAGTAGGCGTCGACATTGTAGAAATACTGGGTAATGGCGATGTCGGCACCGGCGTCGAACTTAGCTTTCAAATAGTGTACGTCGCTCTCGTAGCTTAAGCTCTCCGGGTGAATCTCCGGGTAGGCACCCACGGCAATGCGGAAGTGATCGCCGCTGCGCTCGCGGATGAAGCTCACCAGCTCGTTGGCGTAAACAAGCTGCGTGCGACCGCCCATGCCCGAGGGCATGTCGCCGCGCAGAGCCACCAGGTGGTTGACTCCCAGCGCCACGTAGCGGTCCAGCAGTTCGCCAATGGCAGCCTCGTTATCGCCACCGAAACTCAGGTGCGGGGCGATGGTCGCCCCGCTGCCGTGAATCTGCTCGACGATGTCGAAGGTATTGTCACGGGTCGAGCCGCCGGCTCCGTAGGTGCAGGAGAAGAACTCCGGCCCCAGCGCCTGTAGCGCAGGCGCTGTGATCTCCAGCAGCTTGCGGCGCCCCTCCTCGGTCTTGGGCGGAAAGAACTCGAAGCTGATATTGGCGGCTGACATCGTGAGTGCTCTCTCTGGTTTGCCGTAAGCGGCCTAGTACTTGTAGCTCTCGGGCTTGAAGGGGCCCTCGACCTTGACGCCGATGTAGTCCGCCTGATCGCTGGTCAACTTTGTCAGCACGCCGCCGAAGCCGCCGACCATGTGCGCGGCCACTTCCTCGTCGAGCTTCTTGGGCAGAACTTCAACGGTGATGGCGTTGGCCTTCATGTTGTCCTCGAGGTCGGCGAAGCGGCGCTCGAACAGGTAGATCTGCGCCAGCACCTGGTTGGCGAAAGAGCCGTCCATGATGCGCGAGGGGTGTCCGGTGGCGTTGCCCAGGTTCACCAGGCGGCCTTCGGCCAGCAGGATCAGGTGATCGTTGGCAGCGCGGTCGCGGTACACTAGGTGCACCTGCGGCTTCACCTCTTCCCACTCGTAGTTTTCGCGCATGTAGGCGGTGTCGATCTCATTGTCGAAGTGGCCGATGTTGCAGACCACGGCGCCGGACTTGATGGCCTTGATGACTTCACTGTCACAGACGTTGTAGTTGCCGGTGGCGGTGCACAGCAGGTCGGTCTTGGCCAGCAGCTGCGTGTCGACGCCCTTGCTGCGGTCGCCGTCAATGTAGGCGGATACCACTTCGAAGCCGTCCATGCAGGCCTGCATGGCGCAAATCGGGTCGATCTCGGCGACCCGCACGATCATACCTTCCTGGCGCAGGGACTGCGCCGAGCCCTTGCCCACGTCGCCGTAGCCAATCACCAGCGCCTGCTTGCCCGACAGCAGATGGTCGGTGGCGCGCTTGATGGCGTCGTTGAGGCTGTGGCGGCAGCCGTATTTGTTGTCGTTCTTGCTCTTGGTGATGGAGTCGTTGACGTTGATGGCCGGTACTTTGAGGGTGCCTGCCTTCATCATCTCGATCAGGCGGTGCACACCGGTGGTGGTTTCCTCGGTGATGCCGTGCACGTTGTCGAGGATGGCCGGGTACTTGTCGTGCAGCATGGCGGTCAGGTCGCCGCCGTCGTCCAGCACCATGTTGACGTCCCAGGGGGCGCCGTCCTTAAGGATGGTCTGCTCGATGCACCACTCGTACTCTTCCTCGGTCTCGCCCTTCCAGGCGAATACCGGGGTGCCGGCGGCAGCGATAGCCGCGGCGGCGTGATCCTGGGTAGAGAAGATGTTGCAGGAGGACCAGCGCACTTCCGCGCCCAGGGCCTGCAGGGTCTCGATAAGTACAGCGGTCTGTATCGTCATATGGATGCAGCCGAGGATTTTCGCCCCGGCCAGCGGCTGGCTGGCGCTGTACTTTTCGCGCAGGGCCATCAGCGCGGGCATTTCACCTTCGGCGATGGCGATTTCGCGGCGGCCCCAGTCGGCCAGGCTGATGTCGGCGACCTTGTAGTCGGCCACGGTGTCGAGTTTCTCTGCAGTGCTCATGTTGATGTCTCCTCAAGCGGACGCGCGCAGGGCGTCGGCCTTGTCAGTTTTTTCCCAGGTGAACTCTGGCTCCTCGCGGCCGAAGTGGCCGTAGGCAGCGGTTTTGAAATAGATGGGGCGCTTTAGATCCAGCATCTCGATCAGGCCCTTGGGCCGCAGGTCGAAGTGCTCGCGCACCAGGTCGACAATGCGGTCTTCGGGGATTGTGGAAGTGCCAAAAGTGTTAACGGAGATCGAGGTGGGCTCGGCTACGCCAATGGCGTAGGACACCTGGATCTCGCAGCGGTCGGCGAGGCCGGCGGCGACGATGTTTTTGGCCACGTAGCGGCCCGCGTAGGCGGCACTGCGGTCCACCTTGGACGGGTCCTTGCCGGAGAAGGCGCCACCGCCGTGGCGGGCCATGCCGCCGTAGGTGTCGACAATGATCTTGCGTCCGGTCAGGCCACAGTCGCCCAGCGGGCCACCGATGATGAACTGGCCGGTGGGGTTGATATGGATGCGGGTGTCGTCGTGCAGCCACTCGGCGGGCAGCACGTGGCTGATCAGGTTTTCCATGATGGCTTCGTGGATGTCGGCCTGGCTGATGCCTTCGTCGTGCTGGGTGGACAGCACCACCGCATCGACGGCAACCGGCTTGCCATCTTCATAGCGCAGGCTGACCTGGCTCTTCGCATCGGGCCGCAGCCACGGCAACACGCCGTCCTTGCGCAGGTGGGCCTGGCGCTCCACCAGGCGGTGCGAATAAAAGATAGGCGCCGGCATCAGCACCTCGGTCTCATTGGTGGCATAGCCGAACATGAGGCCCTGGTCGCCGGCGCCCTGCTCCTTGTCTTCGCCCTCGTCGACACCCATGGCGATATCCGGGGACTGCTTGCCGATGGCATTGAGCACCGCGCAGGAGGCACCGTCGAAGCCCACGGTGGAGCTGTCGTAGCCGATGTCGAGAATGACCTTGCGCACTACGTCCTCGAGTTCGACATAGGTCGAGGTGGTCACCTCGCCAGCGACGATGGCCATACCGGTCTTGACCATGGTCTCCACCGCGACCCGGGCATGGGGGTCGTCGGCGAGTATGGCGTCGAGGATGGCGTCGGAGATCTGGTCGGCCATCTTGTCCGGGTGTCCTTCCGACACGGATTCGGAGGTGAAGAGGGAATACTCGCTCATTGCATAATCCTTGAAAGCTTGATCCTTAAAGTGAGGTTTGGTGGCCAAACAGGCGCACCTGTACTTGAAATCCGTTGCGCTGGGCCAGGTAGATACCGGCGGTTTCCGCAAGCCCTGCACTGTTCGCCCAGGAACCCAGCTCCTCTGGCTCGAAGCCCAGCCAAAGGTCGCCGCAGGCTTCCCGGGCCCAGTCCTGGTCATGTCGGCATAGGTCGGTCACCAGCAGTACGCCGCCCGGCGCCAGGCAACCGGCGAGGTCGCGCAGGATGTCGGCCGGTGAAGGATTATGGTGCAGCACCATGTTGACAACAATGCAGTCGGCAGACAGTTGTGCAAGCCGCGGGTGACGGGTGTCTCCATGCACAAACTCGATATTCCTAAGGCTCGCCTCTTCAGCGCGCTCGCGGGAGCGTGCCAGCATTTCCTCGGCGCTATCCAGTGCTACCACCCGTCCGAAACGCTCACTGAGATGAGCAAGGAAGGCGCCGTCGCCGGGACCCACTTCCAGGGCGGTTAGGTGGTGGTTGAGCGGCGCCTCCGCCAGCGCCTCGGCAACAGTGTCGGCATACTGCTCGTAGCTGGCGATCAGATCCTGCTGGGCACGGAATTTGTCGGCATTTTGCTGGAAGAACGCCTGCGAAGACTGCTCGCGCTCGGCGCGCAGGCCCGTTAGGCGCTCCTGCAGGGCAGCTTCGAAGGGCAGGGTGTCCACGCTGGCCAGCAGGGACACATGGAGCTGCCCCAGCACCGACTGGGGACCCGGAACGGCGCGGCGGTAAAAGATGGTATTGCCCTCCCGGCGACTGGTAACAAGGCCGGCACCGACCATTACTTTCAAGTGATGGCTCAGTGCCGGCTGGCGCATGTCGAGCAGGCTGCACATCTCCTGCACGGCCAGGGAGTCCTGCCGCAGTAGCTGCAGGATGCGCAGGCGCAGGCCATCGCCGCCGGCTTTGCACAAGCTGGCGAGCAATTCGATGGCGTTGTCTGCGTCGTGGGGGTCGCCAGCCGCTGTGATGGCGTCCTCGCGTGCTTCTCTCAATGCAGGCATGGCGCGCAAGTCTAGCAGAAGCGCCATCTATATCAAATTTTTTTGATATAGATTCTCTTCAGGATCGGAGCCCTTTCCCGCGGGAAAAGCGCTCTGATCCCGGAACGCCTCAGGCCTTGTCGCAGGCGGCTTCGCGCATTGCTCAGAACGGGCGGTTACGAGAGAATAGCGCCCTTTTTTGATACCCCGGAGTTTCCTGATGACGTCCCAGACCGATCTCGCCAATGCCATCCGCGCGCTCAGCATGGACGCGGTGCAAAAGGCCAACAGCGGCCACCCCGGTGCGCCCATGGGCATGGCGGATATTGCAGAGGTGCTGTGGCGGCATTACCTGGTGCACAACCCGGCCAATCCGGCCTGGCCCAATCGCGACCGCTTCGTGATGTCCAACGGCCACGGTTCGATGCTGATTTACTCGCTGTTACACCTGACCGGCTACGATCTGCCGCTGGAGGAACTGAAGAATTTCCGTCAGCTGCACAGCAAGACCCCCGGCCACCCGGAGCACGGCTATGCGCCGGGCGTTGAAACCACTACCGGCCCGCTGGGCCAGGGCATCAGCAACGCGGTGGGCATGGCTATCGCTGAGAAAGTGCTGGCCGCCCAGTACAACCGCCAGCAATACCGAGTGGTGGAACACTTCACCTACTGCTTTACCGGCGACGGCTGCTTGATGGAGGGTATATCCCATGAGGCTTGTTCGCTGGCCGGCACCCTCGGCCTGGGCAAGCTCATCGTGTTCTATGACGACAACGGTATTTCCATCGACGGCGAGATCGAAGGCTGGTTTACCGACGACACCCCGGCGCGCTTTGACGCCTACGGCTGGCAGGTGATCCCGGGAGTAGACGGTCACGACCCGGAGGCGATTAAGACCGCCATCGACCACGCCCGCGCCGACACCGCCCGGCCGACGCTGATCTGTTGCAAAACCATTATCGGCAAGGGTTCCCCTAATAAAGAAGGGAGCGAATCCTGCCACGGCAGCGCCCTCGGTGAAGACGAGGTGGCCGCCACCCGAGAGAACATCGGCTGGGCCCACGCTCCCTTCGACGTGCCGGAAGACATCTACAGCGCCTGGGACGGTCGTCCCGCCGGCGCCGCCGCTGAAGAGGAGTGGCAGCAGGTCATGAACGCCTACAGCGCCGAATTCCCGGAGCTGGCCGCGGAGCTCAAGCGCCGATTGGCTGGCGAGCTGCCGGAGAACTTTGCCGCCGAGGCCGAAGCCTATATCCGCCAGTGTCAGACAGACGGTGACAGCATCGCCAGCCGCAAGGCGTCTCAGAACTGCCTGAATGCTTACGGTGCCCTGCTGCCGGAACTGCTGGGCGGCTCTGCCGACCTGGCGGGTTCCAACCTGACGATCTGGAGCGGCAGCAAGACGATTACCGCCGCTGACCCTGCGGGTAACTACATTTATTACGGCGTGCGCGAGTTTGGCATGTCGGCGATCATGAACGGCATCGCCCTGCACGGCGGTTTCATCAACTACGGCGCTACCTTCCTGATCTTCATGGAATATGCCCGCAACGCGGTTCGCATGGCGGCGCTGATGAAGAAGCAGTCGATTTTCGTATACACCCACGATTCCATCGGCCTTGGGGAGGACGGCCCCACCCACCAGCCGGTGGAGCAGCTGGCCAACCTGCGCACCACGCCCAATATGGTGACCTGGCGCCCCTGTGACGCGGTGGAATCCGCGGTTGCCTGGAAGGCGGCCATCGAGCGCCGCGACGGTCCGACCGCACTGGTGTTTTCCCGCCAGGGCCTGCCCCACCAGGCGCGCAGTGATGAGCAGCTCGCCGGCATTGCCCGTGGCGCTTACGTCCTGCGGGAACCCGAGGGTGAGCTGGACGGCATCCTGATTGCCACCGGTTCAGAGGTCCAGCTGGCGCTGGATGCCGCTGAGCAGCTGGCCGGCAAGGGCCGCAAGCTGCGCGTGGTGTCCATGCCCAGCCCCGAGGTGTTCATGGCCCAGGACGCAGCCTATCGTGAGGCGGTCCTGCCCTCCGATGTGCTGGCCCGGGTCGCCGTGGAAGCGGCCCATGCCGACTACTGGTATAAGTTTGTCGGCCTGGACGGCCGCGTGGTGGGCATGACCAGCTTTGGCGAGTCGGCGCCCGCCGGTGACCTGATGAAGCACTTCGGCTTCACGCCAGAGGTCGTGGCCGAGACGCTAGAGGACATCCTGCTCTGATCAAGCTGGCCATTAACGGTTACGGGCGCATCGGGCGCTGTGTACTGCGCGCCCTGGTGGACAGCCCCCACCGTGAGAATATGCGCGTGGTGGCGATCAACGAGATCGCTGATACCGCCACGGTCGTCCACCTGACCCGTTATGACTCCACCCACGGCCGCTTCCGCGGCGAGCTGGCACTGGACGGGGAGCTGCTGCGGGTCAATGGAGACCCGGTACGGCTGCTAAGGCAGGCGGAGATCAATGACCTGCCCTGGGCGGAGCGGGAAGTGGACGTGGTGCTGGAGTGCACCGGCAGCTTCACCGAGCGGGCCGTCGCCGCCCGCCACCTGGAACGCGGTGCCCGCCGGGTATTGTTTTCGCAGCCCGCCCAGGCGGATGTGGATGCCACCATTGTCTACGGCGTCAATCACGATCTGCTCAGCGACAGCCAGCAGATTGTCAGCGCCGCCTCCTGTACCACCAACGGCATCGTTCCGGTGATCAAGGCCCTGGATGATGCCTTCGGCATAGACAGCGGCACCATTACCACCATCCACTCAGCCATGAACGACCAGCCGGTGCTGGATGCCTACCACCATACCGATCTGCGCAAAACCCGCGCCGCCGGTACCAATATCATCCCCATCGACACGGGGCTCGCCCGCGGCGTTGAGCGAATTTTGCCGGAGATGGCCGGGCGCTTTACCGCCCAGGCCCTGCGGGTGCCGGTGCAGAACGTTTCAGCCATGGACCTGGTGGTCTCGGTGCGGCGCGATACCTCGGTAGCAGAGGTCAACGCGGCGCTCGAGAATGCGGCTCGCTCGGCCTTTTGCGGCGTGCTGGGCTATACCGCCGAGCCGCTGGCCTCCAGCGATTTCAACCAGGATCCCCATTCCTGCGTGGTCGACGCCGGCCAGACCCGGGCCAGCGGGCGCCGACTGGTAAAGGTGCTAGTCTGGTTCGATAATGA
>JANQGK010000139.1 GCA_028277365.1 Halieaceae bacterium | reverse complement strand
CATGGCTTCCGCCGGGTGCAGCAGCGCCAGCTTGCGCACGCCCAGGGCCGGGGTTTTACCGGTAAAGGCAATCAGCTCGCGAACCTGGTCGATTTTGATCACCCGGCTGCCCTCTTCCGGCGCCACGTCGACAAAGTCCGGATGGCTGCCGGCGG
This sequence comes from Halieaceae bacterium, assembly GCA_028277365.1. Taxonomy (GTDB): domain Bacteria; phylum Pseudomonadota; class Gammaproteobacteria; order Pseudomonadales; family Halieaceae; genus JANQIO01. Next base: position 8,536 of record JANQGK010000139.1, on the reverse strand, counting down.
CCAGTAAGGTGCAGCTCTTGCACTCGCCGCAGGCAAGCCCGGCATTCGGAGTGGAACACAGCATACGCGCCGCCAGCACCGAGGCCAGGTGGGTTTTGCCGATGCCGGCGGGGCCGGTGAACAGCAGGCCGTGGGGCAGCCGGTCGCCATCCAGGCGTTGGCCCAGCGCGGTCCAGGCGTCGGCCTGCCAGGGCAGCGGCGCTGGACTCATCGCTCCGCCTCCGCCGCAGTCAGCAGCCGCTGTATCTCGACGGCAATGACCTCCAGCGGCCGGTCGGTGTCGATAATACGAAAACGGTCGGGCTCCGCCGCGGCGCGTGCCAGGTAGCAACCCCTCACCCGTTCGAAGAAGGCGCGCTGCTCAATCTCGAAGCGGTCCAGGCTGCCACGCTGGCCGGCCCGAGACAGGCCGACCTCCAGCGGGGCATCCAGCAACAGAGTCAGGTCCGGCCGCAGCTCGCCCTGCACCAGGGTTTCCAGGGTGGCGACCCAGTGCTCCGGCAGCTGCCGTCCCCCGCCCTGGTAGGCATAGGTGGCATCGGTGAAACGGTCGCAGACAACCCACTGCCCCTGCGCCAGCGCCGGCTCGATAACCTGCTGGATATGTTGGGCCCGGGCGGCAAACATCAGCAACAGTTCCGCCAGCGGCGCCATCGACTCATCGCGCTGGGCCAGCAACAGCTCGCGTAGCTGTTCGGCCAGCGGTGTGCCTCCGGGTTCCCGGGTGAGCCGGTAAGCGATACCGCGGGATTGCAGCCACTCCTCGACCACCGCGATATTGGTGGACTTGCCGACGCCCTCTCCGCCTTCCACAGTGATGAACAGGCCGCGCTCAGTCATCGCCCCGGTCTCCCTCGGCGCCGGCCCCGGCGGGTGGCGGCGACGAGCGGTAGTCCTCTCGGCGCTGCAGCTGAAAGCGACGCACGGCGGCATTGTGCTCGTCCAGGGTGCTTGAGAACTGGTGACTGCCGTCACCCCGGGCGACGAAGTAGAGTTCGCTACCGGCGGCGGGCTTAAGTGCCGCCCGGATTGCCGCAGCACCCGGCAGCGCAATTGGCGTGGGAGGCAAACCCTTGTGGCGGTAAGTGTTATAGGGGTTGTTCTCGTCCTCTAGATGGCTGCGGCGCAGGTTGCCACTGTAGAGTTTACCCAGCCCATAGATAACGGTTGGGTCGGTCTGCAGGCGCATGTTCTTCTGCAAGCGCCGCACGAACACCCCGGCGATACGCTCCCGCTCCGCGGCCAAGCCGGTTTCTTTCTCAACGATGGAGGCCATGACCAGGGCCTGGTAGGCGTCCTCGTAAGGCAGGCCGGAGTCGCGCTGCTGCCAGGCGCCCTCCAGCACCTCCAGCAGCCGACGGTGGGCAACGGTGAGTATTTCCAGGTCGGTCTGGCCGCGGGTGAAGCGGTAGGTGTCCGGGAAAAACAGTCCTTCGGGGTTAGCAAAGGGGCTGACCAGCGCCAGCAGGCGCGGGTCCCCGGTGCCGTCCAGCACCGCTTCAATGGCCGAGTCCTGTTGCAGGATACTCAGCGCTTCGGCCAGGCTGAGGCCCTCGGGCAGGGTCACGTTGTACTGGCGCACATTCCCCGCCACCAGCATGGCAAGGACTTCTCCCGGAGCGCGGGCGATATCCAGGCCGTATTCGCCTACCTTGATGCTGGCATCGACTCCCTGGAGCCTCGCGGCGACTGTCCACAGATCCGGCCAGCGTAATGCACCCAGCCGCTCCAGCTCCGCGGCCACGTCTGCCAGGCTGTCACCCCGGTCGACCAGCAGCACGGCCTCGGGTGGCGTTACCGGTGTCTGCCACCACTGCCAGACGGCGTAACTCCCCACCCCGGCGAGCATCAGCACAGCGAGCACGAGGGTCAACAGGAAGGTCTTCATGAAGCGGAATCGCAGGCGCGGTACAAATGTTCGCGCAGGGTATCTCCCCACCGGGTAGAGGTAAAGCTGTGCCCCTCACAAGCTGACACACTACGGATACCCTGCAGAGAGTTGCTGAGGAACAGTTCGTCTGCGTTTGCCAGGTCGGCTGGACGCAGGCGGGTGATTTCGAGGCCGATACCCGCGGCTGCAGCCAGTTCATCAATGAGTAAGCCGCGCACGGTCCCGGCGACGCCGCAGCGCTCGATGGGTGGGGTGAAGAGGCGTCCGCCCTGGATCAGAAAGATGTTAGCTGCCAGGGCGCAGACCAGATTCCCCTGCCCGTCGCAGAGCAGGCCCTCTTGCGCTCCCTTCGCATCCAGCTCACGCCCGGCCAGCACCTGCTCAAGCCGGTTGCCGTGCTTGAGGCCGGCCAGTAGCGGCTGGTCGGCAAGGCGAGTCTCGCAGAGGATCGCCTGCACTGGCGCCGGCAGTGGCGGCCAGGGCGAGGCGTCGTAGCATTGCAGCACCACCGTGGCAGGTCCAGCCCCGCCGCGATAGCCACGTTCCGCCGGGCCCCGGCTCACGGTCAGGCGCGCAGCCGAGTGATCATGACCCTCGTGTGACAGCCAGTGAAGTGCCTGGTCGAGTTGATCGGCAATACGCTGCCTGTCGCAGTCAATACCCAGCGCAAGCAGGCCGCGCTCGAGCCGCGCCCGGTGCCGCTCCCACAACAGCGCGCGGCCGTCATGGATGCGAAAAGTCTCGAACAGGCTGTCGCCAAAGCTGAAGCCGCGGTCACTGACCGGAATGTCGGCACCCGATGCACCATTGACCCAGTGGGCCAGCAGACTCACGCGTCAGTCGACTTTGCGGAATAGCAGGCTGCCGTTGGTGCCACCGAAGCCAAAAGAATTGGACAGCACCGTATCGATCTTCATTTCCTGCGCGGTGTGTGGCACGAAGTTGAGATCGCAGCCTTCATCCGGGTTATCCAGATTGATAGTCGGTGGCGCCACCTGATCACGCAGAGACAGCACCGAGAAGATGGCCTCCACCGCCCCGGCGGCCCCCAGCAGGTGGCCGATCATGGACTTGGTAGAACTCACCGCCACCCTGTCGACGGCGGGACCCATCAGGCTCTTGACCGCGCAGCACTCCGCCAGATCACCCGCCTTGGTAGAGGTGCCGTGAGCGTTGATGTAGTCGATGCCGGCGGGGTCGAAGCCGGCGTCTTCCACCGCCTGGCGCATGGCCTGCAGCGCCCCGTAACCGTCTTCCGGCGGGGAGGTCATATGATAAGCGTCGCCGCTCATGCCAAAGCCGGCCAGCTCAGCATAGATCTTTGCGCCGCGGCGCCGGGCATGTTCGTACTCCTCCAGAACCACTACTCCCGCGCCGTCACCCAGCACAAAACCATCCCGGTCACGATCCCAGGGTCGGCTAGCGCCCGGCGGGTCGTCATTGCGGGTGGACAGCGCACGGGCCGCGGCAAAGCCACCCACGCCCACCGGCGTCGTCGCCATCTCGGCGCCGCCCACCACCATGGCATCGACATCGCCACGCTCGATCAGGCGCGCGCCGAGGCCGATATTGTGCGTGCCGGAGGTGCAGGCCGTGACCATTGCGAGATTAGGGCCGCGAAAGCCATACTTGATGGAGAGATTGCCGGCGATCATGTTGATGATGGAGCCCGGCACGAAGAAGGGTGAGATCTTGCGGGGGCCAGAGGTCCGAATCACTTCGGCGTTCTTCTCGATCTGGCCGATGCCCCCGATACCGGAACCGATCGATGTGCCAACCCGCTCCGCCATGGCCTCGCTGACCTCGAGGCCGGCATCTTCCATGGCCTGGATGCCGGCGACCATGCCGTACTGGACGAACAGGTCCATCTTGCGGGCTTCCTTGGCGCTGAGGTAGGGCTCATAGTTGAAGCCCTTGACGCCACAGCTGAAGCGCGTGCTGAAGGCCGACGCATCGAAGGTATCGATGTCGGCGGCTCCGCTCTTACCACCCAGGATGTTCTCCCAGGTCTCAGCCACCGTGTTACCCACGGGGCTGACCATGCCGAGTCCAGTCACTACTACTCGTCTGCGCGACACGCTATGTCCTCATCGTTAACTTATCGAAGCCCAAATAGCACGAAAGCCGCCCTATCTCACAATAAGGACGGCCTTCGAGGGAGTGCTGAAAGCTGGTATCAGGTCAGGTTCTCGTTGATGTAGTCGATGGCCAACTGCACCGTGGTGATCTTCTCGGCTTCCTCGTCAGGGATTTCGGTCTCGAATTCTTCTTCCAAGGCCATAACCAGCTCGACCGTATCGAGGGAATCAGCCCCCAGGTCCTCTACAAAAGACGCTGATGACTCTACCTCGTCTTCTTTAACGCCAAGTTGTTCTGCAACAATCTTTTTAACGCGCTCTTCAATGCTGCTCATGGTTTCAGTGTACTCCTGTGAAGATAAAATACCGTCCGGTACTCGAACGGGGCGCATTTTACTCGTGTTCCCCGATCATGTACATGCTGCGGGGCGCTTGTTAGCTGCGCTCGCACAGCGCTCACTGCATATACATGCCACCGTTGATATGCAGGGTTTCGCCGGTCACGTAGGCACCCTGCTCACTGGCGAGGAAGGCCACGACCGCGGCAATCTCTGCAGGCTCGCCAAGGCGGCCGAGGGGGATCTGGGCCAGCAGCAGTTCTCGCTGGGCCTCGGGCAGTTCACGGGTCATGTCGGTATCGATGAACCCCGGGGCCACGCAGTTAACGGTGATGCTGCGGGAACCGAGCTCACGGGCCAGCGCCCGGCTGAAACCCTCGGCACCGGCCTTGGTGGCCGCATAATTGCTCTGGCCGATGTTTCCCATCGAGCCGACCACCGAAGTGATATTGATAATGCGGCCCCAGCGCGCCTTGGTCATGCCCCGGGCGCAGGCTTTGCACACCCGGTAGAGAGCATTGAGGTTGGTGTCTATCACTGCGCCCCACTCCTCTTCTTTCATGCGCATAAGGATATTGTCACGGGTGATGCCGGCGTTGTTCACCAGCACCAGCGGCGCTCCGAATTCCTCGGTGATCTCCGCCAGCGTTTCGCTGACGCTGACATCGTCGTCAACGCGAAGCACCTTGCCGGCGCCGGGGTTGCCGGCGGCCTTCAGGTAATCGCTGATGGCCTCAGCGCCGGACTCGCTGGTCGCCGTGCCCACCACGGTCATCCCATCGGCGGCAAGCCTTTCGGCGATAGCACGGCCGATACCCCGGCTGGCGCCGGTTACCAGTGCTACGGTGTCACTCATGCGGCAGTCTCCTCGTTAATGGTTTGCAGGCTGGCGGAGAGGTCATCGGGCTCCTCGATAGCGAAGCTGGCAAGACCCTTGTCGATGCGACGGTTGAGCCCACTGAGCACCTTGCCGGGGCCACATTCCACGAGTCGTGAAATGCCCTGCCCGGCCATGGTCTGCACACAGGTCGTCCACTTGACGGGGCTGTAGATCTGCTGAACCAGCAGCTCGCGAATGCTGTCCGGCGCGGTTTCCGCCGCGGCGTGAACGTTGTGGATTACCGGGATTTCCGGAGCGGACACCGCAACCGTCGCCAGTACCTCACGCAGGCGCTCACCCGCCGGCCGCATCAACTCCGTGTGGAATGGGGCACTGACAGGTAGCGGCATGGCGCGCTTGGCGCCAGCCGCCTTGCAGGCCTCGCCAGCGGCTTCCACCGCCGCCGTATGCCCGGCGATCACAACCTGGCCGGGTGAGTTGTAGTTCACCGCCGCCACTACCTGGCCGGTGTCAGCGGACACCGCCTGGCAGGCGCTGTCGATCAGCTCATCATCCAGCCCGATAATCGCCGCCATCGCACCCTCGCCGACCGGCACTGCCGACTGCATAGCCGCGCCGCGCTCGCGCACCAGGCGCACGGCATCGGGGAACGGCAGTGCGCCGGCGCACACCAGGGCGGAAAACTCCCCGAGGCTGTGACCCGACATGCGGGCGGGAATGAGGCCACCGGCAGCGCGCCAGGCTCGCCACAAGGCCACACTGCTGGTCAGCAGCGCCGGCTGGGTGGTCTCGGTCATGTTCAGCGCGTCCTGCTCGCCGTGCTGCACAAGGCCCCAGAGATCGTAGCCCAGGGCTTCCGAGGCCTCCTGGAAGGTCTGACCCACCGATGGGTGGGCTCGCGCCGCCGCTGCCAGCATGCCGATTTTCTGTGAACCCTGGCCGGGAAAAATGAATGCCAGATCGTCCCGTATCATTCCGCTTGTATCTCCTGTTTCTCGAGGTAACGTGCCAGGCCCGGCACCATATCCTGTTCTATGCAGCGCACCGCCTGGGCCAGCGCCGCCTCGAAGGCCGCGCTGCTGGAACCGCCGTGGCTCTTGACCACCACGCCGTTGAGGCCGAGCAGAAAGGCACCACCGTAGCGGTCTGCGCTAAGTGCCGCCTCGATCTCAGTCAGCGCCGGTGCCGCTGCCTGTGCCAGCAGGCGCAACCACCAGTGGCGCCGGAAGCTCTGCGTCAGCCGCCTGGCCGCGTAGTGGGCAGTACCTTCCGCAGTCTTCAGCGCGACATTGCCCACCAGCCCGTCACACACGATGACGTCCGCCTTGCCGGCATAAAGATCACTGCCTTCTATATAGCCGTAATAATTGATAGCTGCATCCGCCTCCAGGCGAGCAGCGGCCTCCCGCATCGCGGTGTTACCCTTGGAAGGCTCGGTGCCATTGCTCAACAGGGCGACTCTGGGGGATTCGATACCGTCCAGCGCGCGCGCCAGGGCAGCACCCAGCAGGCCGAATTCATGCAACGACTGGGAGTCGGCATCCACATTGGCGCCCAGGTCCAGCAGGTAGCTTATACCGGAGTCCGTGGGCAGTGCTGAACACAGCGCCGGCCGGGCGAATCCCGGCAGCATACTCACCCGGTGCCGACCCAGCGCCATCAGTGCGACCGTACTGCCCGCGCTGACAACGCCGGCCACCTGCTGTTCCGCCAGCAGTCGCAGACAGTAGTGCAGGCTTGAATCCTGTGCGCCACGCAGAGCATCGCGCGCCGAGCCGTCAACCGGCAGCACGCCCGGTGCATGAATTATGGATAAGCGCTGTCGCTGGGGAGGGGCCAGCTGGCCCAGTTGGGATTTAATGTCCGGCGCGTTGCCGACCAGGTGCAGATGCAGGTCGGGGTGCGTAGCGAGTGCAGCGAGTGCCGCCGGTAAGGTAACGCGGGGACCGAAGTCCCCGCTCATGATATCTACAGCCAGGTGGACCCGTGAGCCCAAGGACTGCAAATCCGCTTAATCGTCGTTGCCGCGCTCAACCACTTTGCGACCGCGGTAGAAGCCGTCGGCAGTCACGTGGTGACGGCGATGGGTCTCGCCGGTGGTCTGGTCTACGGACAGGGTGGAACGGGACAGCCCGTCGTGAGAGCGACGCATACCGCGGCGAGAACGCGTCTTCTTGTTCTGTTGTACAGCCATGTCAATTCTCCTGCTGTGTGGCGCCGGGCTTCAGTTGCTCAAGCACCTTGAACGGGTTATCGCCATCTGACTCGGGTGTTTCTGGCGGCTGGCGATAGGCGTCCAGTAACTGTTTACAATCGTCTGTTTCGTGGTACGCGACCACCGGGATCTCAAGGATCAATTCATCTTCAACCAGGCCCCACAGCGCGCCCTGCTCCTCCTCGACGATCCAGGGATCGAGCGTGGCGGGCAACTGCCTGGCCGTTTCGTCGCTGCCGACGATGGCGAGCGTGTTTTCGCTCGCGACGTCCAGCGGCATTGGCTCCAAGCAACGCTGGCAGGTCACCATCAGCCGGGCAGATACCTTCACCGTGACCAGCGAGCGGTTTTCCTCGTCCCTGCCAAAATGACACTGGGCCTCAATCTCACCCTCTCCGGATGCCAACAACTCACGCAGACGCGGCAGCTTGGCAAGCTCGACGGCGCCGCTGACGACGCTTCCGCGAGCCGCCGCTTTGCGGACATCCAGGGAAGTCAGAAGGGGCTCTGGCGACATAGGCGCGCAATCATAGGGAGGGATTCCGGTGTTGTCAAAAAAATCTTTAAAATACAGACAGTTCTAGAACCCGGGCCGCCGCCGGGGATTCTCGATCGGCTCACCATCCACCTGCCAGGAAGTCTGCCCCATGTCACTGATTCTCGCCTCTAGCTCACCCTACCGCCGCCGCCTGCTGGAACGGCTGATGATGCCCTTCGACTGGGTGGCACCTGAACTGGACGAAACCCCTCGCGGCGATGAGGCCGGCCCGGCCCTGGCGCTGCGCCTGGCATCGGAAAAAGCAGCGGTAGTAGCCCGGCAACATCATGGGGCCGTGGTGATCGGCAGCGACCAGGTACCCTGTCTGGGTGAGCTTAAGTTAAGCAAACCCGGTACCGAGGAGAATGCCCTCACCCAGCTAGAAGCCTGCAGCGGCCAGCGGGTCGTCTTTTATACAGGGCTTGCCGTGCACGCGCCGGGGGCTGAACCGCTGACCACCGTGGTGCCGTTCACCGTGCACTTCAGGCAGCTCGCGACTGCCGAGATAAAGCGCTATCTGGCGCTGGATAAGCCCTTCGACTGCGCCGGCAGTTTTAAGTGGGAATCTCTTGGGATCACCCTGTTCGAGCGGCCTGAAGTGCACGGTGAACGGCACCACGGTGGTCAGCGGTTCA
>JANQGK010000321.1 GCA_028277365.1 Halieaceae bacterium | reverse complement strand
AGCAGGGTGCCGGGGGTGTCGAGATGGGTCAACTGGCCGTCGCGGAGAGCTCTCTCGGCAAGGCGCTGGGTGCACTTAACGTGACGATGGAAGCCTATCCCGAACTGAAGGCCAGCGAGAACATGCAGCAGCTCAGCGAAGAGATCACCACTACGGAAAACCGGGTGGCGTTCTCGCGGCAGGGCTTCAACGACTCGGTCACCGCCTACAACACTTACCGGCAGAGCTTCCCGCCGGTGCTGTTTGCCGCCAAGTTCGGCCACCCCAACGATGCGGCACTGCTGGAGTTTGAAGACTCCGCAGAGATCCAGGCCGCACCCAAGGTCAGCTTCTAGCGCCTCCCGCCACGGGCTTCACCGTGGACTTTTACGCCGCCCAGGATCACGCTCGCCGCAGCAGCCGCTGGCTGCTGCTCTGGTTCATCCTGGCCGTGCTGCTGCTGATCGGCATCACCAACGTGCTGATCGCCATGCTCATCTATTTCCTCGGCGCCACCACTGCGCCCATGGCCGGTGACGAGGCTATTCGCGACTTCCTTGCCGCGTTCAGCTGGGAGACCTTTGGCTTTGTTTGCCTGGGAGTGGTAGCCACCATTTTCTTAGTGGTTCTGTTCAAGTGGGCGCAACTCTCTGCCGGCGGCAAGGCGGTCGCCGAGCGCTTGGGCGGGCAGCGCATTCTGCCGCACACTGACGACCCCGACCAGCGCCGCTGTCTGAACGTGGTGGAGGAAATGTCGCTGGCCGCGGGCATGCCGGTCCCGCCGGTCTACCTGCTGGCAGGTGAGCGTGGCATCAACGCGTTTGCCGCCGGCGTGTCGCCTGCCGATGCAGTGATCGGCGTCACCCAGGGCAGTCTCGACAACTTTAACCGGGAGCAACTGCAGGGCGTGGTAGCCCACGAATTCAGTCACATTCTCAATGGCGACATGCGCCTGAACATTCGCCTGGCAGCGCTGCTGAAGGGCATTACCTTCATTGCCGATGTGGGCGAGGTGGTGGTGCGCGGCGGCCGCAGTCGTCGCGGTAGCATGAGCACCCGTAGCAAGAATCGGCTGCCGCCCCAGGCCATGGCGGTGGGCATTGCGCTGTGGTTGATCGGTCTGCTGGGTGGAGTGTTCGCCGGCCTGATCAAGGCCGCCGTCAGCCGTCAGCGGGAGTTGTTGGCTGATGCTTCCGCGGTCCAGTTCACCCGCAACCCTCAGGGCGTAGCCAATGCACTCAAGGTGATCGGCGGCTACCCCGCGGGTACTAACCTGCTGGAACCTCGCGCCACCGAGCTCAGCCATATTTTCTTTGGCCAGATCAACCCGCTCTGGCAACTGGCCCGCACCCATCCGCCACTGCCGGATCGCATCCGCCGCATCGAGCCTCACTGGGACGGCCAATACATAACACCGGACCCGGCGCGGGGCACCACCCGCGACCAGCAGCGCCGGGAGGCCGAGCAGGCCGAGTCGGCTGAGGCGCGCCGCAAGCAGGCGGCGGTACTGGGCGCTGCGGTGATTGCCACTACGGCACTGGGAGGCGCCGCTGCCGACGTGCAACAGGATGACAGTGCACGGGCGCGAGACGCCGACTTCGGCAGCGAGGCTGAGGGCGTCAGCACTATACCCGAGGCCCTCGTCGAACAGGCTCACGACCCATTCGGCGCCCACGCCGTCGTTTATAGCTTGCTGCTGGCCGCTGAGTTCGATGTACAGGAAGCCCAGTACGCCCTGATTGAAGCCAGTGGAGTACGCGGCCTCGCTACCACTGCGCGTCAGCTGCAACCAGCTATCGCCGGCCTGGCGCCGGGCTTGCGCCTGTCACTTCTGGAAATGGCGCTGCCCGCACTGAAGTGCATGTCGGCCCAACAGTACCAGGTGTTCAAGAATACGCTGTTGCAAGTGACCCGCGCTGACAACAAGGTTGACCTGTATGAATGGTGCCTGTATCAGGTGGTGCGCCACTACCTGGATCCTGAGTTCATACAGGTGAAAGCCAGCAAACCACGCTACCGCAAGGCGGTACACGTGCGCCAGGAGTACCGCACCGTGGTCTCGGTGTTGGCCTGGCACGGCCACGAGGATGAGGACGATCGCAAGGCGGCCTTTCACCGCGGCGTGGAGAGCGTGGGACTCTACAATCTGACCCCGCGGCCGCTGGAGGAGTGCGGTGTGGCGGAGTTCAGCCGAGCTGTGAACAAGCTCGCGGACTGTTACCCCTTGCTGAAGCCGCGCCTGCTGAAAGGCATGGCAAAATGCGCCGCCCATGACGGTGAGCTGCGGCCGGAGGAAGTGGAAATCCTGGTGGCGGTAGCCGCGGTGATGGACTGCCCGGTGCCCGCCAGCGTGCGCGCCGAGCCGGCGCTGGGCTAGTTCACCGGGTCGGGACTGACCTCGAGTACGATCTTGCCACGCACCGCGCCGGATTCGATCAGGCGGTGGGCCTCGGCGGCGTCGCGCAGGGGCAGGCGCTTCCAGATCTGCGGGTCCAGGTTGCCTTCCAGGGCCAGCTCAAACAGGGCGGCCAGGTCGTCTCTGAACCAGTCGGGCTCCGCCTCGCGCTGGGACTGGATGGAATAGAAGGTCACACGCTTGTCGTCCTCCGGGAACCAGTCCCACCACTTCATCTGCCACAGCATCTTCACAAAGGGCCAGGCCACGCCGATGCGACTGTCTTCTGAGAGGCTTGCCTTGTACAGGCCGTAGGTGACCAGCACGCCGCCGGGCGCCAGCACGTTGTAAGAGCGCTTGAAGTTATCGACACCGACCGCGTCGAAGACCACGTTTACGCCGGCGCCATCGGTCTGCTCCATGATGCGCGCGGTGAAGTCCTCGGTCTGATAGTCGATGGGGGCCACACCCAGTGCGCGCACGTAATCCTGCTTACCGGTGGAGGCGGTGCCATACATCTTCAAGCCCGCCACCCGACCGAGCTGCGCCAGCGCCGTGCCGACGGCACCGGAGGCGCCGTGAATCAGCACCACCTGTTCTGGCTTCACGTCGGCGGTGCGGAACAGCATCTGGTAGGCGGTGAGATAGGACAGCACCAGGACCACGGCATCATCCGCCGCGAGCCCGTCCGGCACCGGCACCAGCGCCTCAGCCGGGCGCAGCATGTACTCGGTGTAGGCACCCCAGACCGTGAGGTCGGCTACCCGCTGCCCCGGCTTTATCCCGGTAACCCCGGGGCCCAGGGCATCGACCACCCCGACCATGTCGTAGCCGGGCGGGTAGGGCAGCTCGGCATCCACGCCGCTGTAAATGCCCTTGCGGACCATGATGTCGGTAAAGGATGCGCTGGCAGCCACCACTCGGACCCGCACCTCGCCAGGTCCCGGTACTGGCAGGGGGGCACTTTCCACCCACTGCAGAGCGTCGGCGTCGCCGTGCTCGGTAATCAGGATCTGGTGATAACTCGAGGGAGCATTCATTGCGCCTCCGGCGCCGGGGTCAGCGGCTGCGCTGTAGGTCGTCCCCAGCAGGCTGAACAAAACCGCTGACAAAGCCCGTTGGAGGGTGCCTGGATATGTCAGGGAAATAGCCATCCGTGTATCATAGCGCGCCATGAAATCACTGCGCACTCGCATTACCGAAGTTCTCACCCCCGCACCCAACTACAAGCTGCTGAGATTTGCCGGCGACGAGCCTATCCCGGCCCGTCCGGGCGAGTTTGTGATGGTGCGCGGTGAGTGGGGCGTCCACCCGGTGCTGCCGCGTGCTTTCTCGCTGGTGGAGTGCGGTGAATTCGGCTCCATCCTGGTCAAGCCGATCGGCGAGGGCACCACCCTGCTGGCGGACATGCAGGTGGGAGATGTGCTGACGGTGTTTGGCCCACTTGGCAAGGGTTACGACCTGGACAACGCAGGTCGCCGGCCCATCCTGGTAGCCGGTGGCGTCGGCGTGGCGCCGCTTCTGTATCTGGCGCGGGAGTTTCACGCCGCCGGTACCCGCTGTGTCTTCATCTACGGCGGCCGCACCGAGGACGACCTGCCGCTGGCCGACGAGATCGCCGAGATCGCCGACCTGGTGGTCACCACCGAGAACGGTGCCCGTGGTGAAAAGGGCCGGGTGACGGCTCCCCTGGCCAGGCTGCTGGACGAAGACAGCAATACCATCGTCTATAGCTGCGGCCCCGATGGCATGCTGCACGCGGTCTCCGATGTGTCCCAGGCGGTGGGCATACCCTGCCAGCTCGCGCTGGAAGCTCCGATGGCCTGCGGTATGGGCACCTGCAAGGGCTGCGCGGTAATGGGGACCGACGGCACCTACAAGTACGTGTGCTATGACGGCCCCGTGTTCGAGGCTGCTGAGATCTTCGAGGCCGCCTCGTGAGCGCGCGCCTGCAGGCGCCGTTGGGCGCGCTGACCCTCGACAACCCCTATATCAACGCCTCCGGTACCTATGGCTATGCCGTGGAGTATGCTGGCTTCGTCGACGTCGCCCGCCTGGGTGGCGTGAGCGTAAAGGGGATATCCCTGGAGCCGCGGCCGGGCAACATGCCGCCGCGCACCGCGGAAACCGCCGCCGGTATGCTCAACTCCATCGGCCTGGCCAATATCGGCATCGAGGCGTTTGTGCGCGACACTATGCCGCGCCTCAGGGAGCTGGGCGTCACCGTGATCGCCAACACCTTCGCCACCTCGGTGGAGGACTTTGTGGAGCTGGCAAAGCGCTTTGACGGTGTGGAGGGCATTGCCGCTCTGGAACTCAATATTTCCTGCCCCAATGTGCATGCCGGCGGCATGCATTTTGGCGTGTCCGGCGAGGCGGCGGGCGAGGTGACCTCCGCGGTGCGCGCGGTGACTTCGCTGCCGCTGATGGTGAAGCTGTCGCCGGAGGCCGGCGACATCTGCGAGGTCGCCCGCGCGGTGGAAGCCGCTGGCGCCGACGTGATTACCATGATCAACACTATCCGCGGCATGGTGATCGATGTAGACCGGCGCCGGCCCATGCTGGGCCAGAAAATGGGCGGCATGTCCGGCCCCGCACTGAAGCCGCTGGCGGTACGCATGCTTTACGAGGTGTACCAGCAGGTATCCATTCCCATCATCGGCATGGGTGGCATCGGCAGCCTGCGGGATTCACTGGAGTTTTTCATGGCGGGCGCCTCGGCGGTACAGGTGGGCACTGCCAACTATGCCGAGCCGGGCATCAGCCTGCGGCTGGCAGACGAACTGGACGCCTGGCTGGCCGAGCGCGACCTGGTGCTGACCGATATTATTGGGGTTGCCCAGGACCCGGCCTGAGCACCTGCGCTGCAAAACCCCGCTATATGAACTTTTTTTGATCCGTCCGCCCGGCGGCTTTTTTCATATTTTCGTCATGCTATTGTCACCGGGACGTCATTAAAAATAGCAGGATGGAACCTCATGCCACCCGTGATGGGTCGCACCGCGAGAATTAGCGCCTTCCTGGCGCTGCTACTGTGCCTTTTCCCAAGGCCGCTTCCAGCGACCGAACTCACGCTCCCCCAGGGGCACCTGCTGGGCAATCACCAGGCCGGTATCAGCCATTTCCTGGGCATTCCCTATGCCGCCGCACCCGTAGGCGCGCGGCGCTGGCAAGCACCGGCTCCGGCTCCCGCATGGACCGGGGCGCGCGACGCCACGCGTTTAGGGCCCCAGTGCCTGCAGACCCCTTATCCCGCCAGCAGCCCCTATCTGCAAGCCCCGGCTGAGAGCTCGGAGGATTGCCTGTACCTGAATGTGTGGACGCCAGCGCTCACGCCGGCAGAACCGCTGCCGGTGATGGTGTGGATTCACGGCGGCAACTTCACCCGCGGCAGCGGTGGGCTGCCGGTCTACAACGGCAGCGAGCTGGCGGCCCGCGACGTGGTGGTGGTGACCTTTAACTACCGGCTCAACGTGTTCGGCTACCTGGCCCACCCGGCGCTGTCGGCAGAGCAGAATGGCAGCTCCGGCAACTATGGCCTGATGGACCAGGTCGCGGCCCTGCGCTGGGTACGGGACAACATCACCCACTTCGGCGGTGATCCCGGCCGCGTTACGGTGTTCGGGGAATCCGCCGGCTCCAGCGCCGTCAACCAGATTCTCGCCACCCCGGTGGCGCGAGGTCTGGTTCAGGGTGCCATCGGCCAGAGCGGCGCCTTCCTGATGCACCAGCCGGAGCTGGCGGACGGCTACGCTGTGGCCGAACAGTTCGCCGAGAGCTTGCAAACCGACAGTCTGGACGGCCTGCGGGCAAAGCCTGCCGGTGAGCTGCTGACGGCCTTTGCGGAGCTGGAAGCTACCGGCGCGCGGTTCGGTCCGGTGGTGGACGGGACGCTGATCCCCGACCAGTTACTGCGGCTATATGAGCGAGGTGAATTCGCGCGGGTGCCGACCTTGTTGGGTTACAACCGCGACGAGGCCGCCAGTTTCGCCCTCTACCCCGACTTCCCCGGTATCTTCCGCACCCAGACTGAGTTCGAGGAGGGACTGTGGTCCTTTGCCGGCCCGGCGGCGCTGCCGCTGATCTGGGCCTACCCGGAACAGCCCGGCTCCCAGCGGCCCTACCTGGATTTCTGGCGCGATGCGGTGTTCGGCTGGAATATGCATACCTGGGCGGAGCTGAGCGAAGAGGCCGGGCAGTCGGCCTGGCTGTACTTCTTTACTCACGTGCCCAACGACTTCTGGGGCGACCAGCTCGGCGCCTACCACGCCGCCGAGATTCCTTTCGTGTTCGGCAACAACGTGCCCTCACACCCCCAGGACCGGGCCGTGCGCGAGCTGGTGCAGGGCTACTGGGTCAACTTCGCCCGCACCGGCAACCCCAACGGAGAGGGCCTGCCGGCCTGGCCTAATTACAGCGATGACGCCCGCTACCTGGAATTGAACAGCCGGCCGCGGGCGGCCGAGGACCTGAGCTGGCTGCAGATTCGCCTGCTGGGGCTGCTGCAGGCAGCAGTGGATTAGGGGGCGGGCTTGAGCCAGATCGGCGAGGAGTAGGCCCGCTCCTGGAGGGTGTTGGGGTGGTCCTGCGCCTGCTCCCGGCCCAGGGCCAGCGCATCCAGGTAGGAGTGTCGCGCGGTGGGAATCTGCAGCACCCGCACGTAATAGAATGCCGGCTGGCCGGCGACATAGTCCGGGTCTGACCAGCGTGCGCTGAGCTGTGGCGCACCGATGTTGTTGCTGACTTCCCCGGTAGTCAACTCCACGCTGTTGCCCACGGCGGGCAGCTTGCCGGCCGCGTCGAGCTCGCGCTCGCCACTCCAGCTCACGTTGTAGACGCGCTCCCGCGGTTCACCGCCGGCATCCAGCCAGCCTTTGACCACCTGGATGCGGTCGAGGTTGGCGCCCAGCGGGTCCTTGTCCGCCAGGATGATGAACTCCGGTGCGCTGTCACCGCCGGCCAGTTCACCGCCCATCGGCGTGCCCACCCGGGTTGCCTCGGCGTACAGGTCGGCGGAGGTCAGGTCGAGCTCGCCGAAGTCGCCGGCGCCGTAAAACTGGAGCCGGATACGCGGCCCCGTGGTGGCATAGACCTCGCGCCGCTTCATGGCCGCCATGATGCTCTCGCGGGTGTTTTCCTCCGCCCAGACCGCCGCCAGGCCTGAGGCGGACATGGCCCAGCCGTCAGGCGATCGAATCCCTGGCTCCCACTCGCTGCTCTTGTTCTCAGGAACAGAGTCAGTGGCCATTTTTCCCCAGAAGTTGTCTTCCTCGGCGCTGGCAATACCGGTGTGCGCATCCGTAGAACCGATTACCCCGAACTGATAGGGATTGGCGCCGTATTGCTGCTCCAGGGCCAGGCCGCGCATCAGCGCAGTGCGCATGTAATCGCCGGTCTTGGCCTGATAGGAGCTCTGGTTGACCTGCAGGTAGAAGGGGAAGGTCTCAAAATCAGCGAACTCGTCATCCGGCGACAGGTCCGGGTGAGTCTCTGAGTCGCCCTTGAGCTGGGTGACTTCCGTGACCGGCTCCCACTGGCGGCGCAGCTCGATGTAGGCGCTGTCGAACTCCGTACCCCGCAGGCGCCTGTCGTCGAACATGAAGCCCTTGGACAGGTTGGAGTTGTGGGGGATGGACAGAAAGTTGGCGCCGGTAGCGGCGCTGGTCTCATTCAGCCAGGCCCACAGGTCTTCCGGGTACTGGCTGTCGAGCAGGCGATAGGGGTGGAACTGCTGACCCACCGTCGCATCGCCGTCGGTAAAGACCACTCGGTGCAGGTTGGCGCCACCCGGGGTAGCGCTCCACTCCCAGCCGATAAAGGTGCTGAACTGGCCGGGCTGGTAGTACTGATCCGCCAGCTCCGTCTGCGAGCGCCAGGTGTCTACCTGCACCGATCTCATGGGCGGCAGGATGTTGGTGTTGCCACCCACCGTGGTGTCCTTGGCCGCCTCTCGCACCGGCAGCGGCGGCGGCAGGATGTCCCGGAACAGCTGTGCCGCGTCCCGCTCATCCAAACGCCGGTTCAGGTACCAGGCAGCAAACCGCGCTTTCAGGCTGTCCCACAGCCCCAGCTCACTGGTATCTACCCCCTGCTGGTGAATATGCCGAATGACTCCCAGGAACTCCGCGTGGTCGGAGACCACCAGGAAATCCAGCGGCGTCTCAATCTGCACCCGCGTCCGGTTGTAAGGATGCACCACCGGCTCCCCCCGCGCATACCGATAGGCCACGTTCGGATCCGCCGTGAAATTGTTATTGGTATAAGCATCAAACGAGTAACTGGTATGCAGATGCGTATCCCCCCACAACAACTGCTTCTCCGCAGCGAGGGAAGAGACAGAAAAGCAAGCTGCGATCAGCAAGAGAACGGTGCGCATGGTGTCTATCCTTATAGTTATGCCCCGAGCATAGCCGAAATTCGAAACACGCCAAAAGCAGTAGTGAGCGATGACGCCTTCATCGGCCAGTTCGCATGACCCAGTCGATCATTCCCCTTGTGGGTCAGGCAAGCGTTGATACCTTACCGTGATAGTGCTCAGACCAGGTTCGGAATATCCCAATGGGTTAAGTTCTCCCCAGGCTGCGTGCCGCGTCAATCGTTTCCGTCAGGCTTTCCGGCGTCCGCCGGCATGCCGGCAATCAGGAGAATTTCTTCGACGAAGGCTTTTTCCGACCGACCTCGCAGAATGCCGCCCTGGTGAAGACTAACTCCACCATGGGCAAGCATCCAAACTCGCATAACCTCTCGCCGGCGCTGATCGGGGTCTCCTTCAACTGTGAGCGTACTCAGCGATATGTTGATCACATTGCTGACCGCCTCGCCGAGTCCCGGGTATTTGGCGAATTGGGGATAAGACTGATGCATCATAACGCCGTAGAGTGCCGGGTTTTTTAACGCAAACCTGATGTAGGACTTTGTGTGAGATCGCGCGGTTGTCGACCGTTGGAGTGTTGACGCCAGCTTAGAGAACCCGATCGTCGCAATTTCAGCGAGTAGTCCCGCTTTGTCTCCAAAATGGTTGTATAGCGCACGATGGGCGACGCCAACTTCACTGGCAATCGACCGCATACTAAGGGACTCAACATCGTCAGATGCAAGCCTCTTTAGCGCGACTTCTAATGCGGCAGCCTTGAGGTCACCGTGATGGTATTGTCGGTCTTCGGGCACGCTTACTGGCTATTCGACACATGCCAATCAACACGCATTGAGGCGACTTTAGCCCCGGTTGCATCAGTGAAATCAACGTCGACAGCAAACTGGATTTTTCCTTCGCTCTCAAGCTGAGCGAGCAGGTCAGCAGCGGGCGCTTCCCCGGCGATCCGTGCGACGGCCTCGATGTCGCCTTTTGCCACCTTAACGTATTTGATTGCAGCATCAGCAGCTACTGGTCGGACCGATGTGATTACAGGCAAGAACCCGCCCGCCATCGCGGCGCCGGAGGCTGCTTCCCCTAGCGTAAACAGGGCGCCAGCATGTTGGCTGCCGATATGATTCATTGTTTCCGGTCTTTGCGCCAATTTCGCGACGCCTTCACCTTCCGCTATGGACACCAATTCCACGCCCGCATGCCTGGCAAACGGTACAGTTTCAGAAATCTCTTGTTTCAAAAAATCAAAGGGGTTCATCATCAGCTCCAGTGTATCCAGTGGATATATTCAGCCATCATGGCGGAATGTCAAGCGCAACAAGCTGTTGTTCAGAGCCGTACTCGGTGCCAAAACAAAAAGGCCGAACCACGAATGGCTCGGCCTTTTCAAAAATATGCTGCAGCGCGCTAGCGCGTATCAACGCCACGCTCGATCGGAGGAAAACTCAAGCCCAGCCCCTAGTGGCACGCCCAGGAGAGGGTGAGCCAAACGCTGACGTTGCACAGCAACGTGTGCCGGCGAACGCCGCCCGGCTGTGCCGGGTGGCTGGATTAGTCCTCTCGGTTCTCCGGTGAGTGCGACGCACTCTCCGGAGAGACGTGCTCTGATCGACCAAAAAAACGCCGAGTTACGAATAACTCGGCGTTCTTAACAGATATGGTGCCCAGGAGAGGACTTGAACCTCCACGCCCTTTCGAGCACTAGCACCTGAAGCTAGCGTGTCTACCAATTTCACCACCTGGGCAGAAGCAGAAACAGGTCTGCTGACTGCTGACGGTTAGACTCGTTCGGAGGCTGAAACCGTCAGAGGGCGCGAACTTTACTTTTCCACAGACGGAATGTCAATCCTGCCGTATACTGCCCGCCACATGTCCAAGAAATCAGAAGCCCGCGGCCGCAAAGCCGCTACTCCGCCCGCCGATCCCCACGCCGAACGCGAAGCCGATCGCTACGAAAACCCCGTTGCCAGTCGCGAACTGATCCTGCAATTGCTGTCGGACGCGGACCACCCGCTCAACCACGGCCAGATCTGCGAGCGCCTGCACGTCAGCAGCGATGAGGACCAGGAGGCCATTCGTCGTCGCCTGCGTGCTATGGAGCGCGACGGCCAACTCCTGGTGAACCGCCGCGGCGCCTACGGCCTGGTCAACAAGCTCGATCTGGTGCACGGCCGCGTGATCGGCCATCGTGACGGCTACGGTTTCCTGTCGCCGCTGGACGGCAGCGATGACCTCTATCTCAGCGCCCGGCAGATGGCGCTGGTGTTTGACGGCGACGAGGCCCTGGTGCGGGAATCCGGCATCGACAGCCGCGGCCGCCGGGAGGGCAAGATCGTCGAAGTCCTCAAGCGCGCCAACACTGAGATAGTGGGCCGCTACTATGAGGAGGGCGGCATCGGCGCGGTCATCCCCGACAACCCGCGCATCAACCACGATGTGTTGATCCCACCCAATGCAAAGAACGGTGCCCGCCACGGGCAGATCGTGGTGGCCGAGCTCACCAGCTACCCCTCCCGCCAGCTCGGCGCCAAGGGCCGCGTCACCGAGGTGCTGGGTGAACACCTGGACCCAGGCCTGGAAATCGACGTGGCGATTCGCTCCCACGGCATCCCCCATGAATGGAATGAGGCGGTGCTGAAGGAAGCCGCCGCCCTGGCCGACCAGCCCAGCGAAGCCGACAAGCGGGGCCGGGTAGACCTGCGCGACCTGGCCTTCGTGACCATCGACGGTGAAGATGCCCGCGACTTCGACGACGCGGTGTACTGCGAGAAACGCCGCAGTGGCGGCTGGCGGCTGTGGGTGGCCATCGCCGACGTGGGCCATTACGTGCGGCCGGGTTCAGCCCTGGACGAAGAAGCCCTGAACCGCGGCAACTCGGTGTACTTTCCCGAGCGGGTGGTGCCGATGCTGCCGGAGGCGCTTTCCAACGGCCTGTGCTCGCTGATGCCCAAGGTCGACCGGCTTAGCATGGTTTGCGAGATGGAAATCTCCCGGGTCGGCAATATCTCCAGCTACCATTTTTATGAGGGGCTGATTCACTCCCACGCCCGCCTCACCTACACCCAGGTGGGTGAGGTGATCGAAACCGGCAGCCACCCCGATGTCGACAAGGCCGTGGTGCCCCATATCAAGCGCCTGCACGGCCTTTACAAGGCGCTGCGGGAGGCGCGCGACAAGCGTGGCGCCATCGACTTCGAGACGACGGAGACCCGCATCATCTTCGACGCCCAGCGCAAGATCGAATCCATTGTGCCGGTACAGCGCAACGACGCCCACAAGCTGATCGAGGAGTGCATGCTGTGCGCCAACGTGGCCACCGCGCGCTTCTTCGAGGAGCACAAGCTGCCCATCCTCTACCGGGTGCACGAGGGGCCCGGCGAAGAAAAGCTCGAGAACCTGCGTAGCTTCCTCGGCGAACTGGGGCTGGATATCGGCGGCGGTGAGACTCCTTCGCCAATGGACTACCAGCAGCTGCGGCAGCAAATCGTCGACCGGCCGGATACCCACATCATTGAGACCATGCTGCTGCGCTCACTGTCCCAGGCGGCGTACCAGCCAGAGAACAAAGGCCACTTCGGCCTGCATTACCCGGCCTATGCTCATTTCACCTCACCCATCCGCCGCTACCCGGACCTGTTGGTGCACCGGGGAATCCGCCGGGTGATCCGCTCCGACCTGCCCAGCAAGCGGGTAGTGCGGGAAGATGCTCAGCCGATCCCGGTGAAGCGCATCTTTCCCTACGACTTCGGCGACATGCTGGCCCTGGGTGAGCACTGCTCGATGACCGAGCGCCGCGCCGACGATGCCACCCGCGAGGTAGATGCCTGGCTCAAGTGTGAATTCCTGCAGGACCACGTCGGCGACACCTTCGAAGGCGTGGTGGCGGCGGTGACCAGCTTCGGCCTATTCGTGGAGTTGTCTGAGCTCTATATCGAGGGCCTGGTGCACATCAGCGCGCTGCCCGCCGATTACTACCACTTCGATCGCGGCCGCCAGCGCTTGGTGGGCGAGCGCAGCGGCCGCAGCTTCAACCTGGGCGACCAGGTCACTGTGCAGGTGGCACGGGTTGACCTCGACGAGAAGAAAGTCGACCTGGAGCTGTTGGAGGCTAAAAGTCGTCGCGAGAATCGTCGCGAGGCGCCGGGAAAGAAATCCGGCAAGCAGCAGGGCAAGAAATCCAGTGGCAAGCCGGGCAAAAAGCCCGCCTCGAAAAAGAAGGGCGGCCCCAGCCGCTCCGGCATGCGGCGCCGCCGGTAAATGGAGCAGGTCTACGGCATCCACGCGGTAGATGCTTTGCTGCGGCGGGAGCCCGGCAGTATCCAGCGTCTGTGGGTGCAGGCCGGTCGCCAGGACAAACGCATGGCCGCGCTGTTGGACTTGGCCGTTAACCAGGGCATCGCGACGCAAACCGTCCCCCGCGCCGAACTCGATCAGAAAGTGTTCGGTCGCCACCAGGGCGTGGTGGCCGAGGTGCTGCGGGAGTCGCGCGGGGGACGGTTTGCGTCGCGATGCCCTGGTTAACGGCCAAGTCCAACAGCGCGGCCATGCGTTTGTCCTGGCGACCGGCC
>JANQGK010000338.1 GCA_028277365.1 Halieaceae bacterium | reverse complement strand
CTGCCGCTGGTGCTGGTGCCCACCACCGCCGGTACCGGCTCCGAGGTCACGCCGGTGGCGGTGGTCACCACTGGCGAAACCACCAAGGCCGGCGTGTCGTCGCGCGTGCTGTTGCCCGATGTGGCCGTGCTGGATGCGGACCTCACCCTGGGCTTGCCGCCGCGGGTAACCGCCATGACGGGCATTGATGCCATGGTGCACGCGATCGAAGCCTATACCTCGGCACACAAGAAGAACCCTCTGTCGGACAACCTGGCGCGCCAGGCGCTGTCCCTGCTGTCGGGCAATATCCGCACCGCCGTCCACGAGGGCGAAAACCGCGAGGCCCGCGCCAATATGCTGCTGGGGGCTATGCTGGCGGGGCAGGCCTTTGCCAACGCGCCGGTGGCCGCCGTTCACGCCCTGGCCTACCCGCTGGGCGGGCATTACCACATTCCTCACGGCCTCAGTAACTCCCTGGTGCTGCCCGCGGTGCTGCGCTTCAATATGCCCGAGGCCGCGCCGCTGTATGCCGAACTCGCACAGATCGTGGCCGGTGAGGACAGCGCCCAGGCGCTGGTCGCGGCACTGGAAGCCATCATTCGCGATACCGGCCTCCCGGCCACCTTGTCCCAGGCCGATGTGCCGGAGGCGGACCTGCCGATGCTGGCTGCCGACGCCATGCAGCAGCAGCGCCTGCTGGTCAACAACCCCCGCGAGGTGGCCGAGGCTGACGCGCTGGAAATCTACCGTGCCGCCTTCTAGCCCCACTCGCGCTGATTACCGGGTGTTCTACCCCATCACCACCCGCTGGAGTGACAACGATATCTACGGCCACATCAACAATGTGGTGTATTACTCCTACTTCGACACGGTGGCGAACAACTACCTGATCGCCGAGGGCGGTATGAGCATCCCGGATGACCCGGTCGTCGGCTATGTGGTCAGTTCCGGTTGCGATTATCTGAGTTCGCTTGCCCACCCCGAGCGCATAGACGGCGGCCTGCGGGTCGATCGCCTGGGCAACAGTTCCGTGCAGTACGGCATCGGTATTTTCCGAGAGGGTGAGCAGCTACCGGCCGCCCACGGCTACTTCGTGCACGTGTTTGTCGATCGCGCCGCCAACCGGTCGGTGCCGATTCCCGCCCCGATCCGCACAGCGCTTGAGAAGATCCTGGTCGAATCCTGAGCGGCGCAGCGCCTAGAGTTGCCGGGTGCGCTCCAGCAGCTGCCGGCGAGCCGCCATTACGTGGCGGGTTTCCTTCAGGGCCTTCATGCCCTCGGCGAAGAGGTCTGTGTCCAGTCCCTTAACAGCAGCCTTGGCGGCTTTCTCGTCTGGGGCCAGATCGGCGTCAACCAGCTTCAACAGCCCGCGGTGAATGATACTGTCGTGCCAGGTGCCGAGCAGGTCCTGCAGGCGCTTGCTCAGTTCGATGGGCTCATCGACCTCCGTTTGCGAGAGCGAGTCCAGGCTGTAGCGCAGGTCCTTGATGGCAATGCGCAGCTTGTGCCAGGCCCGTGGTTCATCGTTTTTTTCGGCGTAATTCCAGGCCATGTTGACGCGCATACCGGCCTCCTGAATGCTCTTTTTCTGCTCAAGCGGCGCCCGCGTTTCTTCGACATGGTTATCGATATACGCCTGCTGCCGCCGGGCGGTGGTCTGCCACTGGGCGTCGCGTAGCGAGGAGATGACACCGTCCCAGACCGTTTGCTGGTGGCGCTCGACGGCGGATATCAGTCCCACCGGTTGCTGGTCCTCGGGGAGTTCCTCGATGCGGGCGAACAGGGTGTCCCAGTCGCGGGCCGGGTTGGTCTGGCTGATCAGGAAGCCCCACTCCTTGCGTAGCTGCCATGCGTCCGGGTGCGGCTCGAAACGCAGCTGCCCGCGCAGGCGCCTGACGGCAACGCGGAGCTGGTGCAGGTCGTACTCGGAATACTCCTCAAGCAGTGCGCTGCGCCGGGCGGCGATCTGGTCCTGCAGCTGCGCCAGTGTGTCTTTCATGCGGTGTGTCTCCGGCTGAGTCGCATCAGCACGAATACTAGAATGAATACCGCGCCGCTAAAAGCGCTGGGCCAGGCCGGGCTGTACTGGTAGAGGATGCCCCCTGCCACCGGACCCACCACGAAGCCGATGGCCGGGCAGGACGCCACAATGCCGGCCACCGCTCCCTGTTCCTCAGGGGACACCGCCATCGATGC
This sequence comes from Halieaceae bacterium, assembly GCA_028277365.1. GTDB lineage: Bacteria > Pseudomonadota > Gammaproteobacteria > Pseudomonadales > Halieaceae > JANQIO01. Next base: position 1,444 of record JANQGK010000338.1, on the reverse strand, counting down.
CGCTGCCATGATGCTGGGCATGGCCATGCCGGTGCCGAGCCCTATCAACGCCATGCCCACCGCCAGGTAGCCGATGCTGGTAAAACTGCCTACGAAGCCTGCAGCCAGCAGCAGAGCCGCCAGTCCCGCCAGGATGAACTGATCCGGCGGCAGCTTGAGGCGTTGGATCAAGACTCGCTGTGAGACAAAGGCGAAGGTGGCAGACACCATAAAGGCGCCGCCGGTGTACTGGGCGGTTTCGATACCCGACAGCTGCAGCTTGTCCTGGATGCTGAAACCCAGGGTCTGTTGAATGGCGCCGAAGCCCGAGAACATCCCCACCGCCGTGGCCACGTAGCGGGCGATGCGCGGGTCGCGATAGCGGAGCCGCGCCTGCGCGGCATGGGACTTGCGCGCCACCGCCGGAATTGGAGGCAGTTTCGCCCACACCAGCACCGCGGCGCTGGCGGTCAGCAGGCCCGCAAAATACAGCGGCGCCAGCAGGCCCACGGTAGCCAGGGCGCCGGACACCGCGGGCCCGAGGATCATGCCCAGGCTGTTGGCGGCTCCCAGGCGGCCCATGGCGCGCATGCGCTGGTCCGGCGGGGTCAGGTCGGCGGTGTAGGCGGAACAGGCCGGCGGTGTGGCCGCCATGATCGACGACTGGCTGCAGCGCGCGACGATGGCCAGCAGGTATAGCGGCGTGCCCACCAGCAGCCCCATAAGCCCGGCCTGGAATACGCTGGCAAAAAACACGATGCCGATGGTAAAACCGCTGAGGCCGATCAGCAGCACCGGCTTGCGGCCTCTATGGTCGCTGTAGCGCCCCCAGCGGGGCGAGATCCAGCCGTAGATGATGGCTGAGACGGCGATGATCGAGGTGACCTGCACCTCGCCCATGCCCACCTCTCGGCCCAACGGTGCCAGCAGCGCGAACACCAGCGACTGACCGATGGCCACCGTGAGCAGGCTGAATACCAGTAATGAGGACTGGGTGCGGGTCAGGCCCGGGTACTCACTCACCGCGAACGATCAGGCAATGAAGCTGGAGAAGTCAGGGCCCCGGCGCAGGCTGTGGCCGCCGTCGACATTGATGCACTGACCGGTAATCCAGCGTGACTCCGGCCCGATCAGGAAGCGGGCCAGCTCGGCGACGTCTTCGGGCTGACCCACGTCGTTCATCGGCGTGTTCTCGATATAGGAGAGGTAGGTATCGCTGTCCTCGGGAATGCCGGCCATGATCTCGGTGGCGATGAATCCGGGCCGGATGGCATTGAAGCGCAGCCCTTCCTTGCCGTACTCGTCGGCGGCATTGCGCATCATCGCTTCAATGCCCGCCTTGCCGGCACAGTAGGCGTGAAAGTAGTAATGCCTGAAAGACAAACATACATGTTCATGCTTTGAGACAAAGGACTGGACTATTGCTTATGATATCCGTACCCTTCCCCGCTTCCCTCCTTCCCCT
>JANQGK010000289.1 GCA_028277365.1 Halieaceae bacterium | reverse complement strand
ACCAGGGCTCGCCGTCGGTGGCGATGATGCCGGCATTGGAGCAGAACAGATCAATCGGGCCGTGCTCGGCCTGGATGTTGTCGACCATGGCCTTGATCTCGGCCTCGTCGCGCACATTGACGCCAAAGGCTATGCCGCCGACGGCCTCAGCCACCACGCGGGCATTGTCTGCCTCGAGGTCCGCAACTGCGACCAGCTTCGCACCTTCCGCTGCAAAGCGTTCGCACAGGGCCTTGCCGATACCGTTGGCGCCACCGGTGACGACAACGACCTTACCACCGACCTGCATCAGAGGATCTCGTCAGCGAGCAGTTCCAGTACCGCCGGGTCCTGAGCGCCGACCAGCATGCTGCCCACTTCACCGCGTGAGCCAGCCTCCTTCCAGCGCGACAGGCGCTCGCGGATACGGTCTGCCGGGCCCACCAGGGCCACCTCGTCCAACAGTTCGTTGGGCACCAGGCTCGCGGCTTCCATTTTGTCCCCAGCCAGATACTTGTCCTGAATCTGCTCGGCGGCGTCGCCGTAGCCCAGGCGGGTGGCGTAGTCGTTGTAGAAGTTCTTGCCCTTGGCGCCCATGCCGCCGATGTAGAGCGCCAGCCAGGGGCGCAGGGAATCGAAGGCGGCGTCCAGGTCGTCGTTCATAGCCACCGAAACAAACGGCGCCACGTCGAAGTCCTTGAGGCTTTTATCGCCTTCGGCCTTCTCGAAACCGGCGTTGAAATCGTCTGCGAACAGGCTGTACTTGTCCGGGTCCATCCACACCGGGAATACGCCGTCGGCCACCTGGGCGGCGCACTTGAGGCCGGCCGGGGTGATGGAGGCAGTGTAGATGGGAATGTCCTTGTTGCCTTCGAGGATCGACTTGAGCGGCTTGCCCAGTCCGGTGGTGCCCTCGCCCTTGTTGGGCATCTGGTAGATGTCGCCGTCGAACTCCACCGGGCCTTCCCGGGCCATGATCTTGCGCATGATCTGAATGTACTCGCGGGTGCGGGTAATGGGCTTGCCGTAAGGCACACCGTGCCAGCCTTCCACTACCTGCGGGCCGGAGGCGCCGAGGCCGACGATGAAGCGGTTGTTGGACATCTGCGCCAGGCTCATGGCGGTCATGGCGCACATGGCCGGGGTGCGGGCCGGCATCTGCATGATGGCGGTGCCCACGCGAATCTTTTCGGTCTGGGCCAGTACCCAGGTGGCCACCGTCACCGCGTCGGAACCGTAAGCTTCCGCGGTCCACACGGAGTCGTAGCCGAGGCTTTCCGCATGCTTGATGAGATCAATCGGTACGTGGATTTGCTTGCCGGAATACCCCATCAAAAAGCCCAGCTTCATGGCGAATGCTCCTGTGTCGTGACGGGCGTGGCGGCCCGGAAGAAAAGGGATTTGAACTTACAGTATGTTTTTGGGCGGTTCAAGCGCCGCCGCTGCCGCCGGCATCCGGGTCAACGTCGGCGAGCTTGTCGGAATAGCCCCTGGGGGGCGGCGTCCAGCCCCGCTCCAGGCGGGTATGGCCGTCATCCCGGTCGGCCCGCATGATCTGCGCCATGGTTTCATTGAGCTGGATATACAGCTCGGTGTGGGTGGTGCCGTACTTCTCGCCTTCGCTCTTTTCGCGCCAGGCCTCATAAAGCTTGGCGCGACCGCGGCGCTCCTGCTCGTCGAAGGCCACCCGCAGCTTCTCGGCCCGGAACGGGTGGTAGCCCAGCCTGCGCAGGGCCTCCGTGCCCATTTCCAGCGCAGAATGGTAGGCCTCATAGACCACGAAGTCGGCCCCGACGTCCTCCAGTTCGTAGTGGTGCAGCCGGTCAAAGGCCCGCACCAGTACCGGCAGCTTCGGGTGGGCATGTTTGAGGTGCTTGACCAGCTCCACCGCCTGGGCGCGGTCGTCAATGGCCACCACGAACAGGCTGGCCTCCTCGATGCCGGCGGAATGCAACAGGTCGGGCCGGGTGGCGTCGCCGAAGTAGCTGGGGATTTTGACGTTCCGCAGGTTCTGCACCTGGGCCGGGTTGCGGTCCAGCACCACCGTGCCGATATTGTTGGCCCGCAGCAGGCGGTTGACCACCTGTCCGAAACGGCCGCTGCCGGCGACAATCACCGGTCCGCGGCTGTCGATGTGGTCGGCCTCGCGCTGGCCGCTGTTGTCCTCGTAGCGGGGCATGACCAACGCGTCGTAGAGAATGAACAGTAGCGGCGTGAGGAACATCGACAGCGCCACCACCAGCGCCAGCACCGAGACCAGCTCGCCCTCGAGCACGTGGTTCTGCTGGCTGTAGCTCAACAGTACGAAGCCGAATTCGCCGGCCTGGGCCAGGCTCAGGGCAAACAGCCAGCCGTTGCTGCGGCGAATGCCAAACAGCATCGCCAGACCGAACAGAATCAGGCCTTTCACCAGCATCACGCCGGCGGTCAGGCCCAGCACCACGGCGAGATTTTCCTGCAACACAGGGAACTGAATGCCGGCACCCACGGTGATAAAAAACAAGCCCAGCAACAGGCCTTTGAAGGGCTCGATATCGGTTTCCAGCTCGTGGCGGAATTCGCTGGTGGCCAGCACCACCCCGGCCAGGAAAGTGCCCAGCGCCGGTGACAGCCCCACCAGGCTCATCAGCACGGCTATGCCGATCACCAGTGCCAGGGTGGTGGCGGTAAACGCCTCGCGCAGGCCGGTTTCCGCCACGAAGCGAAACAGCGGGCGACTGAGGAAATGCCCCACCCCAATCACCGCGGCCACCGCGCCGACCACCACCAGGGCGTAGGCCCAGCCGTCCAGGTGCGCCACCAGGCTCAGCTCGCCGTGGCCCGCCCCGTGGTCGCTGTCACTCAGCAGGCCCGGCGCCGCCAGCAGCGGGATCAGCGCCAGCATGGGAATCACTGCGATGTCCTGGAACAGCAGCACCGAGAAGGCGGAGCGCCCGCCCTCGGTGCCGCCCAGGCCTTTTTCGCTGAAGGTTTGCAGCACGATGGCGGTGGACGAGAGCGACAGCAGCAGGCCTATGGCTATCGCCTGACGCCAGCCCAGCCCCAGCAACAGTGCAGCGCCGGCAAACAGGGCCGAAGTGGCCAACACCTGCAGCCCGCCCAGGCCCAGCAGGCGAGTGCGCATGGTCCACAGCATGCGCGGTTCCAGCTCCAGGCCCACCAGGAACAGCATCATCACCACGCCGAACTCGGCAAAATGCTGGATTTCGGTGGTCTCACTGCCCACCAGGCCCAGTACCGGGCCGATGACCACACCCGCCACCAGGTAACCGAGCACCGAGCCCAGGCCCAGCCGCTTGGCTACAGGTACGGCAATGCAGGCAGCACAGAGGTATATAAACGCGCTCAGCAGGTACCCGGTCATTGAGTAACCTCCGCCTGCTCGAGGTAGTGCTGTAGCTGTTCAAACTCCCGGGCCCGCCGGGGTTCAAGCTCACCGGTGCGAAGCTGGCCCAGCAGGCGGCGCCAACCTTCTACGTGGGCTGCCACCCGCCCCTCCTCCAGCGCCGAGCGGGCACCAAACAGGCCGAAGGGCGGCAGGTAGTGCATGCCGCACAGGGTAGCGGTCTGCTCCAGCGGTCGCAGCAATTCGCGAATGTTGTAGTGGTTGTGGCCTTGCTCGCGGTAGGCGCTCTCACGGCCGCCCGCGGTGAAGGCACACAGGAACCACTTGCCTTGGAGCTCAGTACCCTCATGGCCGTAGGCAAAGCCATACTCCAGCACTAGATCCTGCCACTCCTTGAGGATGGCCGGCGTGGAATACCAGTACAGGGGAAACATGAACACCACCACGTCGTGGTCTCTGAGCCGCTGCTGCTCGCAGTCGATATCGATGCGAAAGCTGGGGTACTCGGCGTACAGATCGATAAGGGTCACTCCCTCGACGCTGCGGGTGGCGTTGAGCAGATCGTGGTTGACCTCGGATCGCTCCAGGGAGGGGTGCGCAAAGAGCACGAGAACGCGTTTTTCCAAAGACATTAGGTGACTCGTTGTACGGAAGTGGATGAACTTAGTCGCAAGTTATACGCGGGAGCAAGCCATCTGTGTTGCATTGACCAGGGGCTCCCTGGCTGCCTGTCAAGGTTCCTTGACAGGCCCGAATAGAACGACTAATGTAAAGGACACTTTACATCAGGATAGAGAGCCGCTCATCCTCGAGCTTGGGAGCTTATTATGAACAACGTCAGTTTCCGCCAGGCCAACCGCAGGTACCTACGTGTTTTCCTGCCTGTCATGGTGCTGTATGGCATCCTGTGCTTCGCAGGCCCCTACTACCTGGCGTCCCTGGACGCGCCCGCCACCTGGTTGTTTGCAACATTGGCAGTCATTAACGCGCTGCCGATAGTGGTCGTGTTCTGGGTGATGGCGCGTTTTCTGAGGGAGACCGATGAGTACACTCGCAGGAATCAGTCTGAGGCCCTGCTGACCGGGGGCGCCATCACCCTGTCGATCACATTTTTCTGGGGATTCCTTGAACAGTACCAGGTGATCCCAAAGTGGGAGTATGTGTCGGTAATGATGCTGGTGGTTCCCACCTTCTTCGCCTGCTATGGCATCGCAGCCTTCTACCAAGCGCGGCAACGAGGCGATTCACTGTCTTGCGAAACCGACTAAAAGAGCTGCGCGGTGCCCGCGGCTGGAGCCAGGGGACTCTGGCGGAGGCGCTGGATGTTTCCCGCCAGTCCGTCAACGCCATTGAGACCGGGCGCTACGACCCCTCGCTGCCATTGGCTTTCAAGATCGCCCGGCTATTCGAAGTACCCATCGAGCAGATATTCTTCGACAGCGACTAGCGCACGCCACGCCGCCCATGCCTCTGCCAGACTCCTGGAAATAGGATATTCTTATCGGCTCTAGCCCCCGTTTGCAAAAGGCTGATTCCAATGGGTAAGCAAGCCACCGACCTGACCGAGGTTTCGGACCTGCAGGCCGTCTATACGGCCCTGAACCGGGCCCAGGCCGTTATCGAGTTTGAGCTCGACGGCACCGTGATTAAAGCCAACCAGAAGTTCCTCGACCTGTTTGGCTACACGCTGGAGGAGATTGTCGGGAAGTCCCACGCCATGTTCTGCAAACCCGACTACGCCGCGTCTAACGAGTACCGCGAGTTCTGGGAGAAACTCGGCCGCGGCGACTTCGCCTGCGCCGAGTTCAAGCGGGTCACGAAGGACGGCGGCGAGGTGTGGCTGCGCGCCTCCTACAACCCGGTATTTGACGCCGACGGCAAACCCAGCAAGGTGGTGAAGTTCGCCACCGATATCACGAAAGATAAGCGCCAGAGCGCCAAGTTCGACAGCATCGTCAAAGCACTGGACCGCTCCCAGGCCGTCTGTGAATTCAACCTGGACGGCACCATCACCGACGCCAACACCCTGTTTCTCAACCTGATGGGATACGACAAGGACGAGGTGGTCGGCAAACACCATCGCATATTCTGTAACCCCAGCTACACCGAGTCTCCCGAGTACGAGGAGTTCTGGCAAAACCTGGGCAAGGGCAAGCCCATGACCGGCGAGTTCAAGCGGGTCAGCAGGGACGGCTACGAGGTCTGGCTGCAGGCCTCCTACAACCCGGTTTACAACGAAGACGGGGAGATCGTGCAGATCCTCAAGTTTGCCACCGACATCACCCGGGAAGTGCAGAATCGCAGCCTGGCCATGCTGGAGATGTCGACCCCGGTGGCCAAGATCTGGGAGGGCGTGCTGTTCGCGCCCATCGTCGGCATCGTCGACTCACGCCGCTCCGGCGACATCATGAACAAGGCCTTGGCCAGCATTGTCGACAACCGCGCCCACACGCTGATGCTGGACATCAGCGGCGTGGCGGTAGTGGACACCGCCGTGGCCAACCATCTCATCAAAATTGCCAAAGCCGCAGTACTGATGGGCTGCAAGACCATCATCTCGGGAATCTCACCGGCCATTGCCCAGACCATTACCGAACTGGGCATCGAGCTGGGCTCCGTGCAGACCACGTCGACTATCGAGTCCGCCCTGCGCGAGGCGATCCGCAACTAGCGGCAAAGACCAAAAATACGAGGTAGCACCATGAGCGCAATTGCAGAATTCAGCCAGGAAGAGCGCCGGGTCCTCAGCGACATGGTGGCCCGCTTTATCGAAAGTGAGGTGGCGCCCCACTATGAACAGTGGGAGCGTGACGAGATCATGCCGCGGGAAGTCTGGAACAAACTCGGCGGAGCGGGCTTTTTGTGCGCCGACGTCCCCGCAGAGTACGGCGGCCCCGGCGGCAGCTTCGACATGAGCATGCTGATCTGCGAGGAGTTCATACGCCCCGGCTACGGTTCGCTGGGTGGCAACATGAGCGTGCACTCTGACATTGTCGCACCCTACATCCTCAACCACGGCACCGAGGAGCAGAAACAAAACTACCTGCCGAGAATGGCCAGCGGCGAATGCGTCGGCGCCATCGCCATGACCGAGCCCGGCGCCGGCAGCGACCTGCAGGGGGTGCGCACCACGGCGAAAAAAGACGGCGACGAGTGGGTGATCAACGGCTCCAAGACCTTCATCACCAACGGTCAGCATGCCGACGTGGTCATTACGGTGGCCCGCACCGACCCGGATGCGCCGGGCTCCCGCGGCCTGTCCCTGTTTCTGGTAGACGCCAGCCAGGCCGGCTTCAGCCGCGGACGCAACCTGGAAAAGCTGGGCCTGCACGCGGCAGATACCTCGGAGCTATTCTATGAGGACGTGCGGGTACCCGACTCAGCCCTGCTGGGAGAGCTGAATAAAGGATTTATCATCCTGATGACCGAACTGCCCCGGGAACGCCTGGGCCTGGCGGTGGGCGCTGTCGCCGCCATGCAAGGCGCGCTGGGCATGACAGCCGACTATGTCAACGAGCGCGAGGCCTTTGGTGCGCCGCTGTCGAAGCTGCAGAACACCCGCTTCCGCATGGCCGACATGCAGACTGAATATCGGCTCAATCGGGCGTTCATCAACGAGTGCATCGATGCCTTCAACGCCGACCGCCTGGACGCGTCCACTGCGTCCATGGCCAAACTGGCCTCCACCGAAGCTCAGTGTCGGGTGGTCGATGGCTGCCTGCAGCTGTTCGGCGGCTACGGTTACATGAAGGAATACCCCATCTCCCGCATGTACGCCGACGCCCGCATCCAGCGCATCTACGGGGGCACCTCGGAAATCATGCGCGAGCTGGTAGCGCGTGCGGTGCTGGACGGCTAAGCTCGCCTACGATTTCTACTTGCTTCGACGCAGGAGCCTGCGAACCCCGACCGCAATTGGTACCAGGATGACGAGCCATGGTAGGAGGAAGGCAAAACCGGTGATGGCTTGTGCAATTCCCTCGGAGAGGTCGTCGAGAAAACGCTGCAATGACCGGACTATTGGAGAGAAGAAGGAGCGGTTTTGATAGCTGCCGAATCGGATAGTCACTTCATCCAGGTCAGTGCGAAGCTTAAGGTACGCATGCTCACCCCGGAGGTTCTCCAGCTCTGACTGAGCCTCGGCGATTTCAGCCGTGATCTTCAGCAAAGAATCTACGTCATTCGCAGAGCGCTCTTGCAACTCGGCCAGACTGGCGAGATGTTTCTCCAGCATGGAGAGGCGCGCTTCCATATCAATGATCGGTTCAGCTAGATCTTCGACGGCGGTTGATCTATTTGAGACCAGGCCATCTTGCGCGGCCAGGACAACAATCTGTTCCACGCCCTCGGGGTCAATTCTGGCACGGAGCGTAGCTGAGACAGACCCCCTCTTCGCCAATTCCGAATTCAGTAACGTACAGTTGAATCGAGTATCTTCGAGACAGTACTGAATGACGGATCGAAAGGAGGGCTCAAGGGCATCCTCGGCGAGATCCACTGTGACACTGTGAGTCGTGGCAAAGTACGTGCTGCCTGACCTAGCTGACTGATCGAACTGGAAATCGACCACACCTGCAGACTGGTCACTCGCACAGCCGGCCAATAACACTGCCGCGAATAGTAGGAACAGACTCTGCTTAAGCGCCATCATCCTCGCATTGCCTCCCTCAACACCAGGAGGCCAGTCTAAAATAAAGAAGCCCACGGTGCATAAAAGAAAAGGACAATGACACCTTTCTTGGGCGGGATATTCAAAAGCCCAACTCTATGGCTCGGGCACAAGCCCCTCGAACGCCCAGCAGTCCTTAATTCGCTTCAGCGCAAGCCCCCGACCGACGGCCGCGAAAGTGACGTCACGGAATCCCTGATACTCCGCCGCAGGATCGAGGCTGCTGTAGTCTTTGCGCAGTGGTTCAGCGTCCACTTGGTATTGTAGAAAGTAAACTTCTCCAGCCTCAAAGTTCAGCTGCAACAGCTTTTCGCCGAACAGCAGTGGCGCGCTAACTGGACGTTTCATTAGAGGAACGGAAGCACTGACCTCATGCTCGCCCGGTTCGATATCTAAAACGAAGAACGTACGTTCCACCAGGTCGCTAACCTTTGAGCCATCGACTTTGACTTCAAGCTGAACACTCCGGTACCTCGCTTCGAGATCCTTTCTCCGCTTGAATACAATTAGTCGAGCTCTGTCTTCAGGCACCTCTGCCAACAAATCCTCCGAAAACGCCTCGCCGTATCGCGGCACCTGTACACAGCCGCCAAGGCAAAACAGGCAGAGCGTCACCAGGCAAGTGAGGAGCTTCACCACTGTTCCCATAACGCTGTAAATCCCAGGAGTCTGTGCCAGGGACTCATTTTGGTTCCCACAAAAAAGGCCCCTTCAGGGGCCTTGAGATTCTCAGTGTTGAGATCAGGCAGCGTCAACTGCGCGCGGCGCCGCTGGGGCTTCCTGGGCCTGGTCACCGTAGGACAGTTGGCTGAACTTCTGCTGGTGGTAGTCGCCGTTGCCGAAGATGGTGTTGATCATCATCAGTCGGCGGGCGTAGTGGCCCACGGACATTTCTTCGGTCACGCCCATGCCCCCGTGTAGCTGGATGGACTCGGCACCGATGTGCTTGCCGCTGCGGTCAACGATGGTCTTCAGCGCGTGCAGACTGCGTTTGGCATCCGGCTTTTCCTCAAGACGGTCACAGATCGCGCGGTACAGCAGGGACCTGGCCTGCTCGTAGGCCATGAAGTTATCGACCATACGGTGCTGCAGGGCCTGGAAGGTGCCGATGGCCACGCCGAACTGCTCGCGGGTGCGGGCGTATTCGACCGTGACTTCGTTGAGGCGACCCATGATGCCCACAGCCTCGGCGCTGATCGCCAGGGTCACGTTGTCCACCACCTGCTCGATAACAGGCAGGGCCTTGCCGGCCTCGCCCAGCAGCTCGCCGGCCGCGCCGTCGAGGGTGATATTGGCGACCACCTGGCCGTCCATCATGCGGTAGCTGGTGCGGCTCACGCCGTCGGCGTTAGCGTCCACCAGGAACAATGACACACCGCCGTCGCTCAGGGCAGACACCACCAGTTTGTCGGCAGCGGCGCCGTTGAAGACCACCGTCTTCTCGCCGCTTAGGGTATAGCTATCGCCGGAGCCGGTCGCCGTAGTCTCGATCGCATTCAGGTCGAAGCGGGTCTTGCGCTCCAGGTAAGCGAAGGCGCCCTGCAGCTCGCCGCCAATCACCGCCGGCAGCAGGGCTTCCTTCTGGGCGCTGGAGCCTGCCGCTTCCACGAGTCCACCGAACAGCAGCACCGTAGGAATGAAGGGCTCGGCAATCAGGCCGCGACCCAGCTGCTCCATGATCAGCATCAGGTCCACGGGGCTGCCGCCAAAACCGCCGTTCTCTTCCGCGAAGGGGATCGACAGCCAGCCCAGCTCGGCAAAGGTTTGCCAGTTCTCGCGGCTGAAGCCTTCTTCAGAGGCGACCACTTTATTGCGTGTATCAAAGTCGTAGTCGTCCTGGATGTAGCGCGCGACGCTGTCGCGCAGCATGACCTGTTCTTCACTGAAATCGAAATTCATGATTTGTCTCCTCTCTCAGCTCGCTCAGCCCAGGCCCAGGACGGCCTTGGCGATAATGTTTTTCTGTACTTCGTTGGAGCCACCGTAAATGGTGGCCGCGCGACCGTACATATAGCGGTAGCGGGCGAAGTCGCCGAACTCATGGCCACTCAGGTCTTCACCGCCTTCCGGCACCGACACACCCTGGTAGTAGCCGGCCACTTCCATGCGCAGCTCCTGGACCGCCTGCTGGATTTCCGTCCCCTTGATCTTCAGCAGGGAGGATTCCGGGCCCGGCGCGCCGCCGGTGGCCACCGAGGCCAGTACCCGCAACTCGGTGTACTCCAGGGCCATCAGTTCGATCTCGATATCGGACACGCGGCGCTGGAAGGAGGCATCTTCAATCAAGGGCTTGCCGCCCTGCACTTCCGCCTTCGCCAGCTCGACGACCTGCGCCAGGTTGCGCTGGGAGTCGGAAACATTGGCAATGCCGGTACGCTCGTGGGCCAACAGGGCCTTGGCATAGGTCCAACCTTTGTTCTCTTCGCCAATCAGGTTGGCGACCGGCACCCGCACATCGTTGAACTCGGTCTCGTTGAGGGTGTGGTGACCGTCGATGGTGTGGATGGGATTGACCTTGATACCCTCCGACTTCATGTCGATCAGCAGGAAGCTGATACCTTCCTGTTTCTTGCCTTCCGTGCTGGTGCGCACCAGGCAAAAGATCCAGTCGGCCATCTGGGCATAGCTGGTCCAGATCTTGGCGCCGTTGATCACGTAGTGATCGCCGTCGCGCTCGGCCTTGGTCTTGAGCGAGGCCAGGTCAGATCCGGCGCCGGGCTCTGAGTAGCCCTGGCACCACCACTCGGTGCCGTCGATGATCTTCGGCAGAAAGCGGGCCTTCTGCTCTTCGTTACCGAAGTTGAAGATCACCGGCCCCACCATCTGGATGCCGAAAGGCATCAGGCTTTGAGCGCCGGCGGCGGCGCGCTCATAGTCGAAAATATACTTCTGGGTGCTGGTCCAGCCGGGGCCACCGTGCTCTTCAGGCCAGTTGGGCGCCGCCCAGCCCTTGTTGTAGAGCTTCTGGTGCCACGCGGTCATGGTCTCCCGAAAGGTGTCGGGGTGCACGAGCCCCTTGATAATGTCGTCGCTCCACTCGGTGGCAAAGAACTGACGAACCTCGTCGCGAAACGCGAGATCTTCGGCGGAAAAGCTGGTATCCATAGCTACCTCCTCAAAACGGGCATTTGAACCTACAGTATGTTTTTCACGCATTCAAGTATTGACGGCGTAAACATAGTAGAGCCTGATGTGGCTAGACCACGCCTGTTGTGCTTTTGTGCAGCCCACCACCGATGGACTATGCTGGTTCCTGTCGCCGCCAGAAACCTCCTCTATGTTGACTATCCGCCCCGCCACCATCGATGACACCGCCACGCTCATGCGCTTCGTGATCGAGCTGGCGCGCTACGAGAAGGCGGAGCACGAGGTCAAAGCTACCGAGGCAGACCTGCGCGAGGGCCTGTTTGGCGAGGATTCCCGGGTAGAGGCGCTGATGTGCGAGTTCGACGGCGAGCCCATCGGCCACGCCATCTTTTTCATGAATTACAGCACCTGGCTGGGCAAACACGGGATTTTCCTGGAAGAGCTGTACATCACCCCGGAGCGGCGCGGTATTGGCGCCGGTAAGGCCTTGCTGCAGCGCGTGGCCGGCATCGCAGTAGCCAGGAACTGCGGGCGCTTCGAGTGGAACGTGCTGAACTGGAATGAGCCGGCCATCCGCTTTTATGAGTCCCTGGGCGCCCGGGCGCTCTCGGATTGGGTCGGCTACCGGGTCACCGGGCCGGCCTTGACGGCGCTGGGCGCCGCGGGAACCAGCCCGTGACCCTGGATCTCCGGGTAGCCAAGCCCACCGACGCCGAGCGCCTGGCAGACCTGGCGCGGCGCACGTTTATTGCGACCTTCGCCGATTTCAATACCCCCGAAAACATGTCCCTGTACGTGGATGCCGCTTTTGCCGTCGACCGGATTCGCAGCGAGCTGGAAGACAGCGCCAGCACCTTTATCTGGGCCGAGCAGACCGGCATTCCCGCCGGCTATGCCAAGCTGCGCCGGGGCACCATTCGCGGCTGCGTAACGGGCCCGCGGCCTGTGGAACTGGAACGGATGTACGCTGAGACCAACAAAATCGGCGCCGGCGTTGGCAAAACCCTCCTGCACACCACTATCAAGATTGCCCAGGCCGAGGGTTACCAATCCCTGTGGCTGGGGGTCTGGGAGTTCAACGAGCGCGCCATTGAGTTCTATCACCGCCAGGGCTTCGTGGATGTCGGAGAACAGGACTTTATGCTGGGGAACGACCGCCAGACTGACATCATCATGCAGCTCGACATGCGGCGCTGAACCGACCGCCAGACCGACATCATCATGCAACTCGATATGCGGCACTGATACCGTCGGCGGCTGGCACTGCTACGGGAGACTGAACGCGTTTGAACATTGTCGTCCTGGCGAACCGGGATATCGCCAGTAACCTGGCTCTCAACCTGCTCCTGCCCAACCTCGCGGCCAATCACTGCGTCTGGTCCTTCCTGTCTGACGCGGTGGGCGGTGGCGGGCAGCGCCCTGCCCCACTCAACGAACTCAAGTTCTGCGAACAAACCCTGTTCAACGAACTGGTCTTTCCGCAGCTTGACAGCCAGGGCAAGCGGGCAGAGCTGCTCACCTTCAAGGCACTGGGCTCACACACCATGGAGCCAATCGACTCACTGAATCGCGTTAACAGCCCGGAGAGCATCGCCCGGCTGGGCGCCCTGGACGCCGACCTGGTCCTCAGCATCCGCTACGGCGGGATCCTGCGGGAAGCCGTCATCGCGCTGCCGCGGCTGGGAGTGATCAACCTGCACTCGGGCCTGCTGCCGACCTACCGTGGGGTTATGGCGACCTTTCGCGCGCTGCTGGCGGGGGAAACCACTCTAGGCACCACCCTGCACTACATCTCTGACCCGGGCATCGACACCGGCGGCATCATCGCGCATACGGAAATGACGGTGTCACCGGAACACTCTTACCTGTGGCATGTCATGGGCTTGTATCCACCCGCCTGCGAAAAACTGCTAGCCTGCGTGGCTGCGCTGGCAGCCGGCGACTCGCTGTCCGTCACCCCCCAGGGTGATGGCGGGCAATACTTCAGCTTCCCGGAAGCGCAGGACCTGGCCGCGTTCCACGACCGCGGCCTGCGGCTTGTCGACGCCGCCGACATTGTCTCCATCACCCAACGCTACACAGGATAAGCGACATGAGTTTCCGACACTTCTGCAGCCTGCTTCTCGTCTTGCTCGCTGCCGGCGCCGAGGCATCCACCCTGGTTTACAACGTCAGCGGCTACACGATGGACCAGGGCAAGCGCGTCAGTTTCGCCGCGCTGGAATTCGAGGAGGGCGTGGTGACCCGGCTGTACCCGGACGCCGGGAGCGTCGCGTCCAGCAGCGCCGAGGAGCGTATCGACGGCGGCGGCGCCACTCTGTTGCCGGGGCTGATTGACGCCCACGGGCACGTCACCTCTCACGGCCGCGCGCTGCGTGCAGTTGACCTGGTGGGCAGCGTCAGCGAGATGGATGCTGCCGCGCGGGTAAAGCGTTTTGTTGAGCGGAACGCTGACCAGGAGTGGATTCGAGGCCGCGGTTGGAACCAGGTGCTGTGGCCCGGCAAGCAGTTCCCGGACCGCGCCGCCCTCGACAAAGCGTCTGCAGGCAAAGCGGTCGCCCTGGAGCGGATCGACGGCCACGCCATGTGGGCCAACAGCCAGGCGCTGAAACTGGCGGGTATCGATGCCGACACCGCCGACCCGGAGGGTGGGCAGATTATCCGCGATGAAACCGGTCGCGCCACCGGGGTGTTGATCGATAACGCCATGGACATGGTCTACCAGGTAATGCCGCCGGTGACCGATGACGACATGGCGAACTACGCGCTTACCGCCATGCAAGACCTGGCCAGCCTGGGGGTGACCTCGGTACACGACGCTGGCATTAGTGCCCAGGAAGTGCGGGCCTTCCAGTCGCTGCGGGTAGACGACAAGATGCCGATCCGCATCTACGCCATGCTCAGCGTGCTCGACCCCGCGAACGATGCTTACCTCAAGATGGGTCCGCTGCTCGACCCCGCGCGCATGCTGGACATCCGCAGCGTAAAGATTTCCGCCGACGGTGCCTTGGGCTCCCGCGGCGCCGCCCTGTTCAAGGACTACAGCGATATGCCCGGACAAAAAGGCCTGCTGCTGGTGAACGATGAACAGCTCGACCGGCATATCGACCGCTCGATGGCGGCGGGCTACCAGGTCAATATTCATGCCATCGGCACCAAGGCCAACGCACGGGTGCTGGATTTCCTGGAGAACCTGATCGACAAGCACGACAGCCGCGGCCTGCGGCATCGCAACGAACACTCACAGATCGTCAGGCCGGAAGATATTCCGCGCTTTGCCGACATCGGCGTGGTGGCGTCTATCCAGCCCACGCATGCCACCAGCGACAAAAACATGGCCGGTGACCGGCTCGGTGAGGCGCGCCTGGCCGGAGCCTATGCCTGGCGCAAGCTGCTCGACGGTGGCGCCCACCTGGCGGGCGGTTCCGACTTCCCGGTAGAGTCCGCCAACCCCTTCTTCGGTCTGCACGCGGCGGTTACGCGACAGGACCGCAATAACCAGCCCCCGGGTGGCTGGCTGCCCTCAGAAAAGCTAAACCGCGACGAAACCCTGAGCCTGTTCACCGAGTGGGCGGCCTGGTCGGCGCACCAGGAAGACGTGATCGGCCGCCTGCTGCCGGGCTACGCCGCCGACTTCATCCTGGTGCGGGACAATTACTTCACGGTGCCGGAGCAGGACATCTGGAAGAACCGGGTGCTGGGCACCTGGGTGGCGGGCAAGCAGGTATACAAGGCCCCGTAAGCCAAGGCCTCGGTCGACAGGCGGTGATGCCGGTTAAGCTTCCGTCGCGACTGCCCTACGCAACTGGACCATTAGAACGAAAAAGGGGCTCCCGCAGGAGCCCCTTTTTACTTCAGGCGGTGTAGCCGCTTAGAAGTTGTAGATCAGACGACCGTAGTAGAGTGCGCCGTTGAAGCCAAGCGGGGCGAACTGACTGTAACGGTTGCCCACACCATCGGCGGCACCGGGGTTTTCGTCCGGCGTTTCGTCGGTGATGTTGTTGGCACCTGCCACCAGGGTCAGGCCGATCTCTTCGAAGGTGTAGCCCACTTCCGCGTCAATCGTCCAGTAGGAGTCATAGGTCGGAACGGATTCACCAAACTCGACGCTGCCAAAGTCTTCACCGTCATACCACTCGTCCGTCCAGTTATAGCGGAGCATGAAGCGCCAGCTATCCATCAGGTGGGTCGCGTTTACGGTGTAGCGCGACTCGGGCAGACCTTCTTCCAACTCAGCGATACGGGTCGCATCGATGATGTCCGGGTTGAAGCTCTCCACGGAGGTGTCGGTGTAGTTGTAGGCCAGGTTCAGGTCCGTGATACCGGCGCTCCAGTCCATCGAGTAGGTCACTACCACGTCAACACCTTCGGTTTCGGTGTCGAAGTCGTTCACGAAGAAACGGAAGTCGCGAATGTTCGCAGCCGCCGTTACACCGGAGTTGATCAGGTCTTCACGCTCTTGCTCAGTCAGCGTGAAGTTCTGAGACAGGGCGATACGATCATCCACTTCGATATTGAAGTAGTCGACCGTCAGGCTGAGGTTCTCCCACTGCAGTACGAAGCCCGCAGAGATGTTGGTGGACTCCTCTTCCTCAAGCTCAGTACCACCGCGGGTCTGGGATACCGGGTTGGTCGGCGGTACCACACCTTCGTTGATCAGGTCGCCCAGTTCGAGATCAAACGTGGTGGACACGTTGAACGCGTTGGACTGGCCCGGCGTCGGTGCGCGGAAGCCGGTGCTGTAGGTAGCCCGCAGGCCCAGCCAATCAGTGACGTCGAAGCGCGCGGAGAACTTGCCGTTCAGGGTACTGCCGAAGTCGTCGAAGTCTTCCCAACGCAACGCGGCACCCAGCAACAGGCGATCGGTGACGTCCGCTTCCAGGTCAACGTAGAAGGCGATGTTCTCGCGATCCCAGTCGCCCGAAATCAGCGGGCTGAAGCCCGGGAAGCCATTGGACGCTGCACTAAAGCCCTGGGTAGCCAGCGGGCCGAAGCTGAAGGAATCCGAGTCACCTGCGGTGATTTCGAACTCTTCATTACGGTACTCGAAGCCACCGGCGATGTTCAGGTCGGAAGCAAAGGCATCGACCGGCAGTGAGTAGTTCAGGTCCACGTTGAAGTTGTATTCGGTCTGGGTGTAATCACCCGGATCGAAGTCGGTCGGCGTATTGGGGCCGAGCGATGCGTTTACGGTGTTGTAGATGAAGAAGTCCGAGTCGTTCCGGCCGAAGCTGGCGCTCACGTCGTAACCGAGACCATTGTCCAGGTTGCCGCGAACACCGGCGACCAGAGAGGCGTCGGTAGTATCAGCACCGAAGCGCGGGGTGAAACCACCGGGGAAGCGCTCATTGAAGACGTAACAATTCTGGTCGCTGATGATCGCACCGAGCTGATCGCGATTGGGGTCGCCAGGGTCGGAAATACTCGGATTGGAGCCGGTATAGGTAAACGGCTGGCCCTGCACGCTGGTGACGCTGCCTACGAACTCAGAGCTGCAGCCAGTGCCTGAATCTGAGATATCACCGACCAATCTGACGCCCACGCTGGCAGGCTCGTTTTCAAAGCCTGGCAAGGGTTCACCATCAACATAATTCGGGTTCAGCAGGGTGGTGGCAAAAACGCCGCCGCGGGTATCCGGATTACGGAAAAAGAACCCGCCGTCCACTTCCTTGTATGCGTAGTTACCGAAGGCGTAAGCCTCGGCGCTGTCGCTCAGCTCAACACCCATGTTGAAGAAGGTCTTGATGTCGTCATTCACCTCGGGACTACCCCAGATCTGGGCGGGGTCGGCTACGTCGGTGTTACCGGCGTCGATCAGCGCCTGGGCGTCGTTCCGCTGCACAGAACGTACGGTGTCTTCCTGCTCGCCGTATTCGAAGCTGGCATTGAAGAAGCCCCTGTCGGTAAACGGCAGGCCGATGTTACCGGCGATAGAGTAGAGGTTCTCACCCTCTTCACTGTACTCACCGTACTTGGCTTCCAGGGTAACGCCGGAATCGTTGTCCTTGAGGATGAAGTTCATCACGCCGGCAATGGCGTCAGAGCCGTACTGTGCAGCCGCGCCGTCGCGGAGGACTTCGAGCTGCTTCAGGGCGATAGACGGAATGACCGAAATGTCCGGGCCCTGCGCGCCGTCGGACACGCCGTTACCCAGCCAGGTAATAACGGATGCGCGGTGGCGGCGTTTGCCGTTGACCAGCACCAGGGTGTGGTCCGGCGCCAGGCCACGCAGGTTGGCGGGACGGATAACCGTGGCCGCGTCACTGATGGGCTGACTGTTAACGTTAAATGAGGGGACTGCGGTACGGATCAGGTCCGTCATGTCAGTGCCGCCCTGATTGCGGAAGTCGTCGCTACCAATCACGTCGATTGGCGCCGCAGAGTCAAAGACTGTGCGCGCTTCGCGACGAGTACCAGTAACAACCACCTCTTCCAGAGCAGCCCCTTCCTGGGCGGTTGCAACGGGTGCAATACCTGCCGTTAGAGCGACCTGAGCAGAGATTGCCAGCGCAATTCTCTTGGGTGTAAAAGGCTTCATGTGTGTCTCCGTGGAATTCTCTTAGTTTTGGGATAAACAAGAGGTCCACAGCACCCTGGACTGCGAATGCTTAAAGACTTCTGCTCCTATCCCGACCACTTGCCGGCGCTGTTTGGGCTTGTCGTTATGTTTTCGCCACGCCTCCATGAAGAATATGCCATTTTGTCACGCCAGAACTGTGGAAAATTCACACCACTAGGTTGAACATTTACAGCGAGTTCCCCTCATCAAAACCCGGGACCGGAGCTAGCGCGCACCAAAATCGGGCATCTTTTGAGCGTTTCACCGTTGGCTCCGTATCGACGCCCCCACGCCCACCGTGTTGACACTGGTAACGTTGACAACACTCGGGCCGCGGCTACCATCTGCTGCTCACATCACAGAAGGTAGCAACGCCATGATCTCAGCCACCCGCCACAACTGGAGCCGCGACGAGATCGCCGCGTTGATGAAGCTTCCCTTTAACGACCTCGTGTTTCGCGCTCAGCAGGTCCACCGCGAGCACTTTGACCCCAACGAGGTCCAGGTCAGCACCCTGCTCTCCATCAAGACCGGCGCCTGCCCGGAAGACTGCGCCTACTGCCCGCAGAGCACGCGCTTTGACACCGGGCTGACCACCGAGGAACTGATGGAGATCGAGGCGGTGGTGGCCTCGGCGCGCAAGGCGAAGGAAGCCGGCTCCAGCCGCTTCTGCATGGGCGCCGCCTGGCGCTCACCGAAAGACCGCGACCTGCCGGTGCTGACCGAGATGGTGTCGCAGGTAAAGGCACTGGGCATGGAAACCTGCATGACCCTGGGGATGCTCACCGACCACCAGGCCCAAACCCTGGCCGAGGCCGGCCTCGACTACTACAACCACAATCTGGACACCTCGCCGGAGTTCTACGGCGACATCATCACCACCCGGGTCTATCAGGACCGGCTGGATACCTTGGAACGGGTGCGCGAGGCAGGCATGAAGGTCTGCTGCGGCGGCATTCTCGGTATGGGCGAGCAGCCCGAGGACCGGGTCGGCCTGCTACAACAACTGGCAAACCTGCCCACCCACCCGGAGAGCGTGCCGATCAATATGCTGGTGCGGGTACCGGGTACGCCGCTGGCGGAAGCTGAGGACATGGACCCGATCGAGTTCGTGCGCTGCATCGCCGTGGCCCGCATCCTCATGCCGCGCTCCATGGTGCGGCTGTCGGCGGGCCGTGAAAGCATGACCCCGGAAATCCAGGCCCTGGCCTTCCTGGCCGGCGCCAACTCGATTTTCTATGGCGAGAAACTGCTGACCACGCCCAACCCGGCGGAAAACAGCGACCGAGAACTGTTCAACCAGCTAGGCATCGAACCCATGGATATCGAGACTGCCGGCCCCGAACAGCGCAGCGCCTTCTACAACGCCGCCACCCACTAGTCATAGCTGAGCACGCGCCCGGGGCTACCCCGGGCTGCGTCCCGCCTGGCCGTCCGCCAATTACAAATGATAGTTTTATAACTAAGCGGCAGCCTGTGACTTTTTGCCACTCATAGCTCCTGACAGCGGCCACGAAATTCCAAATACTGCGGGCAAGGTGCGCGATAAGCACCATAAATCTAATGAGGAGACTTTCTATGCGCCCGCTTAAGAGAACCGTGCTGGCCACAGCCGTAGCCGCACTCACCCCGGCCCTGGCAACGCCAGTGCTAGCCCAGCAGAACACCCTTGAAGAAGTCGTGGTTACCGGCACCCGCAAAGTGGGGCAGTCGCCGACTGAAACCCTGGCCC